>NZ_JBQFXP010000009.1:0-243623 GCF_056540905.1 Ruegeria sp. AL1
GTCATGACAAAACGCGCCGTCAACGCCTGTACCTGATACACCGCAAAACAAAGCGGGAAACACACATGCCCCCGGCACAAAACGCCGGGGGATTATTGGGGACGTACGCGAGGTGGTTTTGGGGGTTGCCAGTATGCGCCCGTGTCTTCCCGAGCCTTTTGATACTGTTCCACCCGATCCTGCGCGGTATGTCCGCCCGCGTTGAACAGATGGGCCAAGAGACACTCAAGAACGACCATCGCGCCAGAGAAGCTGGTGAAGGCGTGGTGTGTGCGGGTGCTGATTGTCAAGCTGACGTCCGGTTTCAGGCCCGGTGCGATGACGTCACTGTCTGATATAAGCACCAGTTTCAAGCCACGATCCTGAGCAAAGCGCATGGATTTGATCGTGTCCGAGGAATAGGGCTGCACGGTAATTGCCAGCAGGCAATCGGTCTGATCCGCCTGCAGAAGATCATCCACAGCCGATCCCATATGGCGCGGAATCAGCTGTAACCCCGGATGGGCCATTCGCCCCGCATAGTGAAAATAATAGGCCAATGCATAGCTGGCGCGCGTGGCGGTGATGAAGCATCGGTTGGACTTGGTCACAACGTCGATGGCCCGTTTTGCCGTCCTGGGGTCCAGCAGCCGCATAGATCGGGTTGCCACGTTCAGTTCGTTTTGGACAAAGGTGGCGTGAGTGGCGTCAAAGCCGCCTTTGGCCTGCATTTGATCCAGCCAGTCCTGACCAAGCTGCGCTTCTCGGTCCGTGACCAGAATCTGCCGAAAAGGGGTGCGGAAACTGTCGAAACTGTCGAACCCGAACCTTTGGGACAGGCGGACAAGAACGTTGGAGCTTACCCCGATTTTCTGCGCAGTTGTGCGGATCGGGTCCAGCCCGAAATCTCCGGGGTGGTCTATGATATATTTGGCCGCCGCCTGCATCTGAGGGGGCAGGGCATCAATTTCCCGTCGCAGATGCGCGGTGATCTGTGGTGCTGTCGATTGCATGAGCGTAGAAAAACATATGTTATGAAGAAAGCAAATTGAAAACGATTTGTTTGCGCGTAAATCTGTTGCACACAGCAAGAGTATCGGGGTGACAGCGGTGCACCAAAAAACACTTGAATGCCAGCAGCCTCCTTACGTGTTGGTTGCCCCAAATGGCGCGCGGCGCGGGGCGAAGGACCATCCGGCGATTCCTGTCACCGTGCCGGAACTTGTGGAGACAGCCAAAGCCTGTTCCGATGCCGGGGCCAACGGGCTACACCTGCATGTTCGCGACAAGGCAGGGCGGCATTCACTGGATTCGGGATTGTATCTTGAGACGATCGCCGAACTGCGCCGCAAGGTTCCTGAGATCGACGTGCAGATCACCACCGAGGCCGCCGGTCTGTTTGATGTTGCTCAGCAACTGTTTTGCCTGAGATCGGTGAAGCCGGAATGGGCCTCGATCTCGGTTCGGGAAATCGCGCGGGATGAAGCACTGGCGCCGCAGGTCTATGCAGAATGTGCTGCGCAAGGGACACGGGTGCAGCATATCCTTTATGATCAATCTGATGCGGCGCTGTTGGATCATTGGCAGGATCGCGGGATTGTTCAGCCCGATCAACAGGAGCGGTTGCTGGTGTTGGGGCGGTATTCTTCCGGGCGGAACTCGGACCCGGGGGATTTGGATGTCTTTCTTCCTCAGCCATCGCGGTGGATGCTGTGTGCGTTTGGTAAACATGAACATGCGTGCCTGAGCTATGCGGCAGAAAACGGCGGAGATGTGCGGGTCGGGTTTGAAAATAGTATGGTGAATTCAAAAGGGCGTCTGTGGGCCGATAACGCAGCCTCGGTTGCAGCGCTGGTTGAATTGTTAAAAGGAAGCAGAAGATGAGTCATGTGTTTCCGCGCCACACCAGGGCGGAATTGCCGGTCGCGGCGGCAGGGGACGGGTGCTATCTGATTGACGCCTCGGGCAATCGATATCTGGATTGCGGGGATGCGGCGGTTTCGTGCCTGGGTCATTCGAATGCTAAAGTTGCGCAAGCGGTCAAGGCGCAGGTCGACAAAATTGCGTTTGCGCATTCGGGGTTCATGACATCTGAACCGGCCGAGGCTTTGGCGGATTTGCTGATCCAGCATGCCCCGGGCGATCTTGAGCGGGTTTATTTCGTTTCGGGCGGGTCCGAGGCGACCGAAGCTGCGATCAAGCTGGCGCGGCAGTATTTCCTTGAAATCGGTCAACCTGAGCGGCGCCATGTCATCGCGCGGCGGCAGAGCTATCATGGCAATACGCTTGGGGCGTTGTCTGCTGGGGGCAACGCTTGGCGGCGGGCGCAATTTGCGCCGATGTTGATCGAGATGACGCATATAGCGCCCTGTTACGAGTATGCCGAAGGGCTCGAAGGCGAAAGCAGCTTTGACTATGGCCAGCGTGTCGCCAATGAACTCGAGACCGAGATCCTGCGCCTTGGTCCCGAGACAGTTATGGCATTCATGGCCGAACCTGTAGTTGGGGCAACATTGGGCGCCGTGCCCGCTGTTGATGGGTATTTCCGGCGGATTCGCGAGATTTGCGATCAGTATGGCGTGTTGCTGATTTTGGATGAGGTGATGTGCGGAATGGGACGCACCGGGCATTTGTTCGCGTGCGACCACGATCAGGTCGTGCCGGATATCCTATGTATCGCCAAGGGGTTGGGGGCCGGGTATCAGCCTATCGGGGCGATGTTGTGCACCGGCCGGATTTATGATGCGATCCGGGATGGGTCGGGGTTTTTTCAGCATGGCCACACCTATATCGGTCATCCGGTGGCGACCGCAGCGGCGCTGGCCGTCGTGCAGGAATTGACCTCGCGCGAATTGCCACAACGGGCCGCCCAAATGGGGCGGCGGTTGCAGGCCTTGCTCGAGGCCCGTTTTGGTCAGCACCCCAACATTGGCGATATCCGGGGGCGCGGTTTGTTTCGAGGGCTCGAGCTGGTCGAGGACAGGGAAACAAAAGCGCCGTTCGATCCATCACGCGGGATTGCCGGAAAGATCAAGAAAGCCGCCTTTGCCGAGGGGCTGATCTGTTATCCCATGGCGGGAACGCGGGATGGGCGCAACGGAGATCACATCCTTCTAGCGCCTCCGTTCATCATCGAAGAGGAACAGTTGCATGAGACGGTGAACAAGCTGGATCGCGCCATCGCCTCGGTGATCTGACAAGTCCGTGACCGCCCTTTTGACAGGAGCGTCAGGCGCTAGGATCACCGGACGAACGACCAATTGAAAGGCCAGGGCCATGCTCCTCGATATCTGGAACAGTTTTCGGAGATTGCCGCTGTGGGTTCAGATATGGGTGGCAGTGATCCTTGTGCCGGTCAACCTGCTGCCACTGGCATTTTTGTCCCAGCCACAAGCAGGCCTGATCGCTTTTCTGGCCATAACCGGAATGGCACTGAATCTTCCGATCATGATAGCGGCGCGGGGGATGTCCGGCGCGATGGCCTTGCCGCATATCCTGTGCTGGACGCCTTTGGTGATGATTGTGGTGCTTGTGCTTGTGGGTGCCGAAAACCTGTCTGCGGGCTATGTGCGATTTCTTTGGGTGCTGCTGGTGGTCGATGTCATCTCGTTGATGTTCGACGTTCGGGATGCAGCACAGTGGGTTCGGAATCGCCAGGCGAGCTGAAAACGAAAAAAGCCCCCTTGCTTACAAGAGGGCTTTGATACGCTAAGCGCAGATGTCGTTACTTCTGGGGCAGCGGGCCGATCATCATGATCATCTGACGGCCTTCCATCTTGGGCATGTTTTCTACCTTGCCAAGTTCCTTGATGTCCTCGGCCACACGTTCCAGAAGTTCACGCCCGAGGTTCTGGTGCGCCATTTCGCGGCCCCGGAAACGCAGGGTAACCTTAACTTTGTCACCCTTTTCCAGAAACTTGAAGACGTTCTTCATCTTGACGTCATAGTCATGGGTATCGGTGTTGGGCCGGAACTTGACCTCTTTCACCTCGATGACTTTTTGCTTCTTGCGGGCTTCGCTTTCGCGCTTTTGCTGTTCGTACTTGAACTTGCCAAAATCCATGATCTTGCAGACCGGCGGGTTCGCGTTGGGCGAGATCTCGACAAGGTCGAGCCCGGCGTCGGCGGCAAGTTGCATGGCTTTGGCGGGATGAACCACCCCGACATTTTCGCCTTCGGCGCCAATCAGGCGAATTTCGGGGGCACGGATTCTGTCATTGACGCGCGGTCCGGTGTCTCTCTGCGGGGGCGCGTTGTGAGGTCTGCGGGCTATGGGTTCATTCCTTTGATGGTTGCAGAATTTCGAGCCCGGAATTTAGACCGGGCCGAACAGTGTTTCAAGCGCCAACAGTTGCGAAACCCGCGAAATTCGCAAGTTTCACAGCAGGTTTATACATTGGTTGTGATCCGAAAGGTTCGGTTCAACCTACAAATGCCTTTTCAATCACGAATTCCTTGGGTTCCGAATTCGCCCCTTCGCGCAAGCCGAATTCTTCAAGGATGGCCTTGATGTCGTGATTGAACGCCAGGCTGCCACAGACCATAGCACGGTCGGTTTCCGGCTTGATACCGCCTTCGATACCCAGATCGGCAAACACCGTGCCATCCTGCAGCAGAGTGGTGATGCGGCCCATCTTGGGGCTCTCTTCCCGCGTGGTGGTTGGGTAGTAGCGGATCTTGTCGGCGAAACCCTCACCGATCAGTTCGGCCAGCAATTCATCGTTGCGCACGTTTTCGATCAGCTCACGACCATAGTCCAACTCGGCCACATCGCGGCAGGTATGGGTGATGATCACCTCATCGTAGTCTTCGTAAGTCTGCGGTTCACGCAGCAGCGAAGCAAAGGGGGCAAAGCCGGTGCCGGTGGCAAAGAACCAGATGCGCTTGCCGGGCAGCAGCGCGTCATGGACCAGCGTGCCGACGGGCTTGGGGCGCAGGATGATCTGATCTCCGGGATGGATGTGCTGCAATTTCGATGTCAGAGGGCCGTCCTGCACCTTGATCGAATAGAACTCCAGTTCTTCGTCCCATGATGGCGAGGCGATCGAATAGGCCCGCAGCAGCGGTTTTCCGTTGTCACCGAGAAGGCCGATCATCACGAACTCGCCCGAGCGGAACCGCAGCGAAGCCGGGCGCGTGACCTTGAAAGAGAACAGACGGTCCGTCCAATGCTTGACGTCGGTGACGGTCTGGGCGTCGGGCAGAACGGGGGCCTTGACGGCGGTTGCTTCGGTCACGGGCTTCATCTCTGTCATCGTTATCACTGCCGGTTGGGTAAACCGACATCTCCGTTTAATCTTTGATCCAAGTCAGGAAAAGGGGCAGGTTGCCCCTACGTTTCATTTTCCAGTGAATGTGACCCTAGCCGCGAAGCCGCGACTGATAATTGTGCGATTGCCAATCGGCTCGTGCCAGCCACTGATCTTCGGGTTGCCGGTTGGCCAATGCGTGATCGATCTCGACCTCGTCAAAGCCGCTGCGGCGCGCCATGGCATATTGGTCAGCCAGCACATGCCCCTTGGCGCGCAAACGCCCGGTATAGCCTTTCAGGCGCAGGATGCGCGCGATCGTAAAGCCGCGCCCATCCGCCGACGAGGGGAAATCCACGCGCACCATTCGGGCGCTGCCAAGACGGTCATACAACTCGTCCGGGTCTGTGTCCGAGGCCACATCCAGCGCGACCACATCATTGGCCGCATCTTCCAGCGTGACAAAGCCGTCGGTCCAGTCGTCGGGTGAAAAGCCATCATCCGTTACGATTACATTCATGTTCTCTCTCCGGCGCGCACCATTTTGCCATCGACAAAATGGATGCCGCATTCTTCTTTGTTCTGATCGCGCCACCGTCCTGCGCGCGGGTCTTCGCCTTCTTTGACCGGCGAGGTGCAGGGCGCACAGCCGATCGAGGGGTAACCTTTGGCCACCAGCGGATGCCGGGGCAGGTTGTTTTCTATCATATAGGTGCGCACGTCTTCGGGCGCCCAATGGGCCAGTGGATTGACCTTGATCCGGCCGGTCCCATCTTCGACCTCAAAGAAGTCAAGCGCGGCGCGGGTGCCTGCCTGAAACCGTTTGCGGCCCGTGATCCAGCCGCAGTAGCCTGACAGCGCCTGTTGCAGCGGGAAGGTCTTGCGCAGGTTGCAGCAGGCGTCCGTATCCTGCAAGCGCAGTGCACCATAGGGGTCTTCGCGCTGAATGTCTTCTTCGTCTGCGCGGATGATCCGCACGTTCTTCAAGCCCAGACGCTCGCTGACTTCCTGCTGGTATTCCAGCGTTTCCGTAAACAGCATCTGGGTGTCGATGAACAACACCGGGGTCATCTTGTCGACAACCGCAGCCATGTGCAGCAACACCACAGATTCCGCGCCAAAGCTGGACACCAAAGCGAGATCGTCGATCTCTTCGATGGCCCCATGCATCACATCATGCGCACTGTGGTGCCGAAACCGGGCATTCAGCGCCTCGACCCTTTCGGTTAGTGCGCTGCGCTCTTTACCCAGTTCCGTCTGGATCAGGTCAAGCGGCATTCGCCTGCGCCTCGGGGTAGAGGGCTGCTTTGAACGGGGCCATGCCGACACGACGATAGGTCTGCAGGAATTCCTCTTCGGCGCTTTCGCGTTGCTCCAGATAGGTGTCGACGATGCGCTCCACGGCGGGAACGATCTCGTCATAGGCAAAGCCGGGACCGGTACGGTCGCCGATTGCCGCTGTTTCGGTGCCGTCACCACCCAGAGTGATCTGATAGTTCTCGACACCTGCGCGATCCAGACCAAGGATGCCGATGTGACCCACATGGTGGTGCCCACAAGCGTTGATGCAGCCCGAGATCTTGATCTTCAGGTGGCCGATATCATGCTCCAGCTTCAGATCGTCAAAGCGGGTCGCGATTTCCTGCGCAACCGGGATCGAACGCGCCGTGGCCAGCGCGCAGTAATCCATGCCGGGGCAGGCGATGATGTCGCTGATCAGGCCGATATTGGCGGTGGCCAACTCGTATTCCTTCAGCTTGGCATGGATCGCGGGCAGGTCCGATTTGTGGACATGCGGCAGGATCACGTTCTGCTCATGGCTGATACGCAGCTCGTCATAGGCGAACTCTTCGGCCAGATCGGCCATCACACGCATCTGCTCGGCCGTCGCATCGCCGGGCGTCGCGCCGTGTCTTTTGATCGAGATCGTCACGATCGCGTGGTCCGCATTCTTGTGCGGCGCGATGTTGGTATCGACCCACGAGCGGAAAACCGGATCGTTGGTGTAGGCGCTTTCAAACGATGCAACCGAGCCTTTGCGGAAGGCAGGGGCGGCAAAGTGGCCCTTGATCTCATCCAGCAGCGCCATGTCGGCCCCTTTGAACTGCGGGCGGACCTGCAGGAAGCGTTCGTTGACCTTGGCGCGGATGGCGTCGATGCCATGCTCGTGTACGGTGATCTTGATGCGCGCCTTGTATTTGTTGTCGCGGCGACCGATCTGGTTCCACACGGAAACGGTAGCTTCAAGATAGGCCAGCAGATCGTCAAAGGCGACGAAGTCAGACAGCTCTTTGCCGATCATCGGGGTGCGGCCCAGACCACCCCCCACTATAACGCGGGCACCCAGAACACCGTCACGCTCGACCAGTTGCAGACCGATATCGTGTGCCCTGATCACGGCGCGGTCGTTTTCCGAACCGGTGATGGCGATCTTGAACTTACGCGGCATGAATTGGAATTCGGGGTGGTCGGTCGACCACTGGCGCAGAAGTTCGGCGTAGGGGCGCGGGTCGGCGACCTCATCCGCGGCGGCACCGGCGAAGTGGTCTGTGGTCACATTGCGAATGGTGTTGCCGCTGGTCTGGATGGCGTGCATCCCAACCTCGGCCAGCGCGTCCAGCATATCCGGTACGTCGTTCAGCTTGGGCCAGTTATACTGGATGTTCTGACGGGTGGTGAAATGCCCATAGCCCTTGTCCCACTTTTCAGCCAGCAGAGCCAGCTGACGCATCTGTGCGCTGGACAGCGTGCCATAGGGGATCGCAACCCGCAGCATATACGCGTGCAACTGCAGATACAGGCCATTCATCAGGCGCAACGGTTTGAACTCGTCCTCGGTCAGCGATCCGTCAATGCGGCGCTCAACCTGTGCCCGGAACTGCGCGTTGCGTTCTGCCAAAAATGCTGTGTCGAACTCGGAGTAGCGATACATGATTAGCTGTCCTTCGTTGCAGCCCCGAACCTTGGGGCCTTATATGGGGAGAGAAGAGGCCTGTGGTCAGGTCCGGGGCTGCGTTGCTGTTTCCTGCTTGCCGTGGGCATAGTTGGACGGCCCGGTGCGGCGGAAATCCTCGCGGAAATGGGTGGGTTCGGGGCCGTTCGCGCCGCTCACCGCATCGGCCAGATACGCGCCGACGATCTTGCTGGTCTGACGTTCCGCATCCAGCAGGCGCACTTGCGCGTGGGCCTCATCCGTGATCAGCTCGGCCTCGGACAATTCGCGCGACCAGCGATTGTCTTCGGTCAGATAGATGACATCGCCTTCAAGCAGATCATTGGCTGTCACGACTTTCGGAGTAAATGCACGCGCCATCAGAAACGCTCCTTGTTGAAATCACTGGCGGCCGTGTTCAGGGCCAGTTGTTCTTGTAGGGTGCCGACAAGACGCACAACTACGGTCCGTCCGCCAATGGCGGGCTGGATATAAGGCCGGTGTGAATGTGGTCCGTTTTGCATCTTTGCGTCTTCTGCAGCATTGTTTGACTTAACACCCTATATAGGAAATATTCCCACTTATTCGCTATATGGGTGACCAAATAAGGACGTTCGTTCTGCATGGGTCAGCAGGTGGAACATGTGTTCTGTCAGAAAGGAATAATTGGAATGTCGGTGCGCATTGACGACACGGATCGGAAAATTCTAACCGAGCTTCAGCGGGACGCGAGCCAGTCGCTGGACGAAATCGCGGCTCGTGTGGGCAGTTCCAAGACACCGGTCTGGAATCGCATTCGGAAACTGAAGGGGGCCGGGATCATCGGTCAGCAGACCGTTTTGCTGGATGCCGAGGCGCTGGGTCTGGAGGCCACGTTCTTCGTTTTGATCCGCACGTCCGAACACGAAGCCGACTGGCAGCGCAAATTCCTGAAAGCGCTGCGCGACAGACCCGAGGTGCAGGAGGCTCACCGTCTGGCAGGCGATATCGACTATATTCTGAAAGTGCGCGTGCGGAATGCGCGGGCCTATGACAATTTCTACCAATCCCTGATTTCCGAAGTGCGCGTGCACAACGTGACTGCCCTGCTGTCGATGGAAGAGATCAAATCGACCACCATGCTTCCGCTAAGCGCCTAGCCAAGCCACAGCTTAGGTTTCGACCAACAGTTCGGTCAGGCCATGAAAGTGATAGCTGTTGGCGAATTCTGCCGGTTCGGCCAGCCGCAGTTTTGGACATCTCTGGAACAGGATCGGCAGCGCGATCCGCATCTCCAGCCGAGCCAGAGGCGCGCCGACACAAAAATGCAAACCGCCGCCAAAGCTGGAATTCGCGACGACCTTGCGGTGCGGATCAAACCGGTTGGGGTCCTGCCAGATGTCGGGATCACGATTGGCGGCACCCAACAGCAACGCGACCTTATCGCCACGTTTGAATTGCGTGCCGAACAGTTCCACATCTTCGTAGACATAGCGCGTGAACATATGCAGCGGGGGATCAAAGCGCAGAATCTCCTCGATCACGTTATCCAGAGTGGTGGAAGTCAGGACCTCAGCGCCAAGACCGGTCTGCAACAGCATCCTGACGCCGTTGCCAAGGGCGTGGACTGTCGCCTCATGACCAGCGTTCAGCAGCAGAATGCAGGTTGTGATCAACTCGTCCTTCGACAGCTTGTCTCCGTCTTCCTCGGCGGCGATCAACCGGGTGATCAGATCGTCCCTTGGGTCTTGTCGCCGCTGTTCGATATAGCTGTCCAGAAACGCAGTGAATTCCAGCGCGGCTTGTGCAGCGGCGTCCTCGGTCCTGCGGGTGCGGCTCGCCTGATACATCGCGACCATGTCGTGTGACCAGCGCAGCAGGTCAGGGGCCAGAGCCTCGGGCACGCCCAACAGGCGGCAAATCGTGATGACGGGCACCTGCGTGCAATAGGCATTCAGCAGATCGAACGGAGAATCGGGGAATTGCGCGATCAGGTCGTGACACAAATCGGTGATGGAAGGGGCCAGTTCGGCAATCGCGCGCGAGGTAAAAGCGCGCAGGACAAGGGCGCGCAATCGTGTGTGGCGCGGCGGCTCAAGCTCCAGCATCGAATGTGCCTCGACCGCCAGCCATGGCGCAATATGGGCAGGGCCTGACTTGGCCAGCTCGGGTGGGATTTCGCGCCCAAGGCGGCGGTCGCGCAAAAGGACGCTGACGGCGCGATGTGATACTGCGGCGGGCATGTCGTATTCGGACCAGTAAAACAAATCCCCGTGGCTTCGGGCCGTGTCATAGAACGGGTATGGGTTCGCCACAAAATCCGGATCGGTGGGGGATTGGCTCAGCGTCTTCATGCCGTGCAGACTTGCCATGGCGCGTGTTGAATGCAAGACCCTTAGACATGCAACGCATTTGGATCATTCTGGGGTTTCTGTGTGCCGTCGGGCTTCTGACGGTCAGCGTCTGGACCTACGGGTACCGTCAGGCCCTGTCGCAACTGAGCGAAAAGGCCGAGGCCGATCTTGAACTGGCGGCTGACCGGCTGAGCACACAAATGCAGGTCTATCAGGAACTGGCGGTTCTGATGGCGGATCATCCGGTTCTGGGTGCGCTTGATACGGCGACGCAAAAACAAATGGCGCAGGCAATGCTGTTGGATGTCGCTGACAAAACTGCTGCGGTCAATATGATCTATCTGGATCGAACCGGGCGGATTTTGGCAGCGGCGCAGCCGGTTCCCGACCAGGACATGGCCGGACATCCAGCCTTTGCGCGCGCCCTGCAGGGAGCCCTGGGCAGCGCGCATGGCGTCGAGCCCGGCAGTGGCGACCGGATTTATACCTATGCAGCCCCGGCATTTGGTCCAGATGGTCAGGTCGAGGGCGCGGTGATGGTTGTGGCGGACGTGCAGGACGTCGAACAGACATGGCGGGGCAGCACCGAAGCGGTCTTCTTCGTGGATGCTGAGGGCATCGTCTTTATCTCGAACCGGTCAGACCTGTTGTTCTGGCAGCGTCAACCCGGGCAACTGGGTCTAACACCGCCTGAAGGCGCTGAGGTCAATTTCACCTCGACCCTCGTCGGCGGGCATGAGCTGTGGCAACTGGACTGGGGGCGTTATCTGCCGCGCCACGCGTTGCATCTGACGCTTGATCTGCCGGTGATCGACATGACGGCCGAGGTTCTGGTCGATGTGGCGCCCGCGCGTCGGTTGGCGGGGTTGCAGGCTGCATCAGTTGCGGCCATCTGCTTTGCGTTTGGAGCCTTGCTGTTCATGGCAACCGAGCGGCGACGCGCTCTGGCCGAGGCCAACGCTGTTCTGGAAAGCCGTGTCGAACAACGCACGCATGCCCTGACCGCTGCGAATGCGGCTCTGCGCCGCGAAGTGTCGGAACGCGAAGAAGCCGAAGCCGCCCTGAAAAAAGCGCAGGACGAACTGGTTCAGGCCGGAAAACTCAGCGCGCTTGGGCAGATGTCGGCCGGCATCAGTCATGAGTTGAACCAGCCGTTGATGGCCATTCAGCAATTTGCCGATAACGGCTCGGCCTTCATGCAGCGGGGCAAGACGGACCGGGCACGCGAGAATCTGGGCCGAATCTCGCAGATGGCCGCCCGGATGGCTCGGATCATCAAGAACCTGAGGGCCTTTGCGCGCAACGAAAGCGAACCGATGGGCAAGGTCGATCTGGTTCAGGTCATCAGCACGGCCGTCGAACTGACCGAGGCCCGCCTAAGGACAGATGCGGTCATTCTGGATTGGCAGCCCGATGACACGCCGGTCTATGCCTGGGGGGGCGAGGTGCGTCTGGTTCAGGTTTTTGTAAACCTCATCAACAATGCCGCAGATGCGATGAGCGGGCAGGAGCACAGACGCATCTGGATCGAACTCAGCAAGGGCGACCGTCTGTCGGTGACGGTCAACGATATTGGTCCGGGCATCGAGGACCCGGAAAAACTGTTCGAACCGTTCTATACCACCAAGACCGTGGGGTCGTCCGAGGGGATGGGGTTGGGGTTGTCCATCTCATATGGCCTTGTTCAAAGCTTTGGGGGCCATATTCAGGGATCAAACACGCAAGATGGTGCCGTGTTCACCGTTGAGCTTGAGCATTACAAGGAAGAAGAGGCCGCATGATCCGCAAGGTTCTTCTGGTTGATGATGACGCCGCCGTGCGCGAAGCGCTGGCGCAGACGCTGGAACTGGCGGATTTTGAACCGCTCGTTGCGGGCTCTTTTGTCGCCGCAAAAGATCACATTCACCGGGATTTTGCAGGTGTCGTGATTTCGGACATTCGGATGCCGGGCCGCGACGGGTTTCATTTGTTAAGCTATGCTCGCGAGATGGATCCCGAGTTGCCCGTTATATTATTAACGGGAGAGGGCGATATTCCCATGGCGGTTCAGGCCATGGGGCAGGGGGCCTATGACTTTCTGGAAAAGCCCTGCGCCTCGGCCGATCTGCTTGAGGTGCTTGGCCGTGCTTTTGCCGACCGCGCCGACGTACTGGAGCAGCGCGCGCACAAACAAGAGCTGGAGCGCGGCGACCCGGCTGCCCGCATGCTCTTTGGTCTGTCTCAGCAAGCTGAAACCCTGCGCGCCCGCGTGCGCACAGTGGCCGCAACGCGCGCCGAGGTTCTGGTGACGGGCCCTGTGGGCAGTGGTATCTCGAAAGTGGCCGAGGTGGTTCATCTGATGTCGCCGGTCGGACAGGGTCCTTTCATCAAACGTCCCGCCTCGGGCTTGTCAGCAGATGACCTGAATACGGCCTGCTCTGATGCAGGCGGCGGCTCGCTGTTTCTGGACGAGGTTTCAGCGATGCCGGAAGCGACGCAATATGCCGCTTTGGAACTGATCGAGAAAGGTCAGGAGGCGCGCATCATTGCCGGGACAACCGCCGATCTGGCTGAGCTGGCACAGCAGGGGCGGTTTAACCCGGACTTGTTCTACCGGTTGGATGTCATGCAGGTGCGCATACCGTCTTTGGCGGAACGGCCCGAGGATATTCCGGTGATCTTTCGCCACTATGTTGCGCAGGCCGCCGAGCAGGCGGGAATCGCGCCGCCCGAAGTGACCTCTGAACACCTTGCCTCGCTTATGACGCAGGACTGGCCTGGTAATGCGCGATCATTGATGTCTGCGGCCATGCGCTTTGTTCTGGGCATGCCGGAGGAGGCGTCCGAGGCGACTGAGTTGGGTTTGGTGGAACACGTGGCTCGGGTCGAACGCTCGCTGCTTGTGGCCGCGTTGGGCCGTCACAACGGTAAGGCATCCGAAGCGGCCAAAGCGCTTAAGCTGCCGCGTAAGACTTTCTATGACAAGCTGGCGCGCTACAAGATCCGTCCGGAAGACTATCGGCGCTAAGGGGGCTCCCGCCGGTTTGACCTGCATTTCATGCAGCAAAAACCGTTGGGCGTGGCAGCCCGCTGACGCGGGCTGCGGCTGGAATGCGGAACTGGTGCGCGCGATTCGCCACGGATGATTCGAAACAGTGCGGAATTCCGCACAACTTGGCGACGGGCCGTGTGGGATTCCGCACACTTTGGGCTCACCGAAAATTTCGCCATGCGGGTTGGGTTCGCAATGCAAAGAAAATAAACACGAATTTTGAACCCGACTGATATCAAAACAAAAAGTTGAGCTGAAATCTGTGATTCGGTTCACTGCGCTTCGTGAGACGCGATTTGCGCGTCGATTAGGAAGTCTGGGAGGAAAAGACTGATGAAATTCCTGACAACAGCTGCGACCGCATTGGCGCTGACAGTGACCGCAACCGCTGGCATGGCCGCCTGCGACGATGGTGAGATTGTCGTCAAGTTCGCGCATGTGACCAACACCGACAAACATCCCAAGGGCATCGCCGCTTCGCTGCTGGAACAGCGCGTCAATGACGAGATGAATGGCGTGATGTGTGTGGAAGTATTCCCGAACTCAACGCTGTACAACGACGACAAGGTGCTTGAGGCGATGCTGCAGGGCGACGTGCAACTAGCCGCACCGTCGCTGTCGAAATTCGAGAAGTTCACCAAGCAGTTCCGCCTGTTCGATCTGCCGTTCATGTTCAAGAATGTCGATGCCGTGGATGCGTTCCAGGCCTCGGATGCCGGTCAGGCGATGAAGGACAGCATGCAGCGTCGTGGCCTGCAGGGCTTGGCCTTCTGGCACAACGGTATGAAGCAGATGTCGGCGAACAAGCCGCTGGTTGAGCCCACAGATGCGGATGGTTTGAAGTTCCGTGTTCAGTCCTCGGACGTTCTGGTTGCACAGATGGAGGCCATCGGTGGCAGCCCGCAGAAAATGGCGTTCTCGGAAGTTTACGGCGCGCTGCAGCAAGGTGTTGTGGACGGGCAGGAGAACACCTGGTCGAACATTTACGGCAAGAAGTTCTTTGAGGTGCAGGACGGCATCACCGAGACCAACCACGGCATCATCGACTATCTGGTCGTGACCTCGGTTGACTGGCTGGACAGCCTTGAGCCGGAAGTACGCGATCAGTTTCTGACCATCCTGTCCGAGGTAACCGAGATCCGGAACAAGGAAGCCTTTGCTGTGAACGAAGCGGCCAAGCAGTCGGTGATCGATGCCGGCGGCACCATCCGCGAATTGAACGCGGATCAGCGTCAGGCCTGGGTCGATGCGATGAAGCCCGTTTGGGACAAGTTCGCAGGCGATGTCGGTCAGGACAAGATCGACGCTGCTCAGGCGATCAACGCCGGGTTCTGATCCCGGTCGAGGCCGCGCGTCGCGGGACTGGGGAGTTATCGACGTGCAGGCCGGGCGGGCCGCATCAAGGCCCGCCACTTCTTACTCTCATCACACAAATTGCGGGGACAATGAGATGTCTGGTGCGAAACCCGGCTCTGGCGGGCTGGTCGACCATATCGAAGAGACGATGATCGCGCTGCTGTTGGGGGTGATGACAGTCGTCACCTTTGCCAACGTGATCGCGCGGTTCGTCTTTAATTCCAACATCCTGTGGGCGCTTGAGCTGACAGTTTTCACCTTCGGCTGGCTGGTGCTCTTGGGCGCATCCTACGCGGTGAAGAAGCACGCTCACTTAGGTGTGGATGCAATCCTGAACATGCTTGCCCCGGCACCGCGCCGCGTTTTGGCGCTGATTGCGGTGGCGTGCTGTCTGGTGTTCTCGCTGTTGCTGCTGAAGGGCTCGTATGACTACTGGGCCGTGTTCGCCGACTTGCCGCCCACCTCGGGCCGCTGGTTCCCGACCGGGTTCGACACCGGTGCGCGCAGCCAGAGCTTCTATGAAGTCGACGACATCCCCATGGTCGCACCGCTGCGTTTTCTGGAGGACATGATCAACTATGGCGAGGGCTATGAAAAGCTGCCCAAAGTCGTGCCCTATCTGGTGTTGCCGGTGTCGATGGTGCTGCTTGTGATCCGCTTTTCGCAAGTTGCCGTTCAAATCTGGCGCGGTGAAACCGACCGCCTTGTCGCCAGCCACGAAGTCGAGGACGAGATCGAAGAAGTCCGCGCTCAGCAAGGGATGCATGACTGATGGATGTTGTACTTCTATTCTCGATGGTCATCGGCCTGCTGTTGATCGGTGTTCCGATTGCGGTGGCGCTTGGCCTCAGTTCCACCCTGTTCCTGCTGATCTATTCCGACAGCTCTCTGGCCTCGGTGGCGGGCACCCTGTTCGAGGCGTTCGAGGGGCACTTTACCCTGCTTGCGATCCCGTTCTTCATCCTGGCCTCGTCCTTCATGACGACCGGCGGGGTGGCGCGGCGGATCATCCGCTTCTCGATTGCCTGTGTGGGGCATTTGCCCGGCGGCCTGGCGATTGCGGGTGTGTTCGCCTGTATGCTGTTTGCAGCGCTTTCTGGCTCGTCCCCGGCAACCGTTGTGGCCATCGGTTCCATTGTGATCGCGGGCATGCGTCAGGTGGGTTATTCCAAGGAATTCGCTGCCGGTGTGATCTGTAACGCAGGCACGCTGGGCATCCTGATCCCGCCCTCCATCGTGATGGTCGTCTATGCCGCGGCTGTTGAGGTGTCGGTCGGACGCATGTTCCTGGCAGGCGTTATTCCGGGCCTGATGGCCGGTCTGATGCTGATGATCACCATCTACATCATGGCCAAGGTCAAAAACCTGCCCAAAGGCGACTGGAAGGGTTGGGGCGAAATCTTCACCTCGGCGCGCGAGGCTGGTTGGGGCCTGTTCCTGATCGTCATCATTCTGGGTGGCATCTACGGCGGTATCTTCACCCCGACCGAGGCCGCCGCCGTGGCCGCCGTTTACGCCTTCCTGATCGCCAGCTTTGTCTACAAGGATATGGGGCCGCTCAGCACGGAAGAGGGTACATCGAACCTGCCGCTGATGAAGAAACCCTATGCTCTGGTCACGGCGTTCTTCCACCCCGACACCAAGCATACGCTGTTCGAGGCTGGCAAGCTGACCGTCACGCTGCTGTTCGTGATCGCCAACGCGTTGATCCTGAAACACGTGCTGACCGACGAGCAGGTGCCCCAACACATCGCCAGCGCCATGCTCTCGGCGGGGCTGGGTCCGGTGACCTTCCTGATCGTGGTTAACGTGATCCTGCTGATCGGCGGTCAGTTCATGGAGCCCTCGGGCCTGCTGGTGATCGTCGCGCCGCTGGTGTTCCCGATTGCCATCGAACTGGGCATCGATCCGATCCATCTGGGCATCATCATGGTGGTCAACATGGAGATCGGGATGATCACGCCTCCGGTCGGTCTGAACCTGTTCGTGACCTCGGGCGTTGCCGGTATGCCGATGATGGGTGTTGTGCGCGCGGCGCTGCCGTTCCTCGCGGTGCTGTTCGTCTTCCTGATCATGGTCACGTATATCCCATGGATATCGACCTTCCTGCCCAACACGTTCATGGGGCCAGAGATCATAACAAACTAGGCCAAACCAAATCGAGCATTGAAACCGGGCGGCGTCGCTGCCCGGTTTTTTTTGTCATCTGTTGAACGGCGGGCGGGAGTTCTTACGTAAAGGTGCGAGGACGACCTCTCCATCATGGATGATCATTCGGGACGACCCGAAGTGATGTGAGGGTTCTCAAATGGCCTGGATATATCTTCTCTTTGCTGGTCTTCTGGAAATAGTTTGGGCTGTGGCCATGAAACAGTCCGCAGGTTTCACCCGTTTGTGGCCAACGGCGATCATGGGCGTGTCCATGATCGGGTCGTTCGGCTTGTTGGCGCTGGCGATGCGGACACTGCCGCTGGGCACGGCCTATGTCATCTGGACCGGAATCGGCGCGGTGGGCGCGTTTCTTGTCGGGATCATGCTTCTGGGCGAGGCCGTTACGGCCATGCGCGTTTTCGCGGCGGCTCTGATCGTGGCGGGGCTGGTGACCATGAAACTGGCCTGAGCGCGTTGCTTAGGCCGATTGCAGCGCGTCGATAATGCCCGCGAAATCCTGCGCCTTCAGGCTCGCGCCTCCGACCAGTGCGCCGTCTACGTTCGAGACGGCAAAGATCTCGGCGGCGTTGCCCGGTTTGACCGACCCGCCATATAGCAGTCGCACCGAGCGGCCGACGCCTTCGCCAAAGCGGCGCTCCAGCCGGTTGCGGATGAAGTCATGGACCTCGCCGATCTCTTCCAGCGTCGGGACCTTGCCGGTGCCGATGGCCCAGATCGGCTCATAGGCGATGATCAGGTTTTCGCCGGTCGACTGATCGGGGATAGAGCCCGACATCTGTCCACCGATGATATCCAGCGTATTGGCCGCCTCGCGCTGTTCCAGACTTTCGCCCACGCAGATGATCGCCTTGAGCCCGGCATCCATCGCAGCGCGCGCCTTGGCGCGGACGTCTTCGTTTTGTTCCGCATGATCCTCGCGCCGTTCGGAATGGCCCAGGATCACAGCGCTTGCGCCCGCATCTACCAGCATTTCGGCGCTCAGATCACCGGTATGCGCGCCCGATTTGGCGGCGTGGCAATCCTGCCCGCCGACCGACAGCGCCGTCCCTTCAACCTTGTCCGCCGCGCGATGCAACAGGGTGGCCGGAGGGCAGATCAGAATGTCGACGGACGCCGAGGGGAAGGAAACAGAAAGCTCTGCAAGCTCATCCAACGCCGCGCTGGTTCCGTTCATTTTCCAGTTACCCGCTGCCAGTTTGCGCCGCATTGGTGTTCCTCCGGTTTTTGTCGTTGCCTGTTTCCGATAACACTGTGGTCGCGCCATGACAATTCAGCTAACAGTCGCTGCGCTGCAGGGTCGTGCCGTGCGCAGATTTCCGAGGTGGATATGATTGATAACCTGAACCTGAGAAAACTGGATCAGCGTGATCCGGAGGAGTTGACCAAGTTGCGCCGCGCGGTCGGGCAGGTTGGGTTTCTGACCGTTTCGAACACCGGGCTTGATGCGGATCGCGTGGGCCGCGTAATTTCGGCTTACCGACAGTTCTTCCATCTGCCTGAAGACGTAAAGCGCACCGTCGATATGGCCGATACGGGCGCAAATCGGGGATGGGGGGCACCCCAATCCGAGCAGGTCGATCCCACGGCCAATCCGGATTTCAAAGAAGTCTTTGACTGCGGTTACGAACTGCCACCCGAAAGCCCCTATGAAGGCCGTGATCTGAGCGTCTACGCCCCAAACCTCTGGCCTGCCGGCGCGGACTCATTTCGGACGACTGTTCAGGCCTACTATACCGATGCCTGCGATGTCGCCATGCGGGTTCTGCGGGCTATAGCGGCTGCACTGGGGCGTGATGAGACGAGCTTTGACGACGCCTTCCATACGCCGATGGCGCTGCTGAGAGGTAATTTCTATCCGACCCGACCGGATTGGGCGGGGGCCAAGGATTTTGGGATTGCAGCGCATACTGACTATGGCTGTCTGACGCTGTTGGCAACGGATGGCGCGCCGGGACTGGAAGCGCTGCTGCCAGATGGCACATGGCAGGCGGTTCAGGCCGAGCCGGGACAGTTCATCATCAATTTTGGCGAAATGCTGGAGTTTTGGACCGCCGGAGAGGTCAAGGCTACGTTGCACAGGGTCAAAGGCGGATCACAGGAGCGGATTTCCGTACCGCTGTTTTTCAACCCGTCATACGACACCAATGTTGCGCCGCCCGGATCCGAACAAACGATCAGCGCCGGTGATCATCTGACCCGACGCTTTAACGAGACTTACGTGCATCTGAAAACAGCGGGTTAACGCGGTGCCTCAAGGCTTTCGTCGAACTTGATGGACTCTCCGCATCCGCAAGCATCGACCACATTGGGATTTCGGAACTTGAAGCCCGATTCCAGCAAAGAGACCTCATAGTCGATCTCGGTGCCAAAAAGGAACATTTGCGCCATCGGCGCGATCATCACGCGGGCTCCGTCCTGTTCCACGACCTCGTCATTGGCGTCTGCCTCATCGACGTAGTCCATGGTGTATTCCATACCGGCACAGCCGCCTTTTTTGACGCCGATCCGCAAACCGGCATGACCGCCAGTTTCCATCAGGCGCACGATCTGCTGTGCAGCTTTTGGTGTTATGGTCACGGCTTGTTTGCCGGGAATGCCAAACATGGATGGGCTCCGTTCTCGCGTCTTGACTGTAATCTAGGCGTCATGGCGGTCGGGCTCAAGGCTCTGCGGTATTTGGACGCTTCGAGTTTTCGACCTTTATGGTTTGGGACGCGCGGATGAACAGTTGCCAGTTTTTAGGCGTTGAACGTAATCTTGCCTTATGGGTCGGGGCGTTCAGTTGCGGCAATTTATTGAGGAGAGCATTGTATGTCGTTGAAGTGTAAAGATATTACTTTGTGCGTCTTGCTGTCATTGATAGCTATGTGCAATGCCGCCACGGTATATGCCGAGGAAACAGAGAAGAGACATCCGGTCAATTGCGCCACCGCCGAAGGAGATTTGCGCGCCATAGCCGCCGAAAAAAAACATGCGCAGGACAAACAGTTGGAAAGTGTGATTGCCGTGACACCTGCAGGGGCTTTGCTGGGATTGGTGACCGGAACCGAGCACAAGAGACTGAAAATGTTGTCAGGTGACTACGTCAAGCAGCTCGATCAGCGCGCGGCTGAAATCAAATCGACTTGCAATGTGAAATAGAACGGCGGCGCTTTGGGATTACAGTGGTCCATCCCGCTGGCGCGATCCGGATGATTACGTCAGCAGCCTGCATTAGCGTTCTTGCCAGAGATACGTTCATGCCTTTGATGGGCTGGCAATCAACGCCGATGTCCAGGCGTGTGTGACATTCAGCACTGCGTTGGTGGACTATGCGGAGAGATGCCCGGCGATGTCGACCGGAATTGACGCGATTGTTCCGGCGGGCAGAGTATTGGTTTTCATCTGCAGATCATACTGCGCATGACGGTAGGTCAGGTGGTGATCTTTTGCGAAATAGCGCCGCACTCCACCCCAGCTGTACCGGTACGGGTCGCTGCAATCCCGAATTCTTCCGCGTTTTCCGGGGTCAGTAGCTGATCGCCAAAACGTCTGTTTGTAAACGCGCCGGTTTACATGAAACCCAATTCCAGACGGGCCTCGTCGGACATCATCTCCATACCCCAGGGCGGTTCCCATGTCAGTTCGACGTCCACGTCCTTGACACCTGCCACCGGTTCGATGGCTTCAACGATCCAGCCGGGCATCTCGCCTGCGACCGGACAGCCGGGGGCTGTCAGTGTCATGATCACCTTGACCGAGTTTTCAGCAGTGATGTCAATTGTGTAGATCAGGCCCAGGTCGTAGATATTGACTGGGATTTCAGGGTCATAGACCGTCCGGCAAGCGTCCACGACGGGTTCGTACAGAGGATGCTCGATCGTCGAAGGCGCGATTAGCGGGCTGCCTTCAAACTGTTCACTCGGATGGGTCATTGAAGCCTCGGGTCTGTTACCTGAGAGTTTATATAGGGAAAGACCCGGGCACCGTCCAGAGGTGCCGTGGTGCCCGGGTCCCGTGTGATGTTCGATCAGTCGTTGATATCGTGATTAAAGGTCTTCACCTGGCCATGGGGTAGGGCAAAGATTTTTCGCAACACCAGCCATGCGACAAGTGACAATACCGCAAAGATCAACAGCAGTACTGGAAGCACAGGGACCATGCCGGGGATCAGCAATAGTAACCCAGTGATGGCGGCCCCGATCGCGAAGCCCAGAAATATGAAGCCCGGCAGAGTTACCTCTGCAATGGCCAGCACTAACGCAGCCGCCAGCCAAATCCACCAGGTCAGCCAGAACGGATCTGCCATTACTTGCCTCCCTTTAGCATCTTGAACGCGTCGCCAAAGGCTTCGAGCGCGTTGGCAGGCACAACGATAGTCTGAGAGCCAGTCCCGCCACCCAACGTATTCAGCGCCTCGACCTGTTTCAGCGCGACCTGATATTGCGCGGCCTCAATCCCGTTATCTTGAATCGCCTTGGCGACAACGCTTGTGGCAAAGGCCTCGGCCTCGGCCTGAATGCGGCGGGCCTTGGCGGTTTGTTCGGCGGCATAAAGCTCGGCATCAGCCTGCAATTCGACCGCGCGTTTTTGGCCCTCGGCTTCGGTCACCTGCGCCCGACGAGCACGTTCCGCGTTCAACTGCTGAAGCATCGCATCGCGCGTCGCCTGATCCAGATTGACGTCCAAAATCTCGGCGCGGGTTACTTCGATGCCCCAGTCGTCCACGGCGGTTTCGACGCTTTCCTGAATGCGTTCAATCAGTTGCGCGCGGTTTGATTGCACTTCGTCCAGGTCCATTTTGCCGATCTCGGCACGCACGATCCCGGCGACGGTCGTGGCGATTGCGCCATCAACATCCCGGATACGGTAGACGGTCTTTTCCGGTTCGAGAATGCGGTAGAAGACCGACGTATCAATCTGGACCAGAACGTTATCCTTGGTGATCGCGTCCTGGGTGGCATTTGGCAATTGGCGTTCAAGAATGGATATCTTGTGTCGTGCAACATCCAGAAAAGGAACGATAAAGTTGATTCCAGGTCCAAGAACAGAATGCAACCGCCCAAAGCGTTCGACGACGTATTTCTCGGATTGCGGGACGATCTTTATCCCCTTGAAGATGACCGCGATAACAAAGGCGGCCGCCAGCAGGTATACCAGATTTGATGTCAGCAGTCCGATAATCTGTTCTTCGGTCATGTCTGTCCTCTATTATTGTGTACGACAGTATACATTTGGGAATTGAGTCGCCTGATTGCAACTCAGGTATGGATTGTACGGGTATGAATTGGAATGTGTGAACGTCTTTACCCGGCATCCAATTCCCAGGCTGTGACAGCTTTGCATCCCATTGCGTCTGCGGTATCGCACGAGGATGAAACTTATTATCGACACAGACCCCGGTATCGACGACGCATTAGCGATCGCGTACGCCGCCGCTGCGACGGGTATTGATCTGGTGGGGCTAACGACCATCTTCGGCAACACCCATGTCCACCAATCCAGCCGCAACGCACGGTTTTTGCAGGCCAAACTGGGGTTGGATGTTCCGGTCGCCGAAGGTGCCCCGTTTGCGTGGGGGCAAGATTGTCATACCCCCTCCAAGCATGTGCACGGTCCCGAAGGGTTTGGCGATGTTAAAGATATCCCTCAGATTGGCGAGAACCATGCCCTGCCAGCCGCCGAGTATCTGGTCGAGATGGCGCGTGCGCATAAGGGAGAACTGGTTGTCTGCGCAGTGGGGCCCTTGACCAACATCGCCGATGCGATCCGGCTGGATCCCGCGTTCTCTTCTAATCTGGCAAAACTGGTGATCATGGGTGGTGCGGTGTTTTGCGAGGGCAATGTGACGCCTCATGCCGAGGCCAATATCTACCATGATATACAGGCTGCGGATGCAGTGTTTTCAGCCCCGTTACCATCGGTTCTGGTCGGGTTGGATGTGACGCTGAAAACGCTCTATGAAGGCGCGGATTTCGAGGCGCTGGCGCGGCGATCGCCCGATATTGGCGGATTTCTGCGCGATATCTCTCGGTTTTATCTGAGGTTTTACCGCGAGGTCGGTGGGTTGGAGGGCTGTGGCCTGCACGATTCAACAGCAGTGATTGCCTGCACGCATGATGCAATGTTCGACACTGTTGTGACCGGAATTCATGTGGTCCAGGACGGACCCGAAGTTGGCGCGACCCTGGTTGATGCGTCCAGACCCGCCATACAGGTTTGCCGCGATGTGGATGGGGCAGGGGTCGTGCGGGTGTTTACCGAAACGGTCGCAACGCTGCCTTGATCGCTTGCAATGACGCAGCAGATACGGCAAAGCCTGCGCGGTTGCAGTCCCGAGGCAAACACATGACCCAGCGATTTTCATTCCAGTTGAACGCCACAGATGGACGCGCCCGCACGGGTGTCATTCAAACTCCTCGGGGCGAGGTACGAACACCGGCCTTCATGCCGGTGGGAACTGCGGCCACAGTCAAGGCGATGATGCCCGAAAGCGTGCGCGCGACCGGTGCCGATATGTTGTTGGGCAACACCTATCACCTGATGTTGCGACCAACGGCAGAACGGATCGATCGGTTGGGCGGATTGCACAAATTCATGAACTGGGACAGGCCCATTCTTACGGATTCGGGCGGGTTTCAGGTCATGTCACTGGCAAGCCTGCGCAAGCTGACCGAAAAGGGCGTGACCTTCAAATCGCATATCGACGGTTCGAAACACGAGCTGTCGCCCGAACGGTCAATGGAGATTCAACGCCTGCTGGGCTCGGACATTGTGATGTGCTTTGACGAATGCCCGGCATTGCCAGCCGACCGTGACCGGATCGCCGAGTCGATGCGCCTTTCGATGCGTTGGGCCGAGCGTTCGCGCGAGGCGTTTGGTGATCGTCCCGGTCATGCCCTCTTCGGTATCATGCAAGGTGGTCTGGAAAAGGACCTGCGGGAAGAAAGCGCCGCCGCGCTTAAGGCGATTGGCTTTGAGGGCTATGCGATCGGTGGTCTGGCCGTGGGTGAAGGGCAGGAGGCGATGTTTGGCTGCCTCGATTATGCACCAGAGTTTCTGCCGACAGACAAACCGCGATATCTGATGGGGGTTGGCAAGCCCGATGACATCGTCGGCGCGGTGGCGCGCGGTGTTGATATGATGGATTGCGTGCTGCCTTCGCGCTCGGGGCGCACGGGGCAGGTGTTCACCCGCAACGGCGTCGTAAATATCAAGAACGCGCGTCACGCAGATGATCCACGTCCATTGGACGAACATTGCACATGTCCGGCCTGCGCAAGTTATTCCCGCGCCTATCTGCACCATGTGTTCCGCGCAAATGAGATGATCTCGGGTATGTTGCTGACCTGGCACAACCTGCATTATTTCCAACAGATCATGCAGGAAATGCGCGATGCGATTGCTGCGGGCACCTTCGTGCACTGGCAGGCTGAGTTCCACGCAACACGCGCACAGGGCGACATTGAACCGCTTTAACGCGCATTGATCCCAATACTGTGCTAAAATCCGTGGATATGTCCCGGGGATACCTTGCGGTCCCCGAAACCTCGGGTCATTGTGCGCTGCGATACACGGCGGAAAGGTTGAAAAGGGGATACAGGTGCCCCACCTTTATCGTCCAAACAGGAGATGGCCAAAGGTTGCCTGAATCAGGGACCGCTGCCGTCTTGCCAATGATAAGGATAGAGCATGCAAGAGCCTCTGAATTCCTCATACCCCGTCCTGCCGCTGCGCGACATTGTGGTGTTCCCGCATATGATCGTGCCGCTGTTCGTGGGCCGTGACAAATCGGTCCGCGCGCTGGAAGAGGTTATGCAGGATGACAAGCAAATTCTGTTGTCCAGCCAAATCGATCCGGGTGACGACGATCCCGAGATCGACGGAATTTATAAGTCCGGTGTTCTGGCCAATGTTCTGCAATTGCTGAAACTGCCCGACGGCACCGTCAAGGTTCTGGTCGAAGGACAGGCACGGGTGCAGATCACTGAGTTTCTGGAGAACGATCAGTTTTTCGAAGCCCGGGCGGAATATGTCACCGAAATCCCCGGCGACGTCACAACGACCGAGGCTTTGCTGCGCACCGTTGCGGATGAGTTCGAGCGCTATGCCAAGGTGCGCAAGAACATTCCCGAAGAGGCGCTGACCGCTGTTGGTGAAACCGCAGAACCGGCGAAGCTGGCCGATTTGGTCTCGGGCCATTTGGGTATCGAAGTCGAGCAAAAACAGGAACTGCTTGAAACGCTCAGTGTCAGCGAACGGCTTGAGAAGGTGTATGGCCTGATGCAGGGCGAAATGTCGGTCCTGCAGGTCGAGAAAAAGATCAAGACCCGCGTTAAATCCCAGATGGAGAAGACGCAGCGCGAGTATTATCTGAATGAGCAGATGAAAGCCATTCAGAAGGAGCTTGGCGATGGCGAGGACGGTAGCAACGAAGTTGCCGAAATCGAAGCCAAGATCAATGAAACCAAGCTGTCGAAAGAAGCGCGCGAAAAGGCTGAAGGCGAGCTGAAGAAGCTGCGCAACATGAGCCCGATGTCGGCTGAAGCCACCGTCGTGCGCAACTACTTGGATTGGATTCTGGCGCTGCCGTGGGGCACCAAGTCGCGCGTCAAAAAGGATCTTGGCCGCGCGCAGGATATTCTGGACGCTGATCACTATGGGCTTGAGAAGGTCAAGGAACGCATCGTCGAGTACCTTGCGGTTCAACAGCGTTCGAAAAAGCTGAAAGGCCCGATCCTGTGCCTTGTTGGCCCTCCGGGCGTGGGTAAGACCTCGCTGGGTAAATCGGTCGCAAAGGCCACAGGGCGCGAGTTCATTCGCATTAGCCTGGGTGGTGTGCGCGACGAATCTGAGATTCGCGGCCACCGTCGGACCTACATCGGTTCGATGCCCGGCAAGATCATTCAGGCGCTGAAAAAGGCCAAAACCACGAACCCGCTCATCCTGCTCGACGAGATCGACAAGATGGGGCAGGATTTCCGTGGTGACCCGGCTTCGGCGATGCTGGAGGTGTTGGACCCGGAACAGAACAACACGTTCATGGACCATTATCTCGAGGTCGAATATGACCTTTCCAACGTGATGTTCCTGACCACGTCGAACAGCTATAACATGCCCGGGCCTCTGCTGGACCGGATGGAGATCATCCCGCTGGCCGGTTACACCGAAGAGGAAAAGAGCGAGATCGCAAAGCAGCATCTGATCGACAAGCAGGTCAAGAACCATGGTCTGAAGGCCAAGGAGTTTGAACTGACCGATGAGGCGCTGCAATCGATCATCCGCACGTATACCCGCGAGGCGGGGGTGCGGAACCTCGAACGTGAGATCGCCAAAGTGGCGCGGAAGTCGCTGACCAAGATCATCAAGAAAGAGGCTGAATCAGTCACCGTGACGCCGGACAATCTGGATGATTTCCTTGGCGTGCCCAAGTTCCGCTATGGTCTGGCCGAACAGGACGATCAGGTTGGTGTCGTAACCGGTCTGGCGTGGACGTCCGTCGGTGGAGATCTGCTGCATATCGAGGCTCTGAAACTGCCCGGCAAGGGTCGGATGAAGACCACCGGTAAGCTGGGCGATGTGATGAAGGAATCCATCGATGCGGCCTCGTCCTATGTGCGGTCGATTTCACCTCAGATCGGGGTAAAACCGCCGAAATTCGATACGTTGGACATCCACGTCCACGTACCGGATGGCGCGACGCCCAAGGATGGTCCTTCGGCGGGTCTTGCGATGGTGACCTCGATCGTGTCGGTCCTGACGGGTATTCCGGTGCGCAAGGACATCGCCATGACAGGCGAGGTTTCATTGCGTGGCAATGCCATGCCCATCGGTGGTTTGAAAGAAAAGCTGCTTGCGGCGCTGCGCGGCGGGATCAAAACGGTTCTCATTCCTGAAGAGAATGAAAAGGACCTGGCTGACATCCCGGACAATGTGAAGGAAGGTCTGAAGATCATTCCGGTCAAACATGTTTCTGAAGTCCTGGAGCAGGCCCTTATTAGCACTCCCGAGTCCATTGAATGGGATGAGGCAGCAGAAGAAGCTGCGGCTGCCGCCGCGAAAGCGGCGGGAAGCAGTGGAACGTCGGCGACGGCGCATTAACTCGCTGTTTCTGAGGACATGTAGGCGGGCCATTGGCTCGCCTATTTTTTGTTTCAACAGAAACTACGTGGAAACACTATCACAATACAGCGCCGTGTGATTTTGTAGCACTGGAATGTGGTCGTTGTTTTTGCGGCAATGCAAATACCGGCGCGACGCTGAGAGAATGTATAGGGCTAGAATTGAAACTCACTCTTCACATTGGCATGGCAAAGGCTGGGTCGACTTCAATTCAAGATAGCCTTTACGCCGCGAGGGAAAACATTCAGAAATACGGATGCATGTATCCTGAGCCAATTTACATCAGATCACGCCACCATTGGTTGCAGCCGCTGGTTTACACCGATTTGAATCCGGATTCTTCTGTCGTGGCACGAATGGGGTTTACGGCCGAATCTGCCAAAGAAAAAGCGCTCGAAGAGTGGGAAAACCTTCTAAAGCAATTGAAGGCGAAGAAGCCGGAATACCTGGTTCTGAGTAGCGAAGTACTTTTCAAAACTTGTTCGAAACAAGAGATCGCAAGGGCGCGGCAGTAATTACCAAGCATAGCAGATGAGATTCAGGTTCTGGCCTACATTCGCAGCCCGGTTAAGCGGTATTTATCGAGTGTTCAGCAAGCCTTGAAATCCCGAAACCAAATCGTTCAACCCCACGGCACGTCAATTGCGAAAACGCTGGACTCTTATCGGCTTATTTTTGATCAAGATGTAAAAGTACGTGCTTTCGAGAGAGAAAGATTGGTGGAGCGGGATATCGTCGCAGACTTTCTTGATTGGTCCAAACTACCGATCCCATTTGATGAGCTTCCGAAGGTGAATAGCAACGAAAGCGTTTCCGCCGAAGGCATGGCTGTTTTACACGAGTTGTCACCCAGCGAAAGCCCACGTAACAAGGAAGAGACACTACTGAAACGCAAGCGACTCGATGCCGTTTTCCAAGCGGATCAGGCAATTGATTTTCCCACAAAACCTAATCTCCGACCGGAGGTCGTTGAGTACATCACTTCACAGTGCAAAGAACTACCTTTGCTTCGTGATAAGTATGGTTTGGAGTTTGATGACATCGACTACGGAATTGCGCAGCCTCGATCAGGTCAAGCCTTGCAGATAACGCGCATCGATCAATTGTGCGCCTATAATTCGGAGCGGAAGGAGGCGGTGTTGCAATTGGCCAAAGCCAAGTTCGATCAAAGCATCGGACATAAAGACAAGCGGCATTGGTCAAATAAAACCAAAGCAGTTCTCGGTAAGTTGCAGTCGCTGCTTCGGTAATTTGGAGGACAAAACAAGCCCTGGCGCAACATGGAACGCTCCGGTACCTTCGGACCAGAAGCAGCCGACGGGCCAATGGTCAGCAAAGCGAATGCACCAAAAGGTCAGTAAGATGCGTAAACACGCGTGATAAAGGGAAGTGGTGGGTGATAAGAGATTTGAACTCCTGACATCTTCGATGTGAACGAAGCGCTCTACCACTGAGCTAATCACCCGTAGAGGCGGCTATTACAGCCTGTTTTGATCCCGTGCAAGAGGAACTATCAGCCGACAGAGCCTGGCATGGGACAGATAGCCCCGGGATGGGGTCCCGGGGCTTTGGTCTTAAAGTCCGGGAAGCTTGTCGAATACTCCTCGGCGACCAAAGGTCGTGGCGCGCTCGTTGCCGAAGGTGAAGCGAACTCCGACGCCGACATATGCTTCGTTTGTGCTGCCCGAGACGATGGGAGACGAGATATGGGCCACGCCGATTTCACCATAGACCTGCGCATAGTCGGTCGCGGCGTAATTTGCGCCGACAGCATACAGATCGTAATCGAGAATACCGAGAACGTTATCGACCAGATCATAGCTGGCCTTCAACTCCCACCGGTCGGCCAGATCTGCGCTGATTGAAATCCCAAAGAGGGTTCCGTCGATGTCCGAGAAATCAGACAGTTCCTGACGACCCAGATAGGCCTCGAAATCTGCCTCGCCAACATCAAAACCTGCTTCAACGCCGTAGAAGTCGAAATCGGTGCCGTCTAGCTCTTCCTCACCGTAAAACGCCCCGAAGGACGTGTTCTGGCTGCTGTGAAGATTGCCATGCAAGGTCCAGCTGGTTGCCGTATCGTCGGGATTGTCGAAGCGATATCCGCCCAGATCCAACTGGGTGCTGAACATGCGCGTGAAAGCAACTTCGGCCGACCCGTTCAGGTTGAACACATCCCCCAAATCACTGTCGGTGAATGTCGAATAGCCCAAGTCGATATATGCGCCGGCCAGTTCAACCGCCTGCGCCTGGCTGGAAATGGAAATTGCGGTTACTGCGCTGGCAATAAACAGTTTTTTCACGTGTCTGCTCCGTGTGTTTTTTGATTATGCTAGGGTCGAAATGAGACCTCATGAGCCCGGGCAGCCCTATGCCCAAATGGGGGGAATGTGTATTTGATTGGGGCAAAAAGAACCTGCTGTTGCTGTCGTAACACATTCTTGGGTTGCGCTTTCGGGTGCGCGCGCCCGCATGTCAGGAAAAACAAAGAGAAGGCGGGGAATTTGAAACCCGCCCGGTGTCTTGTCAAACTCGGCGGAAACTCAAAATTCCAGTTTTGAGAGAAAATTTGAAAACGCCGCTTGACGCTGCCCGACCGTGGCCATAATACACCCCAACGTTCAGCAAAGAACGGGCAGTGGGCGGTTGTAGCTCAGTTGGTTAGAGTACCGGCCTGTCACGCCGGGGGTCGCGGGTTCGAGCCCCGTCAACCGCGCCATCGCTGCCAGCCTTGGATCCGGGCAAATGGATCGCACAGAGACCCTAAATGCGCGGTTGTAGCTCAGTTGGTTAGAGTACCGGCCTGTCACGCCGGGGGTCGCGGGTTCGAGCCCCGTCAACCGCGCCATTTTCCCCTGATGATGAAAATCGGCATTGCTGCAAAGGCATTGCAGGGCCAGTTCCGGTCTGGCATGACCGACGCGACAGGACCAACCCGAGAGAGCCTCCGTGACCAGTCTGAACCGGATCGTAATGGCACGCCGCAGCCGGGACTGGATTCGGAAACTGGACCCGCCATCTCTGAATGCGTTTGAAATCTCTGGATCTTGGGGTAAGCAGTTTGCCTTTAAGACCTATACGCAAGCCTGGCGGCGGCAACACGACATTTGCCTTGGACCACTGACGGATGAGCAGGGCACGGTTCGAACATTCGACCTAATCCTGGCCAATCAGGTTTGGGAGCATTTGGATCGCCCCTATGAGGCTACATTGAACGTGTCCGAGATGTTGCGACCTGGTGGGTATTTTTGGCTGGCGGTGCCGTTCTTTATTCCTTTCCATGCGGCACCCAACGATTGTTCCCGGTGGTCCGCGCGCGGGTTGGTTAACCTTCTGACCGAATGCGGGTTCGATCCGGCGGGCATACGGTCGGAACAATGGGGTAATCGTCAGGCGGCCCTACGTAATCTCGAGCTGGACTGGCCACCAATCTACGATCCAGAAAGGGACGATCTGACAAACGACGCTGATTTTCCGATTTGCGCATGGGCAATAGCCCGGAAATCGGTCGAATAAGCGGAGGGTGGTGGAAAATCCGCCTGTTCCACATTTGTTCTAACTTTTCGGTTGGAGACTCAGCGCCGCTCGCCTATTTCTGAAGAACGTTTGTGTTGGGGGCCAGAATGGCTGAGCTGAAGAATATCGAGGTGCGCGGCGCGCGCGAACATAACCTCAAGGGCATTGATGTCGACATTCCACGTGACCAGCTGGTGGTGATCACCGGATTGTCGGGCTCGGGCAAGTCCTCGCTGGCGTTTGACACGATCTATGCCGAGGGGCAGCGCCGCTATGTCGAGAGTTTATCGGCCTATGCCCGTCAATTCCTTGATATGATGGAAAAGCCCGATGTGGATCACATCAGCGGGCTAAGTCCGGCGATCTCGATCGAGCAGAAGACGACCTCGAAAAACCCGCGTTCGACCGTAGGGACCGTGACCGAGATTTACGACTATCTGCGCCTGCTTTTTGCTCGCGCCGGTACGCCTTACAGCCCAGCCACCGGACAGCCTATTGAAGCGCAGCAGGTGCAGGATATGGTCGACCGGATTATGACGATGGAGGAGGGGACGCGGGGTTACCTGCTGGCTCCGATCGTACGCGACCGGAAGGGCGAATATAAGAAAGAGTTTCTGGAACTGCGCAAGCAGGGTTTCCAGAGGGTCAAAGTAGACGGTGCGTTTTACGAACTGGACGAACCGCCGACGCTGGACAAGAAGTTCCGGCATGACATCGACGTGGTCGTCGATCGGCTCGTGGTCCGCGAGGGGATGGAAACCCGGCTGGCCGACAGCCTGCGTACTGCTTTGGACTTGGCTGATGGAATCGCCATTCTGGAAACGGCGCCAAGGGAAGGCGACCCCGAGCGGATCACCTTCAGTGAGAATTTTGCCTGTCCGGTCAGCGGGTTCACCATCCCTGAGATCGAGCCGCGCCTATTCTCGTTCAACGCACCTTTCGGGGCCTGCCCGGATTGCGATGGTCTGGGGGTTGAACTGTTCTTTGACGAACGGCTGGTCGTGCCAGATCAGACGCTGAAGCTGTACGACGGCGCTTTGGCACCGTGGCGCAAAGGAAAATCTCCGTATTTCCTGCAAACCATCGAAGCCATCGCGCGGCACTATGAGTTCGACAAGAACACACCATGGAAGGATCTGCCCAAGAAGGTGCAGCAGGTGTTCTTGCGCGGTTCGGGTGATGAAGAAATTCAGTTCCGCTATGACGAAGGCGGGCGGGTCTATCAGGTCACCCGTACCTTTGAGGGGGTCATCCCCAACATGGAGCGCCGCTATCGTGAGACCGACAGCGCCTGGATTCGGGAAGAGTTCGAACGTTACCAAAACAACCGCCCTTGCGGCACCTGCGAAGGATTCCGCCTGCGGGCTGAGGCTCTGGCCGTCAAGATTGCCGGTCTGCACGTCGGGCAGGTGGTTCAGATGTCGATTCGAGAGGCTCTGGCCTGGGTCGAGGATGCCCCGAACCATCTGAGCGTTCAGAAAAACGAAATCGCACGAGCAATCCTCAAGGAAATCCGGGAGCGGCTTGGATTCCTGAATAACGTTGGATTGGAGTATCTTACGCTGTCACGTTCAAGTGGCACCCTCTCTGGTGGAGAAAGCCAGCGTATTCGTCTGGCCAGCCAGATTGGCTCGGGTTTGACTGGTGTGCTTTATGTACTGGATGAACCGTCGATCGGATTGCACCAACGCGACAATGACCGTCTGTTGGGCACGCTGAAAAATCTGCGTGATCAGGGCAATACCGTGATCGTTGTGGAGCATGACGAAGAGGCCATACGCGAGGCGGATTATGTGTTCGACATTGGCCCGGGCGCGGGTGTGCATGGCGGGCAAGTGGTCAGCCACGGTACGCCGGACCATATTGCAGACGACGCGGCGTCGATCACCGGCCAATACCTGTCTGGTACGCGGGAAATTGCTGTGCCGACCGAACGCCGGGCAGGCAACAAGAAAAAAGTCACCGTTGTTAAGGCGACGGGCAATAACCTCAAAAACGTGACCGCGCAGTTCCCGCTTGGCAAGTTCGTCTGTGTGACCGGTGTTTCGGGGGGCGGGAAATCCACCCTCACCATCGAAACTCTGTTCAAGACTGCCTCGATGCGTCTGAACGGTGCCCGACAGACGCCTGCGCCCTGTGAGACGATCAAGGGGTTGGAACATCTGGACAAGGTCATCGATATTGACCAGAGGCCTATCGGACGAACTCCGCGTTCAAATCCAGCGACTTACACTGGGGCCTTCACCCCAATCCGCGATTGGTTTGCGGGCCTGCCCGAAGCCAAGGCGCGCGGCTACAAACCGGGACGGTTCAGCTTCAATGTCAAAGGCGGTCGGTGTGAGGCGTGTCAGGGTGACGGTGTCATCAAGATCGAGATGCATTTTCTGCCAGACGTCTATGTGACCTGCGAGACCTGCAAAGGCGCGCGGTATAATCGTGAGACGTTGGAGATCAAGTTTAAGGGCAAATCCATCGCAGATGTGCTTGATATGACGGTGGAAGACGCACAGGACTTCTTCAAGGCTGTGCCCTCGATCCGTGACAAGATGGATGCGCTGGCCCGCGTTGGACTGGGTTATATCAAAGTCGGCCAGCAGGCGACAACCCTGTCAGGCGGTGAGGCGCAGCGGGTGAAACTGTCGAAAGAGTTGTCGAAACGGTCCACCGGGCGAACATTGTATATTCTGGACGAACCTACGACAGGTCTGCATTTCGAAGACGTGCGCAAACTGTTGGAAGTGCTGCATGAACTGGTTGACCAGGGCAATACCGTTGTCGTGATCGAGCACAATCTGGACGTGGTCAAAACCGCCGACTGGATCATTGATATCGGTCCGGAAGGCGGCGATGGTGGTGGTCAGATCGTGGCCGAGGGCACGCCCGAGCAGGTGGCCGCTTGTGAACGCAGCCACACGGGCCGTTACCTCAAGCCGATGTTTAATTCCAAACGGGTCGCTGCCGAATAGGTGTGATCAATACAAAATGTCAGCGACGGCACCGATCAGGTTCAGAACTTTCCGGGTTTCGGGATCGATGCGATAGACGTAATCCCCGGCTCGGACATAATCTCCGCCCCGGCGCAATCCATAGCGGTAGGGGTCATTGATCCAGACGTAACCATCCGAGATGCGGTCGCCGACGCGATAGCGATTTTTCACCTGACCGGGGGGCACGCAGGGCACTGCTTTCTTGGCCAGACCGGGCGGGCAATGACCTGCCTTCGCCCCGGTCCTGACCCCATAATCGGGTGAGACCCGCTCAACCTGAACCTTGTTCTTGTTTTTCCCTTTGCCATTGCCGTTTCCGGCCCATGCGGCAATAGGAGCGACAGTAAAAACGGCAATCGCGGTCAGGCAGGTCAGAGTTTTCATTCACACAGTCTCCAAAACAGGTAATTTATCAATCGCACATTTCACCCTGATCAGATAGGGGGAGCTCCTTGCGATTTTGAGGCCTGTGCGAACTTCCGCCGCTGGACCCTATGATCTGCGACGCGTTTCGAACCTTGGAAGCATGGCACTGAAGTCGCGACCCAAGCCGTCTTCGTGCTCAACGAACTGCTCATACAATACGGTCGCGGCGTGGCCCATCGGCGTATCGGCATCGGCGCTGTCGGCGGCTTGCTGGCTAAGGCGCAGGTCTTTCAGCATCAACTCGGCCGCGAAACCCGGTTGATAGCCGTTATCCGCAGGGCTCTGTGGGCCGACACCCGGTGCGGGGCAATAGGCATTCATTGTCCAACTATAACCAGACGACGTGCTGACGACATCGAACATCTTCTGTCGGTCTAGGCCCAGTTTGTCGGCCAGCGCAAAAGCTTCGCATGTGGCAATCATGGTCACGCCGAGGATCATATTGTTGCAGATCTTCGCCGCCTGACCGGAACCGGCCTCGCCACAATGCACCGCTTTCTGACCCATGATTTCAAACAACGGGGCGGCCTTTGCAAAGGCGGCGTCTGATCCACCGGCCATAAAAGTCAGGGTCCCGGCAGCCGCGCCACCAATACCGCCCGAAACCGGGGCGTCAACCGCCAGCAAACCCGCATCCACAGCTTGTTTTGCCACTTCGCGAGCGCTGTCCACGTCAACCGTTGAACAATCAACCAGTACCGCACCGGCTGACATGGCCGGAATGATCTCATCAGCGACGGCGCGCAGGATTTGACCATTGGGAAGCATGGTGATGGCAACATCAGCACCGGCTGCCGCCTCGGCACCGGACGGGGCCAGTGTCACCCCGTCGACTGACACGTCGGCCATATCGAAACCTGTAACGGTATGCCCGGCTTTGGCGAGATTGGCGGCCATGGGCGCGCCCATGTTTCCCAAGCCGATGAAGGCGATCTTCATCCCTAGTCCTCCTCAAATTTCAAAGTGTTTTGCCCCAGTGGTCTCAGCATGTTCGACACGGCAACACCGGGAACGTTCAAATCGGCAAACTGCCATTTCGGATTGCGGTCTTTTTCGATGATCTGGGCGCGAATGCCTTCCAGAAAATCCCCGTGCTCCATCGCGCGATAGGTGAAGCGATATTCAAGTTCCAAAGCCTTGCGTTGGGTCAGCGAAGGGCCCTTAAGCCGATGGATGATCTCGATCGCGCAAGCCATTGATATCGGGCAATTCCGTTCGATCCTGGTCAACGTTTGCGCGGCGAATTCGGTCGTGTCGCTGCGCAGTTGGTTGAGAATGTCCCCCAAGGTTTCGCCGTCAAACAGGCGGTCGATCTGCCCCTGTATCTGTTCCAACTGACTTTCCGGCGGTGTGATGGCATGACGCCCAATCACATCGGCATCGCCCGAGGCCTCCAACTGTTCGATCAGCGAGGCCCAGATGTCTTGTGGAATGAAATAATCTGCAAAACCGGCATAAATCGCGTCTGCGCCGTTCATGCGATGCCCGGTTGTGCCAAGATATTCACCCAGACGTCCGGGGGCCAGAGCCAGCATCAAAGACCCGCCAACATCCGGGACCAGCCCGATGCCGCATTCCGGCATGGCGATTTGCGAGGTTCCGCCAACGATCCGATGGCTGCCATGACAGCCGATTCCGACACCGCCGCCCATGGTGAACCCCTGCAGGAAACTGATGACTGGCTTTGGATATTCAAAGATCAGGGCGTTCAGAAGATATTCATCCCGCCAGAAGGTTTGCCCGTAGGCAAAATCGCCCTTGATCCCGGTGTCATAAAGCTCGGCAATGTCTCCGCCAGCGCAGAACGCCTTTTCCCCCTCGGCATCCAGAATAATCAGGTCGACAGCATCATCCTCGCGCCAGTTCCGCAGCGCAGCGTCGATCACCATGCACATCTCATAGCTCAGTGCGTTCAGGGCGCGGGGGCGTGTCAGCGTGATGCGTCCGGCGCGGCCAGTGGTTCGGATGTCGATGTCTGGCATTGGGTCCTCAGCGGTTGGTCAGCATCTGACGCGCGACGATGACTCGCATGATTTCGTTCGTGCCTTCCAATATCTGATGCACCCGCAGATCGCGCACAAGTTTTTCGATCCCGTAATCGGCCAGATAGCCATAACCGCCATGCAATTGCAGACATTGGTCCACGACCTTCGACCCGGTCTCGGTCACGAATTTCTTGGCCATGGCGCAGAATTTTGTGGCGTCCGGCGCCCCTTTATCCAGCTTCCAAGCCGCCTGACGCAGGAAGGTGCGCGCGGCCTGCAGTTCGATCTCCATATCTGCAAGACGGAACTGCAGGGCCTGAAACTGGTCGATGGATTGGCCGAATGCCTTGCGTTCCGACATGTATTGTAACGTCATGTCCAACCCATTTTGCGCCGCACCCAGAGAACACGAGGCGATGTTGAGACGCCCGCCATCCAGACCCATCATGGCGTATTTAAAGCCGTCGCCTTCCTGGCCGACCAGATTGCCGGACGGGATTTTGCAATCATCAAATTGCACCTGAGCCGTCGGTTGGCTTTTCCACCCCATTTTCTGCTCCAGCGCGCCAAAGCTGAGACCCGGCGTTCCGTCTTCCACATACACGGTCGAGATCCCCTTGGGCCCGTCCGCACCGGTGCGGACCATGCAGACATAGGCGTCGGAATATCCGCCGCCCGAGATAAACGCCTTGGTTCCGTTCAGAGTATACCCCTCGTTTGAACGCTCGGCCCGAGTCTTCAACGCCGCCGCGTCCGAGCCCGAACCCGGTTCGGTCAGACAATAGCTGAGCACGGTCTTCAGGCTCAGCACATCGGGCATGATCCGGGCTTTCAGCTCTTCGCTTGCGAAGCTGTCCAGCATCTTGGCGCACATATTGTGGATCGACAGGAATGCCGCGACCGAGGGGCAGGCCATTGAAAGTGCCTCGAATACAAGGGTTGCGTCCAGACGCGACAGATTTGATCCGCCGCTGTCTTCGGAAACGTAGAGCGCACCAAAACCCAGCTCGCCCACTTGCGGCCACAGCTCTTTCGGGATTGTACCATCGGATTCCCACTGGCGCGCATGGGGGGCGATATGATCCTGCCCAAAGGCATAGGCCATGTCGAAAATGGCTGTCTGTTCCTCGGTCAGCGCGAAATCCATAGCGGTGTGTTCCTTGTGGTCTGAAGAATTGAACAAGCGTTTTATTCTTCAATCCTTACAGAATTTTTTCAGGCGCGGCAAACCTTGGACTCGGGCGGAAACCGAGGCTAGAGATCGGCGTGGAATTCTTCGATCAGGTGTCTGACAACAGCCATCCCGGGATCCTGACCGCGCGCGACGGCTTCGGCGTGGACGCGGCGTTGACGCGTGGCCGAGGTTCCGCCCTCGGCGATCTGACGCAGGCGGGCCAGTTCGGTCATGGTGCCCAGCGCTTCGGTATCTTCAGCCAGCATTCCCATCAACTCGCCAATCAGTTCGGGCATTGGTTTGATCGAGCGGTCACCAAAATCGATCATTCCTTCACCGACACCATAGCGCTGCGCCCTCCAGCGGTTCTCGCCAATCAGAAACCGGTCATATTGCCGCCAGCGCAGATTGCGATCTTTCAGGCGGCACAACATGCGTGTCAGGGCCTGCACCATAGCGGCCAGCGACAGGGTATGTTCCAGACGCGGTTGTACGTCCATGATCCGGGTCTCAAGTGTCGGGAAACGATGTGACGGGCGAAGATCCCACCAGATTTTCGAAGTGTCTTCGATCACGCCAAGTTCGACCAGAATGCCCGTGGTGCGTTCGTATTCGGCCCAGCTGCCGAATACGGGGGGAAGGCCGGTGCGGGGCAGGTTGTCGAACACCGTCAGGCGGTATGAGGACAGTCCGGTATCCTCGCCGTTCCAGTAGGGGGATGAAGTTGAAAGCGCCAGAAGGTGCGGCAGGAAGTAGGACAGTTGCGGCATCAGATCGGACCGCAAAGCGGGGTCGGCAACGCCGACATGGACGTGCATGCCGCAGATCAGCATCCGCCGCGCAACACCCCCAAGTGCGTGTTGTAGCGCGTCATAACGTTCTTTGCGGGTATGATGCTGGTCCTTCCAATTGGCAAAGGGGTGACAGGAGACCGCAATCGGGGCGAGGTTATATTCCGCCGCCCGCTTGGCGACGCAGGACCGCAAACGCTTGAGGTCCTCGCGCGCTGATTTGATGGTACTGTGCGGCCGGGTTCCAACCTCGATCTGGCATTGCAGGAATTCCGGGCTGACCTGCCCTTCGAAATCGGCCTGACAGGCCTCCATCAGGGCGGTCGGGGCTTGTGCAAGTTGGAGGCTGTCCTGATCGACCAGAAGGTATTCTTCTTCGATTCCCAGCGTAAATTCCTGCTGCATGGCGGCCCTCGCGGTTCTGGTAAAACCAGTGAATACGGAAATTTCCCTTTTGCCAAGGGTTTGGGATGCAGGCGCTTGCGAAGCCCCCATTTGCCCCTGTAAGGACCGATGTGACAGTCGTTAGTGGAGCCACCCTGTGAAACCCAGAAAATTCCCTCAGATCAACGCCGCCCTGGATGAGCTGGACGTGCGCCTGGTCGACAAGGTCACCGAGCGAGAGGAACGGGTACGGCTGGAGGCGTTCGAACGGGCAGGGGGTCTGACCCGCCCCGCCTACGCGTTATCTCCGGGTATGGAGGGTTTCGATATCGCGCCTTTGGTGGAAGAGTTCGAACACCATGCCGAGGCTCTGCAGGCACTGAAAGATCCGGCCCGTAATCAGACGGGCTATCGTATTGGAAACGGGTATTACGACAGCCCGGACGCGGATGCGCTTTACCTGATGGTAAGGCGGTTCCAGCCGCGCCGGGTGATCGAAGTGGGGTGTGGGAACTCAACCCGCGTGACCCGGCAAGCCATTCTGGATGGCGGATTGCAAACGCAGATCACCGCGATCGATCCATACCCGCGCGCCGATATCGCACATGTCGTGGATCACTTTGAACAAAAACGGCTGGAAGACGTTGATCCGGCGCTGTTCGAGCAACTTGAGGCAGGAGACATCCTGTTCATCGATTCCAGCCATGTGGTCCGGATGAGCAATGATGTCGCCCATCTGTTCTGTCGGATCATTCCGACCCTGAAACCGGGCGTGGTCATTCACGTGCACGATGTTTTCTTGCCCTATGAATACCCCAAGCGTTTCTTCTATGACTGCCCCGGCTGGGGAGAGCAGTATATCTTACACGCGCTGCTGCAATCCGGTTCATTTTCAATGCTTTGGCCCGGTTACTACCTGCAGCAGGAACGCCCTGACGCGCGAGAAGCCTTGCCGTTTTTGAAGGACGGACGGGCGCAGAGTATCTGGGTTCAGATCAAAGAAAATTGAACCCTTTGTGATCCGGTCTGATCCTGACGCCGTACCCCTTTCCATAACACGCTGGAGAGGAGATGACAGCCATGTTCCGTCGCACTTTTATGGGGGCCGCCGCCGCACTTGCCCTGACACTGCCCGCCAAGGCGCAGGCCGCTGATATTGTCGACACGGCCGTTTCGGCAGGGTCGTTCAACACGCTGGTAGCCGCCGTTCAGGCCGCAGGTCTGGTGGATACTCTGAAAGGGAAAGGCCCCTACACGGTTTTCGCGCCCACGGATGAGGCATTCGCGGCTTTGCCCGAAGGCACTGTGGAAACCCTGCTGCTGCCTGAGAACAAAGATCAATTGGTTGAGATTCTGACGTACCACGTGGTGCCCGCTAAAGTGATGTCAGGCGATATTGCCGGCAAGCGCGCCAAGGTTCTGACCGTACAGGGCGACCGTCTGAGCGTGAACGCCAAGCGCGGCGTCAAGGTGAATGATGCTGAGGTTATTCAGGCCGATATCGAAGCCAGCAACGGTGTGATCCATGTGGTCGACGCGGTAATTCTGCCCGAATAATTCAGGCTTCCGATCTACGTAAAAGCCCCGGTCGCGTTGGCCGGGGCTGTTTTTATTGCACTGTGCCGCTGGATCAGACCAGCCGGACCTGCGTTCCGATCTGTACCAGCGGATACAGTTCTTCGACATGCTGATTGTACAGCCCAATGCAGCCCGAGGAGCTTTGGCGGCCAATCTTGCGCGTGTCGTGCGTTCCATGCACCAGATAGGCAGGCCATGTCAGGTACATTGCGCGGGTGCCCAGCGGGTTTCCGGGCTCACCACCTTCCATCCGGACCGGCAGCGAAGGGTCGCGTTCTCGCATCGACGCGGTGGGCGTCCAGCTCGGGTTTTCTGTCTTGCGCACGACCTCTGTATAGCCGCGTTTGGTCAGTTCCTCGGTCATGGGAACTGAGCTGGGGTACAGCTTGTATGTCCCGTCCGGCCCCCAATAATGCACCGCGCGGCTGGTGATATCGGCCAGCAGCGCCCCTACACCCAGTTCATCAAAGTGATCCTGCCAGTTCTGCTGCGAGAAAGACGATGTATTCCGGCGCACTGGCAATTGCGTGCTGATCGCTTCTTCGTCCTGTGGGAACGCATCCAGACTTTGCGCACGCACCAATGCGGGCGTCGCGATCAGGGATGCAGCGCCCAACAGGGCAGAGCGGCGGGTCATTCGGTACTGGGACAAAGAAGCCTCCGGGTATATGAACTGCTCGGTATCGGATTTGCCGGTAAAATATGAGTGAACGAGATATTTTTCCAGAGGGTCGGATTTGAATTTCTCGTGAGATTCCTAGGTCTCGGACCAAAAAAAGCGGCCCACTCGGGGCCGCTTTCGGAAATGGTGAAACAGGATGAAGCTCGCTCAGTCCATGGCTTTGAAGTTGAACTCGCCACCTTCCTTGATGCCCGAGGGCCAGCGCGACGTCACGGTCTTGGTTCGGGTGTAGAATTTGAAGCTGTCGGGACCGTGTTGGTTCAGGTCGCCGAACATGGATTTCTTCCAGCCGCCGAAGGTGTGATAGGCCAGCGGCACCGGGATCGGGACGTTGATGCCGACCATACCGATATTGATCCGGCTGGCGAAGTCGCGGGCCGTATCTCCGTCGCGAGTGAAGATCGCGGTGCCGTTGCCGTATTCGTGGTCCATCGCCAGCTTCAGCGCCTCTTCATATGAACCAGCACGGACGGTGGACAGAACCGGACCAAAGATTTCCTGTTTGTAGATGTCCATGTCGGGCGTGACGTGGTCAAACAGATGCGGGCCGACAAAGAAACCGTCTTCATAGCCCTGCAGACTGAAATCGCGGTTATCGACAACCAGCTTGGCACCTTGCTCGACACCCGAATTGATCAGGCCCAGAATGCGTTCCTTAGCAGCCCCGGTCACAACCGGGCCCATGTCCACATCGTCGCCTGCGGTATAAGGGCCGACCTTAAGTTTTTCCACGCGCGGGATCAGCTTTTCGATCAGCGCGTCTGCCGTGGCCTCACCAACCGGCACCGCAACCGAGATCGCCATGCAGCGTTCGCCCGCCGCACCGTAACCGGCGCCAACCAGCGCGTCGGCTGCCTGATCCATGTCCGCATCGGGCATAACGATCATGTGGTTCTTGGCACCGCCAAAACACTGCGCCCGCTTGCCGTTCGCAGTGGCGCGGGAATAGATATACTGCGCGATCGGGGTCGAGCCCACAAAGCTAACGCCCTGAATGATCTCGTTGTCCAGCAGAGTATCCACGGCTTCTTTATCGCCATTCACGACCTGGAAAACGCCTTTTGGCAGGCCCGCTTCGACAAACAGCTCTGCCAGCATCAACGGGACCGACGGGTCGCGTTCCGAAGGCTTCAGGACAACCGCGTTGCCACAAGCCAGGGCCGGGCCGACATGCCATAGGGGCATCATCGCAGGGAAATTGAACGGCATGATCGAGGCGACCACACCCAAAGGCTGACGCATCGAATACATGTCGATGCCCGGACCCGCACTGTCGGTGAACTCTCCCTTCAGCATCTGCGGAGCACCGATGCAGTATTCGATCACTTCCAACCCGCGCTGCAGGTCGCCTTTGGCGTCCGGAACCGTCTTGCCGTGTTCACGGCTGAGCACCTCGGCCAGCTTGTCCATATCGCGGTTCATCAGGCCAACCATCGCCATCATCACCCGCGCCCGTTTCTGCGGGTTGGTGGCCCCCCATTCGACCTGAGCGGCCGCAGCGTCTTCGATGGCTTTGGTTGTTTCGGCGGCGCTGGCCATTGGGCATTTATACTGAACTTCGCCTGTCGCCGGGTTGAACACGTCGTCAAACCGACCGGACGTGCCAGCCGTCATTTCACCATTTAGAAAGTGGGTCAGATCGTTCATCGCTTAATCCTCCGAATGGGTTTGGGCGCAGAATAGGCTTGCGTAAATCCCTTGAACAGAGGCAATGTTCCAAAGTTGTTTTGCAAAAATGCAAAGGTGTGGGCATGAACCCGAACTGGGATGATATGCGTGTTTTTTTGGCCGTCGCGCGTGAAGAAAGCCTGTCAGCCGCCGGTCGGGTCCTCAAACTGGATCCTGCGACGGTTGGTCGTCGGATCGCGCGACTCGAGGTCGAACTCGACGCGATCCTGTTTACGAAATCACAGCAAGGCTATGTTCTGACCGTTGCCGGAACCCGCTTGATGGACCATGGCCTGCACGCGGAAGAGGCGATGCGGGCGGCGACCGGGGCAGTCACAGGTTCGACAGAAACACTGAGCGGACAGATCAGGATCGGTGCACCCGATGGATGTGCGAACTATCTGCTGCCGCAGGTTTGTGCGCGGATCAGCGATGCCAACCCGGAACTCGATATTCAGATTCTGGCGCTGCCGCGGCTCATCAACCTGTCCCGACGCGAAGCGGATATGGCGATTTCGGTCAGCGCGCCGAACGCGGGCAAGTTGCTGGTGAAAAAGATATCGGATTACCGGCTGCATCTTGTGGCCAGTCGCGCGTATCTGGACCAGAATGCGCAGATCAGAACCATCTCGGATCTGCAGGGTCACCGCATGATCGGCTACATTCCTGACATGATTTTTGATCGGGAATTGGATTATCTGAACGACATAGGTGTTGACCGTGTCGCTTTGGCGTCGAATTCCGTCTCGGTTCAGCTGCGCCAGGTCTCCCTCGGCAGTGGGGTTTGCGTGGCGCATGATTTCACGCTGCCGTTTCATCCCGAGTTGCGGAAAATCGTGGTGGATCAGGTCAGTCTGACGCGCCGCTTCTATCTGGTGCGCCATCAGGGCGATCAGCGTAATGAACGGTTGAACCGCTTCGCCGAGGCGCTGTCGCGCGGTATCCGCGACGAGGTTGCGCAGCTTGAAGCCGAAGCTTCATCTTGACAGGTTCGGACATTCCGGCAACGCTTTGTAAAACGTAAAGTTATTTCGGAGGTTTTGCATATGCTCGTTCAGGCTATTCTCAAGTCGAAAGCCACAGAAGGGGTGGAAACGGTCGAGCCTTCCTTAACCGTTGCGGATGCTGCACAGATATTGGCGACCAAACGGATCGGGACAGTCGTCGTGTCCGAGGATGGCGGTGAGACAGCAGCCGGTATCCTGTCCGAGCGTGATATTGTGCGCGAACTTGCGGCCAGCGGCAGCGGCTGCCTGACCAAACCGGTCAGCGCATATATGACGCGCGATCTGGTTACAGCCAGCCGTCAGGACACGGTCGAAAACATTCTGTCGCGGATGACCCAGGGCCGTTTTCGCCATATGCCGGTTCTGGAAGATGGCAAGCTGGTGGGCATCGTGACACTGGGTGACGCCGTCAAAGCGCAATTGGCTGAACTGGCGATGGAAAAAGACGCGCTTGAAGGCATGATTATGGGTCACTGAACGGGCAGGGCTCTGGCTCTGCCTCTTGCACCTGCAGCAAAGTTATGTTTGCTTGCGCCGAAATATTGTTGCGCAGGAGAGCCCGATGCGCGTCGGATTATATCCCGGAACCTTCGACCCGATCACAATGGGTCATATCGACATCATCCGCCGGGCGGCGGCGTTGGTGGACAAGCTTGTCATTGGCGTTGCCATCAATCGGGACAAGGGTCCGCTTTTCACGCTGGAAGAGCGTGTGGCCATGATCGAAGCCGAATGTGCGCATCTGACCGAGCAGACGGGGACCGAAATCGTCGCTCATCCGTTTGAGAACCTGCTGATCGATTGCGCCCGGGATGTTGGCGCTCAGATCATCGTGCGGGGCCTGCGTGCGGTGGCTGATTTCGAATATGAATTCCAGATGGTCGGCATGAACCGGGCGCTCGACGATTCGATTGAGACGGTCTTTCTGATGGCAGAAGCCCGTCATCAGGCGATTGCGTCCAAACTGGTCAAAGAGATCGCCCGGCTGAATGGGGACGTGTCGAAATTCGTCACGCCCCGTGTCAATCAGGCCTTGCGTGAACGTTTAGGATAACGCGCCCATCGCAACGGCAGTGTCCAGCATCCGGTTCGAGAATCCCCACTCGTTATCATACCACGCGAGGACGCGAACCAACGTGCCGTCGGTCACTTTTGTTTCCGCAAGCGAAACAGTCGAGCTGTGGGAGTCATGATTGAAGTCGACTGAAACCAAGGGGCGATGTTCGGCTGCCAATACGCCGGGGATTTTTGCAGCCGCTTCGGTAAACAGCGCGTTGACTTCTTCTTCTGTCGTGGGACGAGACACCTCGGCGACCAGATCGACGACAGATACATTGGGGGTCGGCACCCGGATCGCCTGTCCGGTCAGTTTGCCTGCAAGCTGAGGCAGAACCAGACCAACCGCCGATGCGGCGCCTGTGGTTGTGGGGATCATCGAAAGCGCCGCCGCGCGCGACAGATAGGGGTCTTTCCCGGCAGTGTCATGCACGGGTTGGCTGGCCGTATAGGCATGGATCGTTGTCATGTTCCCGTGCTTGATGCCCAGGCCAGCATCCAGTGCGGCCGCGACCGGAGACAGGCAGTTGGTGGTGCAGGACGCGTTCGAGACAATGATGTCATCTGCCGTCAGTTCCTGATCGTTCACACCAAAGACCACGGTTTTAACGCCGCCATCACCGCGCGCCGGGGCCGAGATCAGAACCTTCTTGGATCCGTTTTTCAAGTGCCGCTCGGCTGCTTCGCGGGTGCGGAACACGCCAGTACATTCCAGCACGACATCCACATCCGACCAGTTCAGGGCCTCGGGGTCCCTCTCGCTGCTCAGTCGGATGGGGCCGTAACCAACGTCCAGGCCGGCATCGCTGAGCGTCACCGGTTTTGAATACCGGCCATGAACGCTGTCAAACTCGAACAGATGCGCGTTCATTTCCGGCTTTGCCAGATCGTTGATCGCGACGATTTCAACGTCGGTGCGACCCGATTCAGTGACCGCCCGCAAAACGCCGCGCCCGATCCGTCCAAAACCATTGATTGCCAGCTTGAGTGTCATGATGCGCTCCGTCAGAAATTCGTCGATACTTGGTTAGCGCTAACAAAGCCAGATGAACGCGAAAGTCAAGCAAAACCTCTGTCATCGCCAGAAGGCGAGCCAGTCCAGAAAGTCGTAGAGTTTCTTGCCCAGGAACAGCAGATGTTCCGAGCCGACAAGGGCCACGTCCAGCATAAGGCCGCCAACTATCAGCAATCCCAGCCATATGGCGATTTGATTGGTCATGGATGTGCCCTGAACGAAAATGCCCGCCCAGATAACCTGAGCGGGCACTAGGGTACAAGCGATGTGCAAACGGTTAGTTAAGTCGACCCATGGCAACTGCCACGTCCGCCATGCGAACCGAGAAGCCCCATTCGTTGTCGTACCACGCCAGCACGCGAACCATGCGATTGTCGACGACGCGGGTCTGATCCGGCGCGAAGATCGAGCTTTCCTCGGTGTGATTGAAATCGGTCGAGACCAGCGGCGCGGGTTCATACCCCAGAACGCGCTGCATCGGGCCTTTTGCGGCCTCTTCCACGATGGCGTTGACCTCTTCGACGGTTACATCGCGCGAGGCGCGGAATGACAGATCGACAGCCGAGACGTTCGGGGTCGGCACGCGGATGGCCGAACCATCCAGTCGGCCTTTGAGGTTAGGCAGAACTTCGCCCAGGGCTGCAGCAGCACCGGTCGAGGTCGGGATCATCGACATGGCCGCTGCGCGCGCGCGGTAAAGATCGCTGTGGCGGCGGTCCAGTGTCGGTTGATCTCCGGTATAGGCATGGATCGTGGTCATGATGCCATGTTCGATGCCGACACCTTCGTCGAGAACCTTGGCAAGCGGGGCAAGGCAGTTGGTGGTGCACGACCCGTTCGAGACCATTCGATCCTCAGAAGACAGGCTGTTGTGGTTCACGCCGAACACGATGGTCTTGTCGACGTTTTTGCCGGGGGCCGACAGCAGCACACGTTCGGCGCCGCGCTCCAGATGCGTTTTGGCCTTCAGCCCGTCATTGAACTTGCCGGTGCATTCCAGAACGACGTCGCAGCCTTCCCAGTCCAGCTCGTTCATGTCGTACGTCGAGAACATCTCCATCGGGCCGCGACCCAGATCCATGGTGTTGCCTTTGATGGACACATCGCGCGGGAAACGTCCGTGGATACTGTCATATTTCAGCAGATGCGCCGAAGTCTCCAGCGGGCCGGTGGCGTTGACTTTGATCACTTCGATGTCGTTGCGCGCCGATGCGGCGATGTGCGACAGGGTACAGCGGCCGATGCGGCCAAAACCATTGATACCGACCTTAATGGTCATCCGACGTCTCCAAACTGCGCTTGTGTTGGAGGGCATATAGCCGCGAAAGTGGAATCTCAAAAGGGCAAAAATGGCATATTTTTAAGGTGTTAGCGCAAACCTGAGCCGATTGCGCTAACGCTTGCGCTAGCCGTTGGATCAGGTAGGGTCCGGTCGGGGCAGATGAAGGGAAAGGAAACGCGATGAGTGGTCTGTTGGCCCTGCTGGACGACGTGGCAGGCATAGCGAAGGTCGCGGCGTCTTCGGTTGATGACGTGGTGGCGGCCGCGGGCAAGGCCGGGGCCAAGACGGCAGGCGTGATCATTGACGACGCGGCGGTGACGCCGAAATACGTGCAGGGTTTCGCGCCCGCGCGGGAACTGCCGATCATCTGGCGCATCGCGCGTGGGTCCATTTTCAACAAGATCATTCTGTTGTTGCCGGTTGCCTTGCTACTGGCCAATTTTGCGCCGTGGCTGATTACGCCGCTGCTTATGCTCGGCGGTTCCTATTTGTGCTTTGAAGGGGCCGAGAAGATCTTTCATGTCTTGTTTCCGCATGGGAGCAAGGTGATTGATGAGGACATGAAGAACCGTGACCCTGGTCATCTGGAGGAACAGAAGGTCAAGGGCGCGATCAAAACCGATTTTATATTGTCCGCTGAAATCATGACGATTGCTCTGGCAGCCATTGAGGCTCCGAACGTGTGGATGCAGGCTGCGACGCTGGCGGTGGTCGGTATCGGTGTGACGGTGGCCGTCTATGGCTCGGTCGCGCTGATCGTGAAGATGGATGACGCAGGCTTGTTTCTGGCCCGTAATGCACCGACGCCCATTGGCCGCGGCGTAGGACGCGGTTTGGTGCAGGCGATGCCCTATGTTCTGAAAATACTGTCCACCGTTGGTACGGCGGCGATGCTTTGGGTCGGTGGCTCGATCATCATACACGGGCTTGAAGTTCTGGGCTTTGGCTGGTTAGGCCATCACATTCACGATTGGGCTTATGCTGTGGGCCACATGGTCTCGGACCAGTGGGCGGCAGCAGTCGAATGGATCGCCAAGGCCACGATGGACGGTGTATTCGGGCTTGGTTGGGGTCTGGTCCTGATCCCGGTTGCAACGAAACTCATCGCTCCGCTTTTGGCGCGGCGGTCAGGCAGGACTTCGACACATTGAAACGCATAAGCAAAGCATGACGAGCTCAGATTTGCCGATTTATAGACCAGTGGTGAAACGCTTTAAGAGCCGATTGTACGGGCAGGCGAAGGCCCGAAAAGCCCGCGCCCTCAGCAACCTGAACATCGGTGCGGAAGAAGTGCCACTTTCGCCGCGCGACCTCTGCAGGTTCTTGCAGTTTCGTATCCAAACCGCAGACAACGCCGGCAAGCGAGGCAACTGGGTCGGAGGACGTCTGTACAACGCTCTGTCCGGTGAATCCGCCCAGTATGTTCCGTTGTATGGAACCCATTTGCGTCAGTGTCTGGCCCTTGTGTTGGGCCAGATACCCGAGGGTATTGAACCGCGCGGTGACTATGAACTGCGACTAGACTATGCAAAACGGGCGTTTTCCAAGGTGCAAGGTCAACTGGCCAAGTCGCCTTGAGTGCAGCCCTGGTGCCCGTCAGTAGTTGTTCGTGTTGCCTTTGACCACAACGCCGGACCCGTCAACTTTGCCGTCCTTGAACAGCGTGACGGCGGCCCCTTCGATTTTCAGGTCCCAGCAGTTTTCGGGATCGGTGCCATACTGGAAGCACATGCCATTATCCGTGGCCTTCCAGTTCCCGGTATAGCCGTCGCCTTTGATCGTCCCGTCAGGTGCATAATACTCGGTGAACGCGCCCGACAACATGCCGCCCTGATAGGTGTGATCGCTCATGGCGGTTTGGATGTCTTGTTTGCTGGCGAACTCAGCCCCTGTGGCCGAGGTGGCCATGCTGAGTGCGGCAAGAACGACTGCGGCGCGGATTTTCATGGGTGACTTCCCTTTGTGATTGGATCGCGCTGCAGGTAAATCGAATGGAAATCGCGAATAGGGCGGGCGACTTCACAACTGCTCACCAGTCTGTGAAAGGCCCGGGACAAAAAAGGCGACCAATATGGCCGCCTTTGTCTGTGCATTTTTCGTTCGGTTAACCTAGCAGTTCCTTGACCTTCGCAACGGCAGCGTCGGCGGTGATGCCGAAATGCTTGTATAGCTCACCAGCGGGGGCCGATGCACCAAAGCTGGACATGCCGATGAAACCGGCTTTGGATTCGCGGCCACGTTCGCCCAAAAGCCAGCGATCCCAGCCTCCGGCACGGACGGCGGCTTCGATGCCGACGCGGACAGCGCCGCCCGGCAGGACGCGCTTGCGATAAGCCTCGTCCTGTTGTGCGAACAGTTCCATGCAGGGCATGGAGACGACGCGGGTGCCGATCCCTTCGGCCTCAAGCTGCGCCTTGGCCTCCATGGCCAGCGACACCTCGGACCCGGTGGCGATCAGGATCGCCTGACGTTTGCCCTCGGCTTCGGCCAGAACATAAGCGCCTTGGGCAACAAGGTTCTTAGTCTTGTGCTCGGTCCGCACAGTCGGTACGCCTTGACGGGTCAGCGACAGGACCGAGGGGCTGGCTTTGAAGGTTAGCGCCAGTTCCCACGCCTCTGCCGTCTCGATCGTGTCCGCGGGGCGGAACACATAGGTGTTGGGTGTCGCGCGTGAGATCGCCAAATGCTCGACCGGCTGGTGGGTTGGGCCGTCTTCTCCCAATCCAATCGAGTCGTGGGTCATCACGAAGACCGTTGGCACTTTCATCAAAGCAGCCAGACGCATGGACGGACGCGCATAGTCGGTAAAGGCCATGAACGTACCGCCATAGGGGCGAATGCCACCGTGCAGCGCCATGCCGTTCATCGCAGCCGCCATACCATGTTCACGGATACCGTAGTGGATGTAACGACCTTTGCGGTTTTCCGGCAGGAACACGCCCATGTCGGCGGATTTAGTGTTGTTCGAACCGGTCAGGTCCGCCGAACCGCCAATGGTCTCGGTCATGATCGGGTTGACGACGTTCAAAACTTTTTCCGACGAGGCGCGGGTGGCCAGTTTGGGCTGGTCCTCGGACATCTGTTTCTTGAAGGCCCGGATCGCACCCGCCAGCTTCTTGGGCGTTTCAAAGGCATAGGCACGGTTGAATTCGGCCTGTTTGCGCTCGGACAGTTGTGCGAAACGGCCTTCCCAGGCGGCACGTTCGGCAGCTCCGCGTGCACCGATGGCTTCCCATGCGGATTTCACGTCGGCGGGGACCTCAAACGCCCCATGCGGCCAGCCGTAACCTTCCTTGGCGGCTTTCAACTGTTCCTGATCCGTCAGCGCGCCATGACCTTTCGAGGTGTCCTGCGCCGCATGGCCCAAGGCGATATGACTTTCACAAGCAATCATGGTCGGCTTGTTAGACTTTTTCGCGTCGACGATAGCAGCGTCAATTGCCTGCGGATCATGGCCGTCGACTTCGATGACATGCCAGCCCGAGGCTGCGAAGCGGCGCACTTGATCGGTTCGGTCGGCCATGTCAACGGTGCCGTCGATGGTGATATTGTTGTTGTCCCAGAAGACGATCAGCTTGCTCAGCTCATGACGGCCTGCCAGCGTGATGGCTTCCTGACTGACACCTTCCATCAGACAGCCGTCGCCTGCGATCACGTAAGTATAGTGATCTACGACCTTCTTACCGTACTGCGCGCGCTGGATTTCCTCGGCCATGGCGAACCCGACGGCGTTGGCGATGCCCTGGCCCAGAGGACCGGTTGTGGTTTCGACGCCCTGGATCAGGAAGTTTTCCGGATGACCGGCCGTCTTTGCCCCCAACTGGCGGAAGTTCTTAACCTCATCCAGCGTTACATCAGCATGACCCGTCAGATACAGAAGCGAGTAGATCAGCATCGACCCGTGACCCGCGGACAGAATGAACCGGTCACGGTCCGGCCAGTTCGGGGCGGTGGCATCGAATTTCAGATGCTTTTCGAACAGAACGGTCGCAACGTCGGCCATGCCCATCGGCATACCGGAATGGCCGGAATTGGCGGCGGCGACGGCGTCCAGGGTCAGGGTGCGGATGGCCGCAGCTTTGTCCCAGTGTTCGGGGTTGGCATTGCGCAGCGCAGTCAGGTCCACGGGCATTGTTCCTTTGGATTACAGGCAGATGGGCCGCTGAATACCATCCGTCCGTCAAAGTGCAAGCAGAACCCGGCGGTCGGCAACCGAACCGGTTCAAGAGCGCGGCCCAAGTACTTGAAAGCAAAGAGTGGGTATTTTCTGCGACATTCCGTTAGACTAAGCCTGAGAGCTGCCCGGATTGATTCGGTGGGCACAGAACAGCAAAGAACCTTGATAAAGAGGTGACAGGGGCATGAGCCAAATCGAAGACCTGCAAAGACGTATCATCGCCGCGATGGAGCGGATTGGTGCTGGCGTTGACGCGCTGAGCGATGCAACCCCGGCGGCCAGTGGCGAAGATCAGAGCCTGCGCGCGGCCCTCGCAGAAGAGCGTCTGGCAAATGCGCAGCTGGAAGAACGTCTGAAAACCCTGAAGCAGCGGCACGAGACCGAGGTTGACGCCATGCGCGGTGATCTTGATGCATTGCGTTCACAGCCTGTGCAAGAGGCCGAGACCACTGACCTGCGTGAGAAACTGGCCGAGGCAACAGCGCAGCTGGCAACCGTCGAGGCAGCGCGGTCCGAGCTGGCCGAAGCTAAAGCTGCGTTGGAGAACAGCGACGAAGTCTCTGTGCTGAAAGACGAGATTGAAACGCTGCGTTCCTCTGCAACTGCCGCCGAAGCCATGCGGGCCGAGATTGGGCGACTGCGTGCAGAACTGGCCGACAGCGAAAAGCTGGCCGATCTGAGTTCGGAACTTGAGATGCTACGGGCCGAACGCACAAGCCACGGGGCTGCCATGTCCCGGCTTGAGGATGATCTGCAGCGCCTTCGAAAGGCCAATGAACAGCTGCGCGGTACTGTGGACGAACTGCGGGCTGCGGCGGAAAAGGGTGTGTCGGATGCGGACTTGCTGAACCGCGCCACCGCTGCCGAACTTGAGGCGACGCGGGCCGCGCGGGCATCTGATGCCGCCGAAGCACATGCGGTACTGGCCCGGCTAGAGCCGTTGCTGAACCACGCCAATCTGGCCGAAGGAGAGGTGGAATAATGCCCGAAGTTACAATCCATATCGGTGGCCGTGGCTTTGATGTCTCATGCCAGGATGGGGAAGAACAGTTTCTCCATGCTGCCGCCAAACTGCTGGATGATGAGGCGCAGGTTCTGTCAGATCAGATCGGGCGTATGCCCGAGGCGCGTATGCTGTTGATGGCCGGGCTGATGCTGGCCGACAAAGCTGCCGCGCAAGAAGACCGGGTTAAGACCGCCGAGGCCAGACTGGCCGAGACTCAGGCTGAGTTGAACAGGTTGCGCAACGCGCCGCCGCCCGAACCCGAACGCGTTGAGGTTGCGATTGTGCCGCCATCGGTGACGGACACGCTGGCCGAAATGGCCGCTCGGGCCGAGGCGCTTGCGGCGGTGGTCGAAGAAAAGTCGGGCGCATGAGGCTGCGCGCGCCCGTCGCTCTGACTGTGGCGCTGACCGTGATGAGCGGCGCGGCGGCTGCGGAAATCGATGTCCTGTCGGTCACGTTCAACTGTGAAAACGGTGTGACAATTCCGGTGTCTTACTTCAATGCCACCGACGGATCCGGCGCGGCTGCGATGCTTATCGATGGTCAATTGATCGCACTCAAGCAAGCGCCAAGCGGGTCGGGAATTCGCTACGAGTCTGTTGGGGGAGAAGGGTCATACACCCTCCGCTCGAAAGGATGGGAAGCTTCGATCACTTTCCAGGGCGCTGGCAACACAGCCCCGGAACGTATTCTGTTCCGGGATTGTGTCAGCCGTTGATCAGGCGTTTGCTTCGCGGATCTTGTCGGCTGCGTCTTTGTTGTAGCCAACGCCGTTGTCATCGAACAAGGTGTCAAGCTCACCCGAGAGCGTCATCTCGGTGATGATGTCACACCCACCGACGAATTCGCCTTTGACATACAGCTGCGGCACGGTCGGCCAGTCGGAATAATCCTTGATGCCCTGACGAACCTCTTCATCGGCCAGAACGTTCACGTCGGCATAGTCGACGCCCATATAATTCAGCACACCAGCCACGCGCGAGGAAAACCCGCACTGAGGCATTTCCTTGGTGCCTTTCATATAAAGCACAACGTCGTTGGCTTTTACGGTTTCGTCGATCTGGGTTTTCACGTCAGTCATTTCGCGTTTCCTTTGCTCTTCGGCATCATCGCTTTGGCGTAGTCTTGAGGATCTTTCGGGACACGATATTGCGTGGAATGTCCACCTCCGGACCCGCCGGAATCATAGATTGTAAAAATCGTTCGATATCCTAATCCGGGAAGGGCTCCTCGTCTGGATTGAGTGTCATCTTTGGATCGGCTTCGCGCCAACAGGGCCGTCAAGATGATTACGGCCGCAATGCCAACAAAAACGCCAATTCCAAGATCCATGTCACTCCGGTACTTTCGTCGTCAACGCAAGCGCGTGCAGCTCTCCATCTGGGCCGTCCATCTTGCCTTTCAAGGCCGCGTAGACCGCACGCTGCTGTTGAACCCGGTTTTTGCCGCGAAAGCTTTCGTCCACAACCATGGCGGACATATGCACGCCGTCGCTGCCGCCGACCTGAATCTCCGCATCGGGAAAAGCTTCGCGCAGCAGGTGTTCGATTTCGTGGGCGCTCATCGGCATGTAGGTTACTCCTGAAGGTCTTTCCCAAGATGTAGAGCGCCAAAGCGGGGCGCGCAAGTGGTCCTGAGACGACAAAACCCGCGCCGATCAAGGCGCGCGCTTCGATGTCATGGGCGAGGTTGAATTCAGGCAACTGCCTCGGCAAAGCTGCTACGGAACGTTGCGGTCAGATCGTCCAGTGCAGCCTCAGAGCCGCCGATTTTTACCGCTTCGCCGGTGAAGCGACCGACCGAGACCAGCGGGACCCCGGCCTGACCAGCAGCGATCATCAATGCTTCGGCCTGATCAAAATTACAGGCGACCAGATAGCGGGCTTGATCCTCGCCAAACAGGAACTCGGTTGAGGCGTCGTCCAGACAAACGCCAACGCCTGCGGCTTCGGCCAGTTCGAACGCAGCCAGCGCAAGGCCGCCGTCGCCCAGATCGGTACAGGCCTTGATCATCTGGCGGTTGGCGCGGATGAAATCACCGTTGCGCTTTTCCGCCTCCAGATCGACATGGGGCGCGTCGCCGTCTTCACGGTTGAAGACCTCTGCCAGCAGGGCGGACTGACCCAGATGGCCTTTGGTTTCACCGATGACCAGCGCGACATGGCCCTCGCGCACTTCGTTGCCGATGATTTCATCCGCGTGCGACAGCAAGCCAACCGCGCCGATGGTCGGTGTCGGCAGGATCGCCTGACCGTCGGTTTCATTATAAAGCGAGACGTTGCCGGAAACGATGGGCATGTCCAGCGCACCGACGGCTGCGCCGATGCCTTGGATGGCCCCGACGAACTGGCCCATGATCTCGGGCTTTTCGGGATTGCCGAAGTTCAGGTTGTCGGTCGTTGCCAGCGGCTTGGCCCCGACGGCGGTCAGGTTGCGATAGGCTTCGGCCACTGCTTGCTTGCCGCCCTCAACCGGGTTCGCGCGGACATAGCGCGGGGTCACGTCACTGGTAAAGGCCAGCACCTTGTCGGTTCCGTGGACGCGCACCATGCCAGCGCCCAGACCCGGTGTGCGGGTGCTGTCGGCCATCACCATGGTGTCGTATTGCTCATACACCCACTGTTTGCCCGCATAGTTGGGCGAAGAGAGCAGGGCACGCAGACCGTCGATCGGATCGATCTGAGGCACATCTTCCAGCGCGTCGGCTTCCGGTGTCGGTTCCCACGGGCGGTCATATTCCGGTGCGGTTGACGAAAGCTTGGACAGGACCAGATCGGCTTTGACCTCACCATTGTGCATGATCAGGAAACGATCTTCGGCGATTGTCTCGCCCACGATGGCAAAATCGAGGTCCCATTTCTCGAACACGGCGCGCGCCTCGGCCTCAAGCTCGGGTTTGAGGACCATCAGCATGCGCTCCTGAGATTCAGACAGCATCATTTCATAGGCCGTCATGTTCTCTTCGCGCTGAGGCACGTTTTCGAGGTCCAGACGAACACCCAGACCACCCTTGTCGCCCATTTCAACAGCGGAGCAGGTCAAACCTGCAGCGCCCATGTCTTGAATCGAGATCACGGCCCCGGTCTGCATCAGCTCCAGCGTCGCCTCCATCAGGCGCTTTTCGGTGAAGGGGTCGCCGACCTGAACTGTGGGGCGCTTTTCTTCGATCGTGTCGTCGAACTCGGCGGATGCCATGGTTGCACCGCCTACGCCGTCACGGCCGGTTTTTGCTCCGAGATACACAACAGGCATGCCGACACCCGAGGCGGCGGAGTAGAAAATCTTGTCGCTATCAGCCAGACCTGCAGCAAAGGCATTCACAAGGCAGTTGCCGTTATAGGCGGGGTGAAAACGCACTTCACCACCCACACAAGGCACGCCGAAACAGTTGCCATAACCGCCGATGCCCTCGACCACGCCGTTGACCAGTTGGCGCGTTTTGTGGTGGCCGGGCTCGCCAAAGGACAGGGCGTTCATCGACGCGATGGGGCGTGCGCCCATGGTGAAGACGTCACGCAGGATGCCGCCCACGCCGGTCGCCGCGCCCTGATAGGGTTCGATATACGAGGGGTGGTTGTGGCTCTCCATCTTGAAGACAACCGCCTGACCATCGCCGATATCGACCACGCCCGCATTCTCACCGGGGCCGCAGATGACCTGAGGGCCGGAGGTGGGCAGGGTGCGTAGCCATTTCTTCGAGGATTTGTAGGAGCAATGCTCGTTCCACATGGCCGAGAAGATGCCAAGCTCGGTAAAGGTCGGCTCGCGCCCGATGATCTCGAGGATCATGTCGTATTCTTCGGGCTTGAGCCCGTGTGCGGCGATCAGATCGGGTGTGATGGCGGGCTCTTGCATCGTCTGTCCTTGTCCAAGGGTGGCCGAGATTGCGCGCCTTTTAGGGCAAGGGCGCGTCCGTGGGAAGGGCCAAGTCAGCGCAGGGCCTTTTGGGCAAAGAAAAACGGAACCGGCACAGGGCCGATTCCGTTTGTATTGCTTGTTTTGCCTCAAACCGGAGGCACCTCAGTCGGGTTAAGCCGGGGCCTCGCCCTTGTTAACTGCGTCCGCGGCGGCGGCCCCGACAGCTGTTTTCTGTTCTTCGGTCAGGTTCTCGACCTCGTCCAGTCCGGGAATGGCCACACGCACTTCGCGGCGGGCAAAGTCGATACCGTTCTCGTTAAAGGCTGCTTTCACCCGGTTGAAGATTTCCTTGCGCAAGGTGAATTGCTTGCCAGGCTTGGCCATGAACTTGCCGCGAATAATCATGCCGACGTCGTCAAAGTCGAACACACCCTGCGATTTGAAGGGCTGAAGGAAGCCATCCTTGTGGACCTCGTCCGCCATCATCTCGGCCCCGATCTTTTTAAAGATTTTCTTGACCTTGTTGGGATCGGTATCGAACGGCACAGTGAACTTCAGCTTCATGATCACCCAATCGCGGCTGAAATTGGTCAACTTCTGAATCTCGCCGTAAGGAATGGTGTGCACCGGTCCGCGGTGATGGCGGAGCTGCATGGAACGGATCGAGATTTTCTCGACCGTGCCCATGGTGCCGCCCACATCGACATATTCACCGACCCGGAATGCGTCATCGATCAGGAAGAAGATGCCGCCGACGATATCCGCCACCAGTTTCTGCGCGCCAAAGCCGATGGCCAGACCCAGAACACCGGCACCGGCCAAAAGCGGTGTGATGTTGATGCCCAAAGCCCCAAGCGCCAGCAATCCAAAGATCACGGCGATAGTGATCTGCGCCGTGGCCCGCAACAAGGGTAGCACAGTGGCCAGCCGCGATCCGCCCGCGCCGCCACCTTCGCCTGCCTCTTCATCGGGGCTTTGCTCGGACGCGGTCATCTCTTTCGCCAGTCGGCGGTTGATCCACAGCGAGACGACCTCGTTCAGAATATAGCCCACGGCGATGATCAGGAAGAACTGGACCAGCTTGCTGCCCGATTCCTCGTCGCCGCCGGCGATTTCCTGCAGGTTCAGGTTCCAGGCGTTGGCGATCATCAGGATGACCAGAATGCCCGCCAGAACGCGCCCGATGCGGATATAGCTGCGTTTGGCGGACTTATAGGCCCGCTCGGCCACAGCGCCATCCCCCTGCATCGGAGGTTGCAGATGCCGGACCAGCCCCCGGATCAGCGTATCCAGCGCGGGCGCGATCAGCAGCCAGAACATGGTGGTGAAATGCGCGCCCTGAACCAGCAGTGCAAGCGAAGTGGGGTTCCGCTGCGCCACGATGAACTCGACCAGCAGCCAGATCACCGCCGAAACGCCAATGGCGAAATAGGGATAATAATGCGCCACCTCTTCGTCGAACTTGGTGTGGTCAGGGTCTGATCCCAGCATCATCTGCGATAGGCCATCGCGCGCTTTCCAGGCGATCACGCCGATATAAATATGGATGCCTGCGTTCAGCCAGAACCCGATGCGCGTCTCGCCGCCGGTGATGCCGTTCAGGCGGTTGAAATGCAGCAGGAACAAGGTGAAGCCGATCAGGATCAGCAGGCCGATCAGGTTGCGGTGCAGGTATTTGGCCCAGTGATCATCCACATTGACCAGACGGTAATGGGACTTGTTTGGGGCCAGAACAAAGCGCGAGGCCGCCGCACCCAGGCGCGGAATCCAGATCAGGTAGAAGACAAAGGGCGCCGCGTAAACGATCTGCTCGGGTGTCAGAAGCCCCCGGCCCACAGCGCGAATGACCACGTAAAACACGACCAGACCGGCGATCTCGTGGCAAAAGCGGACAAACAGATACCGCACCGCGCCCCACAGGTCGTTCTCATCCGCGACCTCGGTCTTGTTGTGCCATTTGCGGGTCAGCAGGCCGAACAGTTTTTCTGCGATGAAGCCCACGACCAGAACGCTGAACACAAGCCCGATCAGGACCAGAGCGCCCGTGCCGTCGAACTTGGTTACGAAATTCGAAACCGCCTTGGCCTGTGCCGTGAAGATATTGGGCAAGGTGGTGATGACCTGCGTCCACGAGGCCACCATCTCAGCCCAGATTTCATTGATCTCGGTGATCGGATCTTCACGTTCCTCCGCTTCAGCCGCATTCTTTTCGGCCACAGCATCCAGACGCTCCAACAAGATGGACCGCACCTGATCATCCGACATCCGGGCAACCAGATCGTCAACCTGTTCAGGTGTCAAATCCTCGGGGATAGTTACGGTGGATGCGGTGCCAGAGTCTTGCGCATGAAGTGGTCCTGCAAGGAATAGTGCAGCGACCAGCGCCACCAAAAGGCGGAGTGGATGATACATGAATTTGCCCTCGATCACGAAATTTTAATCGCTTTTTCGGGATCATAGGCGCATGCGCGCGGTTTTCCCAGCGCTTTCGCCCCATTGATGAGACGCTGCAGCCAAAAAAAAGGCCGAGCACTAAGCTCGGCCGTAGTCCAACAGGGAGGTATGAAGATGATGAGCGTTACAGCATCATCGCCTTCGAATGCTCATTTAGGGATCAGTTTGTGAACGATCAAGGTGTTTTACAGCTTAACTATGTCATGGCCGCTATGCGGACAGTGCATGGCTAGAGTTTACCCAATTGTCGCAATTGCTTGCGATGGGCAATGATTTCATCCTGCACAAAGTCGCGAAACGCCGCTATCCTCTTGGAATGACGCAATTCTTCCGGGAAAGCCAGGTAGACGGGAACATCTGCGCTTTCCGTATTGGCCAGAACTGGCACAAGGTGAGAAAAGTCCTCGGTCACGTAATCGGGAAGAACACCGATACCGAGATCATGCAGCACACCCTGCAAAACGCCGAAATAATTGTTCACCGTCAAAAGCGATGCGGGATTGTGGGTCATCAGGTGCCGCACCATCGCGGCACCGGCGCCGACTTGCGGGGCGGACGGGGTCTGGCAGATCAATCGGTGTTTGGAAATCTGGTCCAGCGTTTGCGGCGCGCCACCATGTGTATCAAGATATTTTCGGGTGGCGTATAGCTGCATCTGCACTGTCATCAGGCGTTTGCGTACCAGATCGGCCTGGCTGGGTTCTTTCATGCGAATGGCAACGTCGGCTTCGCGCATGGGCAGGTCAAGAACCCGCTCCTCAAGCATCAGGTCGATGTTCAGATCGGGATATTGCTCGTACAGCTTGGGCAGGCGCGGTGCCAGCCACAATGTTCCAAAGCCGAATGTCGTGGTGACACGCAATACGCCAAACACCTCGTCTTCGCTGTCGCGGATGCGCGCTGCGGCGGCGTCAAGGCGTTTGGACATTGCCGACGTGGCATCAAACAAAAACTCGCCCTGTTCCGTAAGAATCAGCCCACGTGCATGACGATGAAACAGGGTCGCATCCAACGATTCTTCCAGCGCGCGAATCTGACGGCTCACAGCGGATTGAGACAAATTGAGTTTGTCCCCCGCATGCGTGAGGCTGCCTGCATCCGCAACCGCGTGAAATATTCTGAGCTTGTCCCAATCCATCGTCGCAACTTTCGTTATCCAATCGCAGCCCTATATGAAACACGTAACAAATTCTACATTCGAACCCGGAAATCGTTGCGTAAACGAGGAAAATTACTATGCAGGTCAGCAATTTTGACCTAAAATGGTGAAAAGTAGAGCACACTAATCCGACGTGGGGAGGCGTCTGATGAGTCAGCCAAAAATCACTCTGAACGACCGTTTCGATCTGTCCAAAAGCCCGGTTCTGTTGAATGGAACACAGGCGCTGGTGCGGCTTATGCTGATGCAAAAGGCGCGCGACCGGGCGGCGGGCCTGAATACGGCGGGTCTAGTAACCGGATATCGCGGCTCGCCCTTGGGTGCAGTCGATTTGCAGATGTCCCGCGCCGAGAAGCAACTGGCGGAAAGCGACGTCACTTTCCAATACGGTCTGAACGAAGATCTGGCCGCCACCGCGTTGTGGGGTAGCCAGCAGGCCGGTTTGCGCGGCGAGGGCAGGTTCGATGGCGTGTTCGGCCTTTGGTATGGCAAGGGCCCCGGCGTCGACCGATCGGGCGACGTGATGCGCCACGCCAACATGGCCGGAACGGCAGAACATGGCGGTGTGTTGATGGCTATGGGGGATGACCATACCGGTGAAAGCTCGACTGTGCTGCATCAGTCGGAATGGTCGTTGGTGGATGCTTATATGCCAGTCGTCAGCCCGGCGGGCGTTCAGGAAATTCTGGACTATGGGCTTTACGGGTTCGCGCTCAGCCGCTTCGCGGGTGTCTGGGTTGGGTTGAAAACGATGAAAGACACGATCGAGGTCACTTCGGTCGTGGATAGCAGCCCGGATCGCATGAAGATCGTCACTCCCAAATTCGAAATGCCCGAGGGCGGTCTGAACATCCGTTTGGTCGATACTCCTCATCTGCAAGAGGCGCGGGTCATCGATTACAAGCGTTTCGCTGCCGAGACGTTTTCGCATGCCAACCGGATGGACAAACGGATTTGGGGTAAACCGGGGGCCAAGATCGGACTGGTTGCTGCCGGTAAAAACTGGCTGGATCTGACGCATGCGCTGTCACTGTTGAACATTGACGAGGCCGAGGCCGAACGTCTGGGGATCACGACCTACAAGGTTGGTCAGACATTCCCGTTGGATATGAAGGGTTTCCACGACTGGGCAGAAGGTCTGGATCTGATCGTCATCGTCGAGGAAAAGCGCAAACTGATTGAAGTTCAGGTCAAAGAAGCGATCTTTGACGACCGGCGTGGGCGGCGTGTTTATGGTTGGTACAAAGGTGGGGCGGGCACCTTGCACCGCGAAGAGTTGTTCCCGACCCGGGGTGCGCTTGATCCGATCATGATCGCCGAGAAGCTGGGCGATATCCTGATCGAAGAAGGGCGCGATACCGATGGTGTTCGCGCCGGTCTGGCCAGCCTGTCAGACGCACGCCGGGCCGATAACGCGCAGGAAATCGCTGAGCGTCTTCCGTATTTCTGTTCGGGTTGCCCGCATAATAGTTCGACCCGGTTACCCGATGGCAGCCGGGCTTATGCCGGGATCGGGTGTCACTACATGGTTCAGTGGATGGACCGCGAGACGACAGGCTTTACCCATATGGGCGGTGAAGGCGCGAATTGGATCGGGGAAGCACCGTTCTCGAACACAAAGCATGTGTTCCAGAATCTGGGTGACGGCACCTATAACCATTCCGGAGTTCAGGCGGTCCGCGCAGCGCTGGCTGCGGGCACCAATATTACCTACAAAATCCTGTTCAACGACGCGGTCGCGATGACGGGCGGACAGGGTAACGAAGGTGGCCTGAGCGCAGAACGTATTATTCGCGAGGTCAGGGCCATGGGCGTTCAGCACGTCGCCCTCGTCTATGACGAAAAAGAAGACGTGAACCTGAAGGCGATGCCCGAGGGTGTCGAGACGCATGAACGCGCCGAACTGATGAAGGTTCAGGAAAAGTTCCGCGACATCGAGGGGGTCTCGGTCATTGTTTACGTCCAGACCTGCGCCGCCGAGAAACGTCGGCGCCGCAAGCGCGGTACGTTTCCTGACCCGGATAAACGCGTGTTCATCAACACCGACATCTGCGAAGGCTGTGGAGATTGCGGTGTGCAGTCGAACTGCGTATCCATCGTGCCGAAACAGACGGAACTGGGACGCAAGCGCGCAATCGATCAATCCAGCTGCAACAAGGATTTTTCCTGTGTGAACGGCTTTTGCCCCTCATTCGTGACGCTGGAAGGTGCCAAAGTCCGCAAAGAGGCCGCGATTGAACTTGAACTTCCCGACATGCCGGAACCCGACCTGCCAGGGATCGACGGCACGCATAATGTGGTGATCACCGGCGTCGGCGGCACCGGTGTTGTCACCATTGGTGCAGTTCTGGCGCAAGCCGCGCAGATCGACGGCAAGGGTGCCGGAATGATGGAAATGGCGGGTCTCGCGCAGAAGGGCGGGGCAGTTCATATTCACTGCCGGATTGCAAACAGGCCCGAGGACATCAGCGCCATTCGGGTCGCAACCGGTGAGGCCCATGCCCTGATCGGCGGTGATCTGGTGGTCTCGGCCGGGGCCAAGACGCTGGGGCTGACGCGGGAAGGTCAAACCGGTGCTGTGGTCAACAATCACGAAATCATCACCGGTGATTTCACGCGCGATACGGAATTCCAGATCCCCAGCGATCAGCTGGAACTGGCGCTGCAGGCGCGGCTGAAAGACGGTGTCATCTTGTTCGACGCCAGCGATCTGGCGCGTGTGGTGATGGGGGATTCGATCTATTCAAACATGATGGTGTTTGGTGCAGGCTGGCAACGCGGTTTGCTGCCCATCAGCTATGAAGCGATCATGCAAGCGATCGAGTTGAATGGCACCGCGGTCGAGCGCAACAAGCGCGCGTTTGACGTCGGTCGGTGGGCTGTCCTGTACCCTGAAGATGCGGCGGGGCTTTTGTCAGACAAGGTGGCCGATTTGCCGAAGACGCTGGATCAGATCATCGACTTCCGCGCCGGGCATCTGACGGATTATCAGAACGCCCGACTGGCAAAACGCTATCGCAAGCTGGTTGACAATATCGAAGATGAAAAGACCCGCGAGGCCGCGGCAAGAGGCTATCATAAACTCTTGTCCTACAAGGATGAATATGAGGTCGCCCGGCTGTTGCTGAGCAGTCGCGATAATGCTGCGGCCGAGTTTGACGGCGATTTCAAGATGACATTCCATCTCGCCCCGCCTGCTTTGGGCACCAAGGGTGACAATGGTCGGCCAAGAAAGCGCGCTTTTGGCGAATGGTTCCTTGGTCCCCTGAAGGTGCTTGCAAAGCTGAAAGCGATCCGCGGCACGCCGCTGGATGTGTTTGGCTACAGCGCCGAGCGCCGGATGGAACGCGCGCTGATCCGGCAATATGAAAAGGACATGAAAGAGGTCCTTCCAAAACTGACACCACAGACCCGCGACGCGATAGCCGCGCTGGCCCGGTTGCCGCTGGACATCCGGGGATTCGGACCCGTCCTTGTGGAAAGCGAGGCCAAGGCGGCAAAGCGACGAGAGGAATTGCTGGCCGTCATCCGCGATGGCGGACCTCAGCTGCAAGCTGCGGCTGAATGACGTTTCACAGGCTTGTCACGTTTCTTGGGCAGGAAATTCGTCTATAAAAAGACAGGCAAGTTTTCGGAGTCCAAAATGCCCTCGCGCCACCATGTCGCCCGTGACATCTCGTATGCGTATTCCGCCGAAACCAAAGGCGGTCGCATGGTGATCAAGTTGATGGAAAATACCACAGGTCGCCTGCGGTTGATCAAGCGCGCGGACGGGTACGAGCGGGATGTGGCGCGGGGTCGGGATTTCTGGGCGGTTATGGTCGAACGGTATGGGCTGACTTTGGACGTGGTGGGTGGCGCGCTCAGCAATATTCCCAAAGAGGGCCCGATCATCCTGATCGCCAATCACCCTTATGGTATTCTGGACGGGTTGATGATGGGGCATATCCTGTCACAGACCCGCGGAGATTTTCGCATTCTCGCCAACCACGTGTTCCGCAAGGCCGAAGATTTGAATCGCGTCGTGCTGCCGATTTCGTTTGATGCCACGAAAGAGGCGATGAAGCTGAACCTCGACACCCGAAAGACCGCGCTGAATTACCTGGGCGATGGCGGTGCCATCGGGATTTTCCCGGGCGGAACGGTCAGCACCGGCGCGAAACCTTTCTCGCACCCCATGGACCCGGGCTGGCGTGGCTTTACCGCCCGGATGGTGGCCAAGTCCGAGGCCACCGTGGTGCCGGTTTTCTTTGACGGACATACGTCGCGCCTGTTCCAGATCGCAAGCCATTTGCACAATACATTACGCATGGGCTTGCTCATTAAAGAGTTCAAGAAACGGGTGGATACGCCGGTTCAGGTGGTCATTGGCGAGCCTATCGGGCGCGACGTTCTGGACCCATTGGGCAAGGATACGCGCAAGATGATGGATTTCCTGCGCAAAGCCACGTATGAGCTGTCTCCGAAGCCGCTGAAGTCTTATGATTATGGCTATGAATTCGAGGAACGGCATCGCGCCTGAAGGGTAAATGGCAGTAGGTATTTTTGATTCTGGTCTTGGCGGTCTGACCGTCCTGAACGCCGCGCAGACACGTCTGCCCGAGGTTGACTTTCTGTATTTCGCCGACAGCGCGCATGCGCCCTACGGCGTGCGGGATGCCGAGGATATCTATCAACTGACCCGCCGTGCGGTAAACGATTTGTGGGCACGCGGGTGCAATCTTGTGATTCTGGCCTGCAACACAGCCAGTGCGGCGGCGTTGCGTCGGATGCAGGAAGAAGGTGTGCCCGAGGGCAAGCGCGTATTGGGCGTGTTCGTGCCGCTTATCGAAGCGCTGACCGAGCGGCAATGGGGCGACAACTCTCCGCCACGCGAGGTCGCGGTTCAGCACGTGGCCTTGTTTGCCACGCCTGCGACCGTGTCCAGCCGGGCCTTTCAGCGCGAACTGGCCTTCCGGGCGATCGGAGTGGACGTCGAGGCGCAGTCCTGTGGCGGTGTTGTGGATGCCATCGAAGACGGGGACCTGATTTTGGCCGAGGCGCTGGTCAGGTCGCATGTCGACGCGTTGAAACGCAAGATGCCCGAACCTCAGGCAGCCATTTTGGGCTGCACGCATTACCCGTTGATGGCCGAAGAGTTTCAGGCCGCGCTGGGTCCTGATGTGAAGGTCTACAGTCAGGGAGATCTGGTGGCAGAAAGCCTTGCAGATTACCTGCAGCGGCATCCGGCCATGCTGGGCGAAGGCGACGGCGGGTTTCTGACCACGGGCAAAGCCCCGGTTGTTTCAGATCGCGCAACGCAGTTTTTGCGACGACAAATCACCTTTGAAGCCGCCTGACCTAGGTCAAGGACGGCGCAATCCCGAATCTCTAATTCAATGACCGTCGCATCGGCGGTCGATACATGTGACATACGAAGGAAACGAGGTCTGACATGACCCATAAAATCGCAATTCTGGGCGCCTCTGGCTATACCGGCGCCGAACTGGTGCGGCTGATCGCCGAGCACCCGAACATGGAAATTGTAGCCTTGGCGGCCGAGCGGAAAGCCGGGCAATCGATGGACAAGGTGTTCCCACACCTGCGCCATCTGAACCTGCCTGTGTTGTGCAAGATATCTGAGATCGACTTTTCATCGGTGGACCTTTGCTTTTGCGCCTTGCCGCACAAGACCAGCCAGGACGTCATCCGCGCGTTGCCCAAAACCCTGAAAATCGTTGATCTGTCTGCTGATTTTCGCCTGCAAGAGGCAGATGAGTATGAAAAATGGTACGGGAACCCGCATGGGGCATTGGATCAGCAGGCCGAGGCCGTCTATGGCCTGACCGAATTTTACCGGGACGACATTCGGTCTGCGCGGTTGGTTGCGGGCACAGGCTGTAACGCGGCGACCGGTCAATATGTGCTGCGGCCTTTGATTTCCGCGGGCGTGATTGATCTGGACGATATCATTCTGGATCTGAAATGCGCGGTGTCCGGTGCAGGGCGATCGCTAATGGAAAACCTGCTGCACGCGGAATTGAGTGAAGGTTACAACGCCTATGCCGTGGGTGGTACGCACCGGCATTTGGGCGAGTTTGATCAGGAATTCTCCAAACTTGCCGGTCGTACGGTACATGTGCAGTTTACGCCGCACCTGATCCCGGCGAACCGGGGCATTCTGGCGACCTCATACGTGAAGGGCGACCCGCAAAGCGTTTATGAAACACTGCAATCAACCTATGAGGCCGAGCCCTTTATTCAGGTTCTGCCATTTGGCGAAACCCCTTCAACACATCATGTTCGGGGGTCGAACTACTGCCATATCGGCGTTGTCGGGGACCGGATCGAGCGGCGTGCAATTGTTGTCGCCGCGTTGGATAACCTGACGAAAGGTAGCAGTGGGCAAGCCTTGCAGAACGCCAACCTGATGTTAGGTGAAACCGAAACCGCAGGCCTGATGATGGCCCCATTGTTCCCATGAGGACGGTATGAAAACGCTCAAGAAACGTCGTCGAGTTCAGGTGATCCTGTTGGCCGTTGTGGCCCTTGTGCTGGCCACGGGTCTGATCGGTTACGCCATGCGCGACGGCATCAACTTTTTCCGCTCGCCCAGCGAGGTGATTGCGGAACCGCCAAAGCCGAGTGAAGTGTTTCGCATTGGCGGGCTGGTCGAGGAAGGCTCGATCATTCGCGGGCAGGGCGAAACGGTGCATTTTGTAGTGACGGATGGCGGGGAAAGCGTGCCGGTGGCGTTCACCGGGGTATTGCCGGATCTGTTCTCGGAAAATCAGGGGATGGTGGGAACCGGAAGCTATGTGAACGGCGTCTTTGAAGCCACTGAGATTCTGGCGAAACATGACGAGACATATATGCCGAAGGAAGTTGTTGACGCGCTGAAAGAACAAGGCGTTTACAAGGAAGGTGACGAAAGCTGAATGCAGCTTTGCTGGATGCCTCCGGCGGAGGTATTTTTGAACAGAAGAAGAAGGGGCGTTGCGCCGAATGGGCGGGCAGCGCCCTTTGCCTTTTTGAGGGGTTAACTGAATTGCGGGACGGTTTGGGCATCTGATCAAGGGATGGGTGTATGAAAACGGTTCGACAGATTGCCCGGGAGATCGTCGCCCGGGAAGGCGGTTACGTGGATGATCCTGATGATCCCGGGGGCGCGACAAAACACGGTGTCACCATACATACGCTGCAGCATTTGGGGATGGACCTGACCGGGGACGGCAAAGTGGATCGTCGCGATGTGCGCGCCCTGAGTGAGGATCAAGCGATCGCAATATTTCTGGAGCACTATTACGAAAAGCCACGTATCCAAATGTTGCCTGCGGCAGTTAGGCCGTCGGTTTTTGATATGTATGTGAATGCCGGCGGACAGGCGGTGAAACTGTTGCAAACGCTGCTGCGGCGGATGGGGTATGATCTGGCGGTCGACAGCGTCATCGGCCCTGAGACCGCACAGGCGACGGCGGATGCCGGGGCATCGGACGTGGGGCTTTTGCGGGATGCTTACGGGATCGCGCGGCGCAATTTTTATTTCCGCTTGGCGGATCGCAGACCGGCCTCGCGAAAATATGTACGTACTCGGGTTGGTGGCAAAGGCGGTTGGATCAAGCGAGCCGAGGCCTTTGTTTCGCCGAAATATCATCTGAGCAAAGTTGAATTTGAACAAAGGATATCCGCATGGGACTGATTGCGAGCATTTTCGGATTGTTGTTCGGTGGCGGGCGCAACGTGGTGAGGGAGACAGCCGAGATTTTTCGGGAAGGGGCGGATGAAGGTGCCGCGCGGGCCGTTTCTTTGCGCACGGATGCATTGGCGCAATTCGGGGCTGAGTTTCAACTGACACAACGCGGTATGTTCGACCGTTTTGTGGACGGTTTGAACCGCCTGCCGCGCCCGGCCCTGGCTTTGGGGACGTTGGGGCTGTTTTTGGCGGCCATGATAGATCCCTTGTGGTTTGCCGCGCGGATGCAGGGGATTGCGCTGGTTCCCGAGCCGTTGTGGTGGCTTTTGGGGGTGATCGTCAGCTTTTATTTCGGTGCCCGTCATCAGGCAAAGGCACAGGAGTTTCAGCGAGAGGTCGGTGCGGCGTTGAGGCGGACGCCGGATGTCGTTGCCAATCTCGATCAATTGCTGGACTTGCGGGAAGACGGCGACCCGGACGACAGGTCAAAGGCGATCATGTCGGCGGATCATAATCCCGCTCTGGATGATTGGAAACGGCGACGTGGTGGATAGGCCGCGACACTATGTGCAGCAACGTTGAGTGAAAGTGAATGGTCCTTGCCCCGCGCTGCGCGTATAAATGGGCCATGATTACAGAACTCGGTCACTTCGCCTTAATCCTCGCGTTTCTGGTTGCCATCGTGCAAGCGGTGGTGCCCTTTATTGGAGCCGCAAAACGGTGGCCGGGTTGGATGGGGTTTGCTGAACCCGCTGCGGTGACGCAGTTCCTTTTGACCGGGTTTTCGTTTGCTGCGTTGGTCTGGGCCTTCATGGCTTCGGATTTCTCATTGCGGATTGTGGTGGAAAACAGCCATTCCGCGAAGCCGATGTTGTACAAGATCAGCGGAACATGGGGCAATCACGAAGGTTCCATGCTGCTGTGGGTGCTGATTGTGACCTTGTTTGGCGCCATGGCCGCGGTGTTCGGCGGCGGGTTGCCCCCGACGCTCAAGGCGCGGGTGCTTTCAGTGCAGGCGGCGATCGGTGTCGCGTTTTTTGCGTTCATTCTGTTCACATCGAATCCATTCGACCGGCTTCCGGTCCCGCCCTTTGACGGGCGCGACCTGAACCCGTTGTTGCAAGACCCGGGTTTGGCCTTTCACCCACCGTTTCTGTATCTTGGTTATGTAGGGCTGAGTATGGCATTCAGCTTTGCGGTTGCCGCCCTGATCGAAGGTCGCATCGATGCGGCCTGGGGACGATGGGTGCGGCCCTGGACACTGGCAGCATGGGTCTTTTTGACCATCGGCATCGCTTTGGGATCATGGTGGGCCTATTACGAGTTGGGCTGGGGCGGATTCTGGTTCTGGGATCCCGTCGAGAACGCCTCGTTCATGCCATGGCTTCTGGCGGCGGCGCTTCTGCATTCGGCTATTGTTGTGGAAAAACGGGAGGCGCTGAAAAGCTGGACCATCCTGTTGGCGATCATCGCTTTCGGGTTCTCGCTGATCGGGACGTTTATTGTGCGGTCGGGTTTGCTGACCTCGGTTCATGCTTTTGCAAATGACCCCGAGCGCGGCGTGTTCATCCTGTTCATTCTGGTGATTTTCATTGGCGGAGCGTTGACGTTGTTTGCGGCGCGCGCGCAGGCGATGGAGGCCAAAGGCGTATTCGGTATGGTCAGCCGTGAAAGCGCGTTGGTGGTGAATAACATCCTGCTGGCTGTAAGCTGTTTCGTGGTGTTCTTCGGCACGTTGTGGCCGATGGTGGCCGAGATGGCGTTTGACCGCAAACTCTCGGTCGGGGCGCCGTTCTTCAACTTCGCCTTCACGCCCTTCATGGTCGTGTTGGGGTTGGTTCTGCCGGTCGGGGCTATCCTTCCATGGAAACGCGGTCGATTGGGGCGTGCGGCGTGGTCGCTGCGCTATGCCTTTGTTCTGGCCGTGGCGTTGGCGATACTGGTCTGGGTTATGCAGACAGGCCGTAGCGCGCTGGGTCCGGTGGGGCTTTTCCTCGGCGCGTGGATCACGTTGGGAGCGATCATTGATCTCTGGAGCCGGACAGGCCGCAAGGGCAGCCTGACGCGTCTGTTCCGCCTGCCGGGCGCAGACTGGGGCAAGGCCGTTGCACATACCGGATTGGGCGTGACCATTTTCGCCATTGCCGGCCTGACCGCATGGGAGGTCGAAGATATTCGTGTCGCACAGCCCGGGCAACCGTTCGAGGTCGGGCAATTCACCCTGACCTTGCAGGATGTCCGCCGGGTGCAGGGGCCGAACTACTTTTCGACCACTGCAGATGTTGGGATCGAAAAAAACGGGCGGCAGATGACAACTCTGCATCCTGAAAAGCGCGACTATCCGGTGGCGCGGATGCCCACAACCGAAGCGGCCATCGATTACCGGTTCCTGGGCGACCTCTATGTCGTCATCGGGGATCAGCAGGCAGATGGCGGCTGGGTGATGCGGACCTATGTCAAACCTCTGGCCAACTGGATTTGGGGTGGATGCATTCTGATGTCATTGGGCGGTTTGCTAAGCCTGATGGATCGCCGGTTCCGCGTGGCGGCAGGCGCGCGCAAGACGCCTGCGACAGGAGTGCCTGCAGAATGAAACGTCTGGTCCTGATCCTCATGATGATTGCGACGCCGGTCTTCGCCGTTCAGCCGGATGAAGTTCTTGACGACCCGGCGCTTGAGGCCCGGGCGCGGGATATCAGTACGGGCTTGCGCTGTCTTGTTTGCCGCAACGAGAGCATTGATGAAAGCAACGCGGAACTGGCGCGGGATTTGCGCCTGTTGCTGCGCGAACGGTTGGTGGCGGGCGACACCGATCAGGAAGCTGTGGATTTCATCGTCGAACGTTATGGCGAATACGTTCTGCTGAACCCGACAACCAAGGGGGCAAACCTTTTCCTCTGGTTGGCAGGGCCGATCATGTTATTGGTTGCCGCAGGCATGGGCTGGAACTTTCTGCGCAAGCGATCGCAGCCTCAGGTAAGTGCAGATCAGGACAAGCTCAGCGACGAAGAGCAGGAGCGTCTGCGCCGAATTCTGGAAAACTGACGCGCCGTTCACCTTTCCCTTCTCGAGCATCTCAGTCAGAGTTGCATGAAACTCGGAACAGAGGGGGGATGATGGAGTACGAAGAAATTCGGCTGGAGATTTCGGACGATTTGGCGGTTCTGACCTTGAATCGTCCGGACAAGATGAATGCGCTGACCACGCAGATGCGGGCCGAGATCACTCATGCCATAAAAAAAGCAGCGCAGGATGCCCGCGCCATTGTGTTGACCGGCGCAGGGCCCGCTTTTTGTTCTGGTCAGGATCTGGGCGATGCGTCCAGCACTGGCAAGATCGATCTGGAAGGCACTTTGCGCGACGAATACGAACCCATGCTGGAGGCGGTCTATGCCTGTCCGGTGCCGACCATAGCAGCCGTCAACGGTGCGGCTGCTGGGGCAGGGGCCAATCTGGCCTTGTGCGCGGATGTGGTGATCGCGACAGAAAGCGCCTATTTCCTGCAGGCATTCGCCCGGATCGGCTTGTTGCCGGACGCCGGAGGCACGTGGTTCATGCCGCGCCAGATGGGCTTTGCCAAAGCCATGGGGGCCGCGCTTTTTGCAGACAAGATCAGTGCCCGGCAGGCCGATGATTGGGGGCTGATCTGGGAAGCTGTGTCGGATGACAGCTTTGACGCGCATTGGCGCAAGCGCGCGGATTATCTGGCCAAGGGACCAACAGCCGGGTTTGGCGCGATCAAGAAGGCCATTCGCGGCACCTATGACAACAGCCTGTCGGAACAGTTGAAGACGGAAGCACATTTGCAGGGGGAATGCGGGCGCACGCGGGATTTTTCCGAAGGCGTCGTGGCTTTCATGCAAAAACGCCCCCCGAAATTCGAGGGGCGCTAAAGCAGCACATTCAAGCGCGGCGGCGGCGGCGTGTCCGCCGCTCGGGCGCGGCGGTGTCGCCTGTGCCGTCCGAGGCCGATGTAAAGGGTCCCAGCGCGTCGGTGATCTGATCCAGGGTCGGGCGATCCTGACGCGGACGGGTATCCAGGGCTTCACGCATCTTGCGCAGGTGGTCGGGTGTGGTACCGCAGCAACCGCCCACGATGGTTGCACCGGAATCACGCGCCATGGCAGCGTAATCGCCCATCAACTCGGGCGTACCATCATAGTGGATATGTCCGTTGACGTATTTCGGAATACCGGCGTTGCCTTTCGAAATCAGCGGCTTTTCCGTACCCTGCGCGACAAAACCCAGAACCGTGCGCAGGATGTCCGAGGCACCCGTGCCGCAATTTGCACCAAACGCCACCGGCGGGTTGGCCATGGTATCGACCATCATCGCCAGATCCGAGGAGGTCACGCCCATCATCGTCCGGCCAGCGGTGTCAAAGCTCATGGTGCCACACCATGGCATATCTGCCAGCGCGAAGGCTTCGGCGGCTGCGCGGAGTTCTTCCGGGGCGCTGATGGTCTCGAGCCACAACACATCGGCACCGCCATCTTTCAGAGCCTCGGCCTGTTCGTGAAACATCTCGACCGCGTCGGCATGAGACAGGCTGCCAACAGGTTCCATGATCTCGCCTGTGGGGCCGACAGAACCTGCAACAATCACCGTCCGGTCCGAAGCATCGGCGACCTCGCGGCCCAGTTCGGCCCCTATACGGTTCAACTCCCCCACCCGGTTTTGCGCGTCGTGCAGTTTCAGGCGCGCTGCGGTGCCACCGAACGTGTTGGTCAGAAACAGATCGCTGCCCGCATCGACAGATCCCTGATACAGCGCCTTGATCTTGTCCGGGGCGTCTACGTTCCACAGCTCTGGCGCGTCTCCGGATTGAAGACCCATATTGAACAGGTTGGTTCCGGTTGCGCCATCCGCAAGGATAACATCGACACGATCCAGTAGGGTGCTGAGTGCATTCGTCATGGGGTATTCCAAAATATAAGGCCAAAACCTATCAAATAGAGACGCCCCGTGTCTCATGACCGGGGCGTCAAATCAAACTCATAAAACTCATGAAGATAATGAGTTTTGTCTTTTATGGGATCAGGCTTCGGATTCCGAGATCACCTGAACCTTGGCTTCGGCCAGAAGTTCCGCCATCTTTTCGCGGATTTTGGCTTCGTCTGCCAGGTCGCCAAGATAGCCCTTAACAGCCTCGACAACGTCGTCTTCGCTGACATTCTGCAGGTCCGTATGGACAAGCTGCTGACCGTATTTGCGGGCGTGCTCAACGGTTTCGCCTTTCAGCGCGGACGCCCAGACAGCCATGAACCGATTGCGACGCATCCTTGCGATGAACTGCATCTTTTCGTCATGGGCAAATTTGCTTTCAAACGCGGCTTCACGCTCGTCGAATGTGGTCATTGGTGGGGACCCCTTGGATAACATGTTCTTTCCTGATGATATGACTATACGACGCGTCGGGTGCAAGGTATTTGCGCTGCGTCAAACCCTCTCGGGTCAGTAAACTTGCGGGAAGGCGGGGCTTGCACTATGAGGGCGCCAACGCGAAGGGACTCATTCCCTCGCCCCGGTCGTGAAAGGTCGCTTATGGCGCGTCGCAAGAAGATATACGAAGGTAAGGCAAAGATCCTGTATGAAGGCCCCGAGCCCGGCACAATCGTGCAGTATTTCAAGGACGACGCCACCGCCTTCAACGCGGAAAAAAAGGATGTCATCGATGGCAAGGGTGTTCTGAACAACCGCCTGAGCGAGTTTTTCATGACCGGCCTGGCCCAGATCGGTGTACCGAACCACTTCATCCGTCGTCTGAACATGCGCGAGCAACTGGTTCGCAATTGCGAAATCGTTCCGTTGGAAGTGATTGTGCGCAACTATGCGGCCGGGTCTATGTCCAAACGTCTGGGGATCGCCGAAGGCACGCAACTGCCGCGTCCAATTGTCGAGTATTGCTATAAAGATGACGCTCTGGGCGATCCGCTGGTCACCGAAGAGCATATCGCCGCCTTCGGTTGGGCCAGCCAGCAGGATATGGATGATATCCTCAGCATCGCGCTGCGCGTGAACGATTTCCTCAGCGGTGTCATGCTTGCGGTCGGTATCCGTCTGGTCGATTTCAAAATCGAGATCGGGCGCGTGTTCGAGGGCGATTTCCAACGTCTGATTGTGGCCGACGAGATCAGCCCCGATAGCTGCCGTCTTTGGGATATCGAAACGGGTCAGAAGCTGGATAAGGACGTGTTCCGCCGCGATTTGGGCAACCTGACCGACGCCTATTCCGAGGTCGCGCGCCGTTTGGGCGTTCTGCCAAAAAGCAACGTGACCAAACCGACACTGATCAACTGATCCTGCCGGGCTCTGGCAGGATACTCGAACAAGTCAAAGCGGGAGAAGATCCCGCGCACATTGAAACGGGCCGGAAACCGGCCCATGAACGGAGTAATTTAAGATGAAGGCTCGGGTGCATGTGATGCTCAAGAACGGGGTTCTCGACCCGCAGGGTGAAGCGGTGCGTCACGCATTGGGTGCCATGGGCTTTGATCAGGTCGAGGGCGTGCGTCAGGGCAAGGTGATCGACCTGGAACTGGCCGACGGGGCCACCGAAGCCGACATTACCGAGATGTGCGAGAAGCTGTTGGCCAACACGGTCATCGAACGCTACGAGATCGAATTGGTCTGACCAAATGCGGGCCGCGCGACTGATAACCTATCGTCAGCCGCTGGAACTGACGAGCATCCCGGACCCTGTACCGTCAGAGGATGGCGTCGTCGTTCGGGTTCTGGCCTGTGGCGTGTGCCGGTCCGACTGGCACGCCTGGACCGGATCGGACCCCGATGTCGTTCTGCCTATCACTCCCGGACACGAGTTTTGCGGCGAGGTCGTGGCCACCGGTGCAAGAGTCAATCGCTGGAAGGTTGGGGACAGGGTGATCGCACCCTTCATTCTTGCCTGCGGCCATTGCCCGGATTGCGCGCAGGGCCATCAGACGATTTGTGCCAGACAAGTTGTGCCGGGCTTTACCTGTGATGGAGCTTTTGCAGAATATATCGCCGTCGCCCATGCCGATGCCAACCTGACCGTACTGCCGGACAACCTGGCCCCTGACATCGCGGCTTCGCTGGGGTGCCGCGTCACCACTGCGTGGCAGGCGCTTGTTGGCCGGGCCCGCGTGCAGGGTGGAGAGTGGCTGGCCGTGTTTGGTGGGGGCGGTGTCGGCATCTCGACCCTTTTGCTGGGCAAGGCTCTGGGCGCGCGGGTTGTTGTGGTCGATATAACTGATGAAAAGCTGAACTATGCCACCCGTCTGGGTGCTGACGCTGTGGTGAATGCCGCCACTTCAGACGCCGTCGAAGCCGTGAAAGACATCACTGGCGGTGGGGCTCATGTGACGATCGAGGCGCTGGGGATTGAAACGACCACAGTGGCGGCACTGCGATCTCTGCGAAAGCTGGGTCGTATGGTGCAAATCGGAATGCCTGCCGGCGCGCATGTAACGATGGCTTTGCCGATGGATGCTCTTTACTCGGGTCAGCTTGAAATCTATGGAACCCGCGGAATGCCAAGCTGGCGCTACCCGTCGCTTTTGTCCCTAATCTCGGGCGGCTCCGTAGACCTGAGCCCGCTTGTGACGCGACACATATCTTTGAACCAGGTAAGTGACGAGCTTGCCGCCTTTGACGTCCCAGCGCCCGCCGGAGTCGCGGTCGTTACCGATTTTGCCTGTTAGGAGGGCCCGCCATGCGTGCAGCTGTCATCGTTTTCCCCGGTTCGAACTGTGACCGTGACCTCGCCGTCGCCTTCGAGCAGGCGGGCTTTCAGGTCGAGATGGTCTGGCACAAGGACGCCGAACTGCCGCAGGGCATCGATATCGTAGGGGTTCCCGGCGGGTTTTCGTATGGTGATTATCTGCGCTGCGGCGCAATCGCGGCCCAATCGCCAATCTGTAAGGCGCTTGCGGGGCATACCGAGCGGGGCGGTTACGCTCTGGGCATCTGCAACGGCTTTCAGGTCCTGACCGAAACCGGCATTTTGCCGGGTGCGCTGTTGCGCAATGCCGGGTTGAAATACATCTGCCGCACGGTTGGCCTGAAGGTTGTCACAAGCGACAGCGCTTTTACCGAAGGGTATAATGCAGGGGATGTGATCGGTATTCCGATCGCGCATCACGATGGCAATTATTTCGCCGATGACGAAACCCTCGCAGAATTGCGCGCCGAGGACCGGATCGCCTTCACTTATGTTGAAAATCCAAATGGTTCGCGCGATGATATTGCGGGCATCCTGTCGCACAACCGGCGCGTGTTGGGCATGATGCCTCATCCAGAGCGTGCGGCGGATTCAGGCCACGGCGGCACCGACGGAACGGCGCTCTTCCGCGCATTGTCATCTGTATTGACCCCCGCGTGACTTGAGGTCCCCGCCGCAGGCGCGTAGCGTTTTGGGATGAATGCAAAAAACCAACCCAAACCAAAACGGTGGCTGTCGCGTCTGCGTGGCGCGCCGATGGGTTGGCGTCTGCGGCTTGCGCTGTTTACCTTGTTGGTGGTGGCCTTTGCGACGATCTGGGTCACGAACAATCTGCTGACCGACCGGTTTACAGAATCGACACGCAACCGCGCAGAATTGCGACTGGCACTGTATTCCGGCAACCTAATAAGCGAACTGAGGCGCAACGCCATTGTGCCGCAATTGTTGGCGCGCGATCCTACTCTGATCTCGGCCTTGCAATCGGTCGATTACTCGCTGTCCACGCAGCGGCTGATTTCGTTTGTTGAAGAAATCGGAGCCGCCTCGCTGATGTTGCTGGATGGGGATGGGCGCACGGTGGCGGCAACCGACCGGAACCGTCTGGGCGAGGCGCATCGAAGCTCGCCGTATTTCATTGATGCGATCCGATCCAACGCCACCATATTCTCGGTCATTCCCAAGGAATCCGGTGGCTATAGCTTTGTCTATTCCCGTCGGATGGAAGCCGGATCGGAAATCCTTGGCGTCATCGTGGTCGAGGTTGACCTGCAGAAGTTTGAACGCGCCTGGTCGGGCATTTCCGACGCGGTGATGGTGATGGACAGCACTGGAACGATCATTCTGTCGACCGAGCCGCGCTGGCGGGGGCAGGATGAGGCTTCAGCCTTGTTGCTGCAACCGCCGCAAAACGCCATCCAACGTGCAATCCGGGTCACGACCGATTGGACGGCGCTGCCCGCCGATGCTTATCTGAAAGGTGAGGCGGTGATGCGGATGGAAACGCGCATTCCTTTCCGGGGGTGGCAGATGACCTCGTTCACCACATACTCGTCCATTCGCGAACGGGTGAACGGGGTTTTGGCGCTGGAAATTATGGGGTTTGCGATTCTTCTGGCGCTGGCCTTCTATGCGCTCAGCCGTCGCGCGACGTCGCGGATGACCCTGTTTCAACGCGAGTCGGCAGAGCTTCGCGCATTGAACGCTCGCCTACAGCGGGAAATTGCTGAGCGGGAACGAGTTGAAAAGACGCTGGAAGTCGCCGAACAGACGCTGGCGCAAAGCTCGAAACTGGCAGCTTTGGGTGAGATGTCGGCGGCGGTCAGTCACGAGCTGAACCAGCCTCTGGCAGCGATGAAAACCTACCTTGCGGGGGCCCGGTTGCTGCTGCGCCGCAATCGTCCTGAAGAGGCGCTGGCCAGCTTTGGTCGTATCGATGGTTTGATCGAGCGGATGGGCGCGATCACACGACAACTCAAATCCTATGCCCGCAAAGGGGCAGACGCGTTTTCGCCTGTAAATCTTGGAGAAGCGCTGGCTTCATCCCTGTCGATGATGGAACCTCAGCTGCGTCAGCGCCACGTGAAGATCACTCAGATTTTGCCGGAAGCGCCGGTGGTGGTTATGGGGGACCGGATGCGGATCGAGCAGGTGATGGTCAACCTCTTGCGCAATGCGCTGGACGCCACCAAATCTGTTGCAGAGCCGGATGTCGAAATCATCCTGGCCGCCGGTGACCAGGCGGTTCTGACGGTACGCGACAATGGACACGGGATTGAGGACATCGAAAACCTGTTCGAGCCGTTTTATACTACCAAACGTCCCGGGGATGGCGTGGGTCTGGGGCTTGCCATCTCGTCCGGGATCGTGAACGACCATGGTGGACGGTTGACCGCGCGCAATGCCCAGCATGGCGGCGCAGTATTTGAGATGCAATTGCCCATATTGGGCAGCGACGGCCTGGAGGCCGCAGAATAAAAGGGAAGACTATGGCACAGGCCATGAAGATTGCCATCGTGGATGACGAACAGGACATGCGTCAGTCGATCAGCCAGTGGCTGGCGCTTTCGGGCTATGACACCGAGACGTTTTCCAGCGCCGAGGATGCACTCAAGGTTCTGGGGCCGGAATACCCGGGTATCGTGATCTCGGACATCAAGATGCCGGGAATGGATGGCATTCAGTTGCTGAAAAAGCTGATGGGGGCGGACAGCACGCTTCCGGTGATCATGATCACCGGTCACGGCGACGTGCCCATGGCGGTTGAAGCGATGCGTGTCGGGGCCTTCGACTTTCTGGAAAAACCCTTCAACCCAGATCGCATGTCCGAGCTTGCGAAACGCGCCAGCAATGCGCGGCGTCTGACGCTGGACAATCGGGCACTGCGGCGTGAGCTTTCAGGCGGCACCCAGATCATGAACAAGCTGATCGGCGCCAGCCCTGTGATGGAGCGGTTGCGCGAAGATATTCTCGATCTGGGGCAGGCGGATGGTCACGTTCTGATCGACGGAGAGACCGGCACCGGAAAGACATTGGTCGCTCATGCCTTGCACGCCGTGGGCAGCCGGGCGGGCAAGAAATTCGTTCTGGTCTCGTGTGCGGCGCTGGAGGAGGACGCCCTGTCCAAGCGTCTGTTCGGTCCGATGCAGCCCGAAGACACGCAATTGCCCGCCATTGAAGAGGCGCGCGGCGGGACGTTGGTGCTGGAGGATGTCGAGGCGCTGAGCGACACACTGCAGGCCCGTTTGTTGAGCGTGATGAATGAGCAGGGCACGCCGGCGGAAACGCGTATTGTTGCGATCTCGAACCTGCAGGAGGCGGGCAAGACCAGCGAGGATGTTCTGCGCCCCGATCTGTTCTACCGGCTGGCCGCGCTGCGGATCACCATGCCGCCGCTGCGTCAGCGCGGAGAGGATATTCTGTCGCTGTTCACGCGTCTGAGCGAGCAGTTTGCCGAGGAATACGGCTGTGACGCGCCTCAGGTCAGCGCGCAGGAGGCTGCGCAGTTGCTGCAAGCTCCGTGGCCGGGGAACGTACGGCAATTGATCAATATAGCGGAACGTGCCGTGCTTCAGTCGCGACGCGGGTCCGGAACAATTGCCTCGCTGTTGATGTCGGATCATGAGGAAATGCAGCCGGTGATGACCACCGAAGGTAAGCCGCTGAAAGAATATGTTGAGGCGTTTGAACGGATGCTGATCGACAACACGATGCGTCGGCACAAGGGGTCGATCGCCTCGGTGATGGACGAGCTTTGCCTGCCGCGTCGGACGCTGAACGAGAAGATGGCCAAATACGGCCTGCAACGATCTGATTATTTGTGACAGGAGGGGGCCAGCCCCCTCTTGAGCCTGCGGCTCAATTCACCCCCGGGATATTTTTGGCCAGATGAAGAGATCCAGTAGCTCTTCTGTTGCGGTCATGCAGTTTGCCCATTGTCTTTTCCACAGGACTGCTTTTATGGTGTCGGAACGGGCTGGGCGATTTCACGCCTGCAAGTCCCGCATCTTTGAGTTTCGCTGCTGATCCGGTGCTGAGGATCAAACCCCCACGGTTCAGCAGGCCGATTGTGCCCCACCCGGGGCAGTTGAGTACCTGAGCCCGCGCTATAGGGTGAAAGGAATAAATGGGCAGGCAGCAGCACACTGCGCCTGTCGGAGAAGAACCGCGATGACGCGCGCGCAACGATTGAACATACGGGCAGGGGGCCACAGCGCCAGACCCTGCCGCGCGCCGTCTGATATCGCCCGTACAAGACACCTCCCCAAAAGCGCCTGTCCGCCTGGACGGGTCAGGACAACGCGTTTGGCGCGGTGCACCAAGGACACATGGCTAAGAAAATGCTTATCGATGCCACCCACGCGGAGGAAACCCGCGTTGTGGTGGTGGACGGAAACAAGGTCGAGGAATTTGACTTTGAATCCGAAAACAAACGCCAGCTTGCTGGCAACATCTATCTTGCAAAGGTAACCCGGGTCGAGCCGTCGCTGCAGGCGGCATTTGTTGATTACGGCGGGAACAGGCACGGGTTCCTAGCGTTCTCAGAGATTCATCCCGACTATTACCAGATCCCCGTCGCGGATCGCGAGGCGCTGATGGAGGAAGAGCGCGCCTATGCCGAGGCGATGAAGGCGCGGGATGAGGCCGATGAGGCCAAGCAGAAAAAGCGCCGATCCCGTTCTCGCAGCAAGGCTGCGGACGTCAAATCGGAGGATGCTGTCGAAACGCTTGAGGTGTCTTCAGAACCCAATGGGATGGAAACCATTGATCTGGATGAAGGCGAAGAAGCAGCTGATCTGGCTGTACCCGAAGGTACCTCTCCGATAGAGCGGGTCGCGGATACGCCGGTTGAAGAACCAGCCGATGAAACTGAGGCGGCAGAGCAGCCAGAGGCTGTGAGCGAGGATGACGCGGCCGGGTCGGACGCGGTCATTGCAGAGGACGCGCCCGCCGTTGAGGCACCGTCTGCGGAGGAGAATGAAGCAGCGAACGTCGAAGTAGAGCCCGCAGAGGGTATCTCGGAAGACGCGAACGAAGAGGCACCCGTTGCTGAATTACAGGCTGACAAGTCGGAAGAAGCCTCGGATTCCGACGCCGATGCGGATGAAGGTGAAGAACGCGTTGATGCGACTTCGAAGGACTCATCGATTGAGTCGGTGGCGGATGAAGACGACAGCGAAGACATTCGTCCACCGCGCAAACCCCGTCCACGGCGGTACAAGATTCAGGAAGTCATCAAGGTGCGCCAGGTTCTGCTGGTGCAGGTCGTCAAGGAAGAACGCGGCAACAAGGGCGCGGCGCTGACGACGTATCTGTCTCTGGCCGGTCGTTACTGTGTCTTGATGCCAAACACTGCGCGGGGCGGCGGTATCAGCCGTAAGATCACCAACGCGGCGGACCGCAAGAAACTGAAAGATATCGCTTCGGAAATCGACGTGCCGACTGGCGCGGGTCTGATCGTGCGGACAGCCGGGGCGAAACGGACGAAATCCGAGATTAAGCGAGACTATGAGTATCTGCAGCGTTTGTGGGAGCAAATCCGCGAGCTGACGCTGCAATCCATCGCGCCTGCGAAGATCTACGAAGAAGGTGACCTGATCAAGCGGTCGATCCGTGATCTTTATAACCGCGACATCGACGAAGTGCTGGTTGAAGGCGAGGGCGGGTATCGCATCGCCAAGGACTTCATGAAGATGATCATGCCGTCCCATGCCAAGAACGTAAGACGCTATGAGGACGCGCTGCCTTTGTTTGCGCGCTATCAGGTGGAAAGTTATCTGGCCGGGATGTTCAACCCGACGGTGCAGCTGAAATCCGGTGGTTATATCGTGATCGGTGTGACCGAAGCGCTGGTGGCGATCGACGTGAACTCGGGTCGGGCGACCAAGGAAGGGTCGATCGAGGAAACCGCACTTAAGACCAACTTGGAGGCCGCCGAAGAAGTGGCGCGCCAGTTGCGCTTGCGTGACCTTGCCGGTCTGATTGTTATCGATTTCATCGATATGGACGAGCGCAAGAACAACACCGCGGTTGAGAAGCGGCTGAAAGACAAGCTGAAAACCGATCGTGCCCGTATTCAGGTTGGTCGGATTTCCGGTTTTGGACTGCTCGAAATGAGCCGCCAGCGCTTGCGTCCCGGTATGATCGAGGCAACAACGCAACCATGCCCGGCGTGCCATGGCACGGGTCTGATCCGTTCGGATGACAACATGGCGCTGTCGATCCTGCGTCAGATCGAAGAAGAAGGCACCCGCCGCCGCTCGCGCGAGGTTCTGGTGCGCTGCCCGGTCAGCATTGCCAACTTCCTGATGAACCAGAAGCGCGAACATATCGCGCAGATCGAGGCACGCTATGGCCTTTCGGTGCGAATCGAGGGTGATGTGCATCTGGTCAGCCCCGATTTCTCGATGGAGAAGTTCAAGACCGCCAGCCGTGTGGTGCCCGAGGCAACTGCTCCTGTTGTGTCGGTTGATGCGTCGCTGATGGATCTGGTTGACACCACTGACGAGGAAGAGGCCGAGGAAGAGGTCGCTCAGGCCGAAGAGGAAGCCAAACCCAAACGCAAGCGCCGTCGTCGCCGCCGGAAAAAGGGCTCGGGCAATGGAGAAGCGTCGGAAGCCGAGGCCGACGCGCCGGATGCGGCACCTGCGGAAGGCGAGGTGGAAAAAGCGGCTGAGTCGGATGCAGAGTCGGAAACGGTTGAGACAGCCGAGGAAGACGCTGAAAAGCCTGCTAAACCAAAGAAGCGCCGCGCACCGCGTCGTCGGAAGAAGGATGTCGAAGCCGAAGCCGCTGAGACAGCGGAAACCGACGCAGAGCAAACCGCAGATGTGGATGCTGTGGCTGAGGTGGTGGCATCAGACACTGAACAATCGGCAGAAAACAGCGAAACTGTTGATGCAGCAGCCTCTGATCAGGCTGTAGCGACAGATGCGGAAGATACGCAACCGACTGAAGCACCGGAAGCGATCGAAGCTGCTCAGGACAGCACCGAGGATGAGCCGTCCGTTGAGGCGGTGACCGCTTCAGGTGAAGAGTTTCCAGCAGAGGATGCTGTGGATGTGACCCCTGACGAAGCACTGGAGCCCGTTCTCGAAACAGTTGCGGAAGAACCTGACCCGACTCCTGCCAAGCCTAAGCGGCGCGGGTGGTGGTCGCTTGGGAAATAACAAAAAAGGCGAGCCTGAGGGCTCGCCTTTCTTTTATGGGCATTAGTAAATTCCGCCGGTATCATTCGGACTTTCGGATCAGATAGACCTGATGGTCCTCGGCGTCGTCCTGCGACACCAGGGTATGTCCGGCCTCGGCGCAGAAATGCGGCACATCTATTGCGGCGGCAGGGTCATCCGACAGCAAACGCAACAACCCTCCGGCTGGCACGGATCTGAGTCGTTTGCGGACTTTCAGAACGGGCAGGGGGCATAACAAACCCAGTGCGTCCAGTGTCTCGGTATCTTCAGTCATACGTTTCAAATATTTGCAACCCGCGCTACTGTCCAGCGGGCGCGCACGATGATGTGACCGAATGGCCTCGTGACGTGGCGCGTTTCATACCATATGTGCAGTCACATGTTCGGAATTGATATCATAGACGCGGGCCTGCTGCCCGCCATGTTCATCGCAATGCTGGGTGGTTTGATCAGCTTTCTGTCGCCCTGCGTGCTGCCGATTGTGCCGCCCTATCTCGCGTATATGAGCGGTGTGTCCATCAATGAGATGCAGGATCAGGCGCAAGCCCGCCGCAAGGCAACCCTGACCGCGCTGTTCTTTGTGCTGGGCTTGTCGACCGTGTTCCTGTTGCTTGGTTTCACGGCCTCTGCCTTTGGTGCTTTCGTCATACAGAATCAGGTTCTGTTCGCCAAGATATCGGGCGCGGTGGTCATTGTCTTTGGACTGCATTTCCTGAACGTCTTCCGTATTCCACTGCTGGACCGTGAAGCCCGGGTCGAAACCGGGGATTCCGGCGGATCGGTTTTCGGGGCTTATATTCTGGGACTTGCTTTTGCGTTTGGCTGGACCCCCTGTATCGGTCCGCAGCTGGGTGCGATCCTGTCTCTGGCCGCGTCTGAGGCCTCGGTAGCACGCGGGACTTTCCTTCTGGGCGTTTATGCAGCCGGATTGGGCATTCCGTTCCTGCTGGCGGCGATGTTCCTGAACCGCTCAATGGCGGTGATGAACCGGATCAAACCGCATATGGCTACGATCGAGAAGGTGATGGGCGGGTTGCTTCTGTTTGTTGGCATCATGCTGATCACCGGGCTGTTCACCGAGTTCAGCTGGTGGCTGCTGGAGACCTTCCCCGCTCTGGCCGCCTTCGGGTAAAACGGCGCCCAGCGATCAGGGCAAATGGTCTTACCTTGTTAAGATTGCTGCGCTACGCTGCGCCGAAATGAGCAGTGTGCGATCCAAACCACAGGTCCGAAAACGCAGGGTTTTCTATATTCCCGGCTATGATCCGATCCATCCGCGTCGGTACCGGGAACTGTATCGCAAAGAAAGCAGTATCCAAGCGGAAATCTCGGGTTATGACATCGCTGTGCGGGCAAAATCTGGTGACGGCCCTTATGGGTGGCATATAACGTCGACGCAGGACGGTACAAAGGTTCAGACGGATATCGAAGTTCTGCTCTGGTCAGATATCGTGCGCAACAGCATGGACCGATCGATCCCGGCTACCTATCTGCAACTGTTGCAAACAGCGTGGATCTACGCGTCCACAGGCACGTTGTGGCGGTTGATGACCTTGCGCAAAGGACCTGTTATCGCAGCGCTTTATCCGGTTGGCATGTTGGTTCTGCAGGTGCTCATTGCCGGGGCTTTGTCTGTTGCGGTTCTCTACGTACTGAAACCTATGCTGTGGTGGACAGCGCTGGCCCCGGCTGTGGTGTTGTTCTGGGCTTTACTGCGGTGGTTTCGAAAGGTCGACAACAAATTATTCGCCTATTACCTGATGCACGACTATGCGCATTCGGCCCGATTGAAAGGGTCATATTCGCCCGATTTGCAATCCCGGTTGGACGCGTTCACCGATCTGATTGATCAGGCGACTGCGTCTGATGCAGACGAGATTCTGATAGTTGGTCACAGCTCTGGTGCCCATTTGGGGGCAAGTGTGATGGCAAATCTCTTAAGGCGGCGCAGCACTAGGCACCAGGGACCAACCCTGTCGTTCCTGACGCTCGGTCAGGTGGTGCCGATGATGTCCTTTCTTCCCAATGCCCATAAACTGCGCGCGGATTTGAAATACCTGTCGGAGCACGAGCAGCTGACGTGGATCGACGTTTCCGCCCCGGGCGATGGTTGCACCTTTGCCCTATGTGATCCGGTGGCCGTCAGTGGCGTGGCCGGCCCGGCGAAACGCTGGCCGCTGGTCCTGTCCGCCGCCTTCACGCAAACCCTGTCGCCAGAGACCTGGACCAGCTTGCGGTGGCGGTTTTTCCGCCTGCATTTCCAATATCTCTGCGCGTTTGATAAGCCCGGTGAGTATGACTATTTTCGGATAACTGCGGGCCCGTTGACACTTGGGCAACGCTTCGCCGGTCGCGCACCGTCAAAATCACGCGTAGAAAGATCAGTATCGAAATACACGACGGTGACGGCATGACCCCGCCGAAACCGGAGGCCCGACCGGACCAGGTGTCTCTGTGGCAATATCTCAAGCTGTTTCGGCGTGACCTGCTTTCGGCGCAACCTCAGCGCCTTTACCGGGCGTGGATGGCCGAATTTCGGACACCCTTTTTCCGATCCTACATGATCAACCAGCCGGAACTTGTCGAAACCGTTCTCAAATCCCGCCCCAAAGCATTCCCGAAATCCAGCCGGATCAGCGAAGGCTTGCGCCCCCTGCTTGGGAATTCGGTTTTTCTGACGAACGGAGAAGACTGGGAACGCCAGCGCCGTATCATTGACCCGGCCTTCGCAGGAGGTCGGCTAAAGGATACGTTTCCCGCCATGCGCGCGGCGGCTGAGGCCTGCGTGGACCGTCTGCGAAATCATGCTGGCGGCGCAATTGAATGCGAGGAAATCACAAGCCACGCGGCTGCGGACGTGATTTTCCGAACCCTGTTCTCGGTTCCCATCGAGCATGAGGTGGCAGCGCAGGTCTTTGAGAAATTCAGGGACTATCAGCGCGAGCAACCTTTGCTGAATCTCGCCGCATTCCTTCCGATGCCGCGCTGGATACCCCGGTTTCACTCCCGCAAAACTCGCCGGACCGCGCGCGATATCCGGGGGTTGATTCAGGGCCTGACAGCGGACCGGGCGGCGGCCATTGCCTCGGGTCTGGCACCTGATGATCTGGCGACCAAGATCATGACCACAACCGATCCTGAAACGGGCCGGGCTTTTGACACGCAGGAAATGGTCGATCAGGTTGCCATTTTCTTTCTGGCCGGTCATGAAACCAGTGCTTCGGCTTTGGCGTGGGCGCTGTATCTTGTGGCGCTTTATCCGGACTGGCAGGATAAGATTGCTTCCGAGATAGAGGCTATTGGAGAGATTTCGTTCTCGTCAGCCTCGCGCCTGCATAACAGCCGGGATGTATTTCGGGAGGCTCTGCGCCTGTACCCGCCGGTTCCCATGATGGTACGTCAGGCGGCATGCCCTGAACGGTTCCGTAACAGAGATATCCCCAAAGGATCACAGATCGTAGTCAGCCCCTGGCACTTGCACCGGCATGAGCGTCTGTGGGACAACCCGGATGCGTTTGATCCGGGACGTTGGGCCACCGAAAACGGTCGCACCTGCCAACGCACGGCGTTCATACCCTTTTCGGCCGGATCGCGTGTCTGCACCGGTGCGGGCTTTGCAATGATCGAAGGTCCCTTGATTCTGTCGATGCTTTTGCGTCGGTTCAGGTTCGAAACAATCGAGGGCAGAACGCCCGTACCGGTCGCGCATCTGACCGTCCGATCAAAAGACGGCATCTGGTTGCGCGTGGTTGAGCGCTAACACGCTACCATCCGACCACGCCTTGATGTATGCGATTTTCAAAGCGGAATCATATTGAATGGGAATTGGTTATGTCCAAGTCAGAACAGCGTGCGCAAATGTCCAACGGTGCAGGATTCATCGCAGCCTTGGACCAAAGCGGGGGCTCGACCCCCAAAGCGCTGGCCTTGTACGGTGTGGAAGCTTCGGATTACGCATCGGACGCCGAAATGTTCGACGAAATTCAGAAAATGCGCGCCCGGATCATTCTGGCTGACGATTTCACCAAGGATAAGGTAATAGGCGCGATCCTGTTCGAACGCACTTTGGCAGAAGAGATTGACGGCAGAAAGGTTGCCGATTTTTTGTGGTCTGTCAAAGGCATCGTGCCATTTCTTAAGATCGACAAAGGACTTGAGGATCAGGCAGACGGCGTTCAATTGATGAAGCCAATTCCCGGCTTGGCCGAGACCCTTGCGAATGCCGAGGGCGTGTTTGGCACCAAGGAACGCTCGGTTATTCATGAGGCAAACGCCAAAGGGATCGCCGCCGTTGTCGCACAGCAATTCGATGTTGCACGTGAGGTGACCGATGCCGGCATGGTTCCAATTGTCGAGCCCGAGGTGAACATACACTCGGAAACCAAGGTCGAGGCCGAAGATATCCTGAAGGCTGAGCTTCTCAAGAACCTTGATCAACTGTCCGAAGGGCAAGAGGTGATGCTGAAACTGACCCTGCCCAGTCAGGCCAACCTATATGACGACGTGGCCGACCATCCGCGCGTTATCCGGGTTGTGGCGTTGTCGGGCGGGTATTCGACCGCCGAGGCCTGTGATTTGCTGGATCAGAACACCAAAATGATCGCGTCATTCTCGCGCGCGTTGACCGAAGGGTTGTCCAAGCAGCAATCCGATGACGTGTTCAACGGCGCGTTGGGCAGCAATATCGACAAGATTTATCGCGCTTCGGTGTAAACCGGGGGCTATTCCGGCTTGGTGAAATCGCGGCGCAGTTGCGCCGCTTTTTCGCGCATCACGCAATCTCTTGCGTGGTCATTAACCAAGCCCATCGCCTGCATGAACGCATAGACCGTTGTTGGGCCGACGAATTTCCAGCCTCGTTTTTTCAGGTCTTTGGACATCGCGATCGACTCGACCGAAGTCGAGACGGTCCGGGGTTCGGGCGGGTTTTCCGGTTCAAAACGCCAGACATATGCGGCAAGAGAGCCTTCGGCCTCAATCAACTCCAACACGCGCTGCGCATTGTTGATCACGGCTTCGATCTTGCCGCGGTGACGCACGATACCGGGATCGTTGAGAAGCCGTTGAATATCAACATCAGAGAAGTCCGCCACCTTGTTGAAATCAAAGCCGAAAAACGCCTTTCTAAAGTTTTCGCGCTTGGCTAGAATTGTGCGCCAACTGAGCCCCGACTGAAAGCTCTCAAGACAGAGCTTTTCGAACAACCTCTGATCCTCGGCAACGGGATATCCCCATTCCTTATCGTGGTATTCAAAGAACTCGGGCGCGGCGTTACACCAAAAGCATCTCGGTTGTCCGTCAGGACCGGTCACAGTATCGGTCATGTGTACTCTCTTTGTTCCTAAAAGCTTAACCGCCGGAGGGAACAACGTGCAAGGGGATCAATCCGGGTTTCGGTAACGGTTCAGGATAAAGACCCGAATGGCCGAGGCCAAACCGGTTTCGGGATCACGCTGTGCGTCAATTTTCGCCGCCAACACATTGATGGGTAATTTTTCTTCTCTGGCGATATCACGGAACGCCGACCAGAACTCATCCTCAAGCGAGACCGAGGTCCGGTGTCCCTGCAAAGTCAATGAGCGTTTGACCGGAGGTCCGCTCATTCATCCAACTCATGATTGTCGAGGTTGCGCTGTTGTTTCTGCTGAAGCCGTCGGTCGATTTCTTTTTCAGATTTGGACAGACCGAACTTAACAGCGTTCTGATCCGCGCGGGCCTTCTTTTCAGCCCGCGCTTTTTCCTTGCGATACCGGTTGAGGTTAATCGGCTTGCCCATCAGTCTTTCGGGCCGATCATCTGATCCGGACGCACAACCGCGTCAAAGGTCTCGGCATCGACAAAGCCCAGCGCAATCGCCTCTTCCTTGAGGGTGGTGCCGTTTTTATGCGCCGTTTTTGCAACCTTTGTCGCGTTGTCATAGCCGATTGTCGGGGCCAGTGCGGTGACCAGCATCAACGATTCTTTCATCAGCTTGTCGATGCGCGGTTCATTCGCCTGAATGCCCAGCAGCATCCGTTCGGTAAAGCTGTCGGCTGCATCGCCCAGCAATTGAATGGATTGCAGCAAATTGTAAGACATCATCGGGTTGTAGACGTTCAGTTGGAAATGGCCCTGTGAACCGGCAAACTTGATCGCCGCATCATTGCCCATCACATGCGCGGCCACCTGAGTCAGCGCCTCGGCTTGTGTGGGGTTGACCTTGCCCGGCATGATGGACGAGCCCGGTTCATTTTCCGGCAACACCAACTCTCCCAGACCGGACCGGGGACCGGACCCGAGAAAGCGGATATCGTTGGCGATCTTGTAGCAGGACCCTGCGACGGTCGCCAGCGCGCCCGACAAGAAGACCATGGCGTCATGCGCGGCCAAAGCCTCGAACTTGTTGGGCGCAGTGACGAAGGGCAGGCCGGTAATCTCGGCCATATTCGCGGCCACGGCGGTGTCCCATCCATTATGCGTGTTCAAACCGGTGCCGACAGCTGTACCGCCTTGTGCCAACTCGTAAATTCCGGGCATGGCGGCCTCGACCCGGGCGATGCCCTGACGAATCTGGTGTGCGTATCCCCCAAATTCCTGCTCGAGCGTCAGCGGGGTCGCATCCTGAGTATGCGTGCGCCCGATCTTGATGATGCCTGCGAATTCCTTTGCCTTCTGCTCAAGACCAGAGGCCAGTTTTTCCAGACCCGGCATCAGAACATCGCGTACGCTCATCGCTGTGGCGATATGCATCGCGGTGGGGAATGTATCGTTCGAAGACTGGCCCATATTGCAGTGATCGTTCGGATGTACCGGGTCCTTTGATCCGATCACGCCGCCCAGAATTTCGATTGCGCGGTTCGCAATGACCTCGTTCGAGTTCATGTTCGACTGCGTGCCCGAACCGGTCTGCCAGACAACCAGAGGGAAATTGTCATCGAACTTGCCATCAATGACTTCCCCTGCGGCCTGAATGACGGCATCCGCAATTTTGGCATCCAGCTTGCCGATCGATTTATTCTCCATCGCGCAGGCTTTCTTGATCACGCCCAGCGCGCGAACAATCGCAACCGGCTGCTTTTCCCAGCCGATGGGAAAGTTCATGATCGAACGCTGGGTCTGCGCGCCCCAGTATTTGTCGGCAGGCACCTCAAGCGGGCCAAAGCTGTCGGATTCGGTGCGGGTCTGGGACATCGGTCACTCCGTCTGGTATGCAATTGCATGCCGTTTACCACAGCAGAGCCGTAGCGCAATCGGCCAGTTGCGCGCACCATAAACCCGGACCTTTCAAAGGTATAGACGGCACGAACCTGCAAATAATACACGTTAGCGAAAACAGTGCCATTGTACCCGACCGCACTAGGTTTAAGATAGAGATCAGACATCAACGGAGGCTCTGATGCGTGTAAGACTTTTTGATATGCCTTTGCACGCTGCGTACTGCGCCGTTGCAATCACATTTTGGGTGGCCGCCTGGGCCAATCAGGCGCATGCGGCCAGCATCGAGCCCTTCGTCGGGGATTATGTCGGCTCAGCCGAGGTGGTGGACACCGATGGCACCGCCACGCCGCGCGACATGAGCGTGTCGATTCACGAGGTAAAAGGTGGCTTCAACATCAGTTGGACGACGACGACCTACAAGCCGGATGGCCGTGTCAAAGACGAGAAGTACTCGGTCGATTTTCAAGTGTCAGACCGCCCGGACGTCTATTCCGCTGCAATGAAGCGCAATGTTTTCGGTCACGAAGTGCCGCTGGACCCGATGAAGGGGGAACCCTTTGTCTGGGGCCGAATCGACGGCAAGACCCTGACAGTATTCTCTCTTTTCATCTCGGAAACGGGGGGGTACGAGTTGCAGCAATTCGACCGCACCTTGACCGAAGGCGGCCTGAACCTGTCCTTCTCGCGGTTTCGCGATGGGGTCAAATCGCGCTCGGTTGAGACATTTCTCGAAAAACGCTGAGGCGTTTGTTTACTGAGCGCGACTTACTTGCGGAAACTGTCCAGCGAGACCACGTCTGCGTCATGCTGAGGTTCGTCCTCGGCTTCGACTTCGATCGACTCTTCAGGGAAGTGGTCAGCCTCATCCTCGTCATCGGGGCTTTCAAATCGCAAACCGAATTCTACTGACGGGTCGACAAATGTCTTGATCGCCAGATAGGGGATGTAAAGCGGCTCGGGCGCGTCGCCGAAATTCAGCGTGATGGCGAAGCCGTCATCGCCGACCTCAAGGTTTTCGAACCAGTGCTGCATGACTATTGTCATTTCGTCCGGGTAACGATCACGCAGCCAATCGGCCAGTTCGACGCCTTCGTACCGGGTGTCGAAAGTAATAAAGAAATGATGTGCCCCGGGCAGGCCCTTTTCCGCCACATCCGTCAGCACAGTCTGAATCAGACTGCGCATCGCCGAGTGCATCAGATTCCCGTAGTCGATGTCTTGCGACATTATCAATCCTCGAAAGTGGTCGCGTTCAGCATAAGGGATTCGGTCGGAAACGAAAGGCTGGTTGAAACAGTATTGATCACAAAAATTGCATCCCCATCCCGGCAAGAACCATGATCGCCAATGTCTTGGCCAAGCCGAAATTGAGCTGAAAAATCAACGCCCCTGCCAGAACTGTTAAAATCAGCGCTGACAGGTCCAATGTCATAACGTCAGGGACTGGAAGAGTGACCGGTCCGAAGGTGCGGTTCGATATATTGGCAAACAGGACATTCAATCCGAACCACACCGAAAGGTTGAGAATCACGCCGACGACCGCAGCCGTGATGCCCCGCATCGCCGCGCTCAGGCGCGGTCGCGCCGAGATTTGGTCGAGGAACGGTCCAGCGAGGAAAATCCACAAGAAACACGGTACAAATGTCGCCCAAAGGGCCACAATGCCAGCAGCAATAGCCAGCGACGTTCCACCCGCAATCTGCCCGCTGAGCATGGCAACGAACTGGGTGACCAGAATCAACGGGCCGGGGGTTGTTTCGGCCAGCCCAAGCGCATCGATCATCTGATCGGTGCTGATCCAGTTATATGTCTCGACCACGGTTTGTGTCATATAGGCCAGAACCGCATATGCGCCGCCGAAGGTGACCACGGCCAGACGCGCAAAGAACCATCCCAAATCGCTCAGCAAGTCATGCCCCCAAACCTGCAAGGCAAACAGTGGAGCAAGCCACAAAACCAACCAAACCGAGGCCGTGCGCAGAGGGTACGACAGAGGCTGAGGGGAAGTGTCGACGGCGCCGACGTTTTCAGCCGTGCAGAAATAGCCCCAAATAACCGCCACAAGGATAATCAGCGGAAAGGGTAGGTTAAGCGCAAAAATTGCAAAGAATGCCAGACCGGCGATCAGACGATGTGACCGTTCGGTCATTGCCTTGCGTGACAGGTTCCGCAAGGCTTGCAAAACGATGATGATCACCGTGGCTTTGACCCCGAGAAATCCGGCCTGCACCAGCGGAAGCGCTCCGAAAAAGGCATAGGCGACGGCCAGAACCGCGATGATCAGCGCACCGGGAAGGATGAACAGGCAACCGGCGATCATACCGCCTCGGACACCACGCAAACGCCAACCCGCATAGGTGGCGAGTTGCATGGCTTCAGGTCCGGGCAGCAACATGCACAGGGATAATGCCCTCAGGAAAGTTTGCTCGTCCAACCAAGAGCGGTGTTCAACGAGTTCCTGATGCATCAGCGAAATCTGAGCGGCAGGACCGCCGAAGGATAACAGGCCGATCCGGCCGAAAACCCGGAACAGTTCGCGTAGCGAGGGCGGGGTCATGCGTGACCTTCCCCGAACCCGTCGCAGGTCCGTCGAAACAATGCATCACAAAGCGACATACCTGCCTTTGGCCGTTGGTGATCGTCGAGGACTCGACAATACCGACGCATAGATACCGCCCCCAAACCAACTGCTTCTGGCAACAGATGGTACCGGTTGTTACGCGCTGCGCGGATGATTTCCGCCATGCAGAGCGGCGCATCGAAGATCAGTAAAGGGTCGACCGCAACTTCGACATCGGCATCCCTGTCGATCAGAACCGGCGCATGCGGCGATTCGACCAAACGCATGTGTTGTTTCGTGGTAATCGCTTTTGGGGCAGCCACAGCATGTCTCCTTATCAAATCGGATCCATGCGAACTTGAGCTGCCGTTTGGTGGGGTGTTCGCAAGCTAACCCCTTGGGGATTTTGCTAACGTGGCAGGGCTGTGCGGTCAAGCTTGCGGCAAGGTCAGGCCCAATCCAGACGTTGCCCGGTCATACATATCGGTAACGTGTCTTGCGGAAACTGACCCAACTGTTCGAACAGAGATACGAAATCGAACTGGTTATATGCCTCGACCATCTTGTCGCCTTGAAAACGGGCCATGACCTGACCCGAGACTTCCAGAGGCGCACCATTGTCAGCACGGAACGTGCGAACATGCAGGATGCCGGAAACCCAATCCCCATGCTCGATCACCTTGGGGAGTTCCACGGTGATCTTGCCAAGAACATGCCGAAACGCCATGACCAGATCGCGAAAGTCATCCGCGCCGACCTGCATTTCCGGGATCAGCCCCTCGGCTAATGTGTCCGGAGCGAAATAGTCGTCAATCGCGTCCGTGTTCCCTTTTTCCCAAACCTCGGAATACCACGCCCGCAGCCTGTCGGAATTCGTCATCTTGGCCCTCCTGTCTTTCGACCTGAAGGTGACCGATAGAAATGAACAAACTCTGAATTTTGCCTGAGCAAGACAACAAAAAGCAGACATAATCGGAAAAATGCAGGTTTCTGTTGCCAGGTACCTGCGAACCCCGCCTTACGCGGCTAGGCGCAAGGGCTTAAGTTTCGGTCTTGTTACTGCTTACGCAGCAACTGCAACCGGAGCACGATTGTCGTTTGCAATTGTACTATTTTCGCCGGTAACGGTGGCAGACAGCCGAGACAAAGCTAACCCCTTTAGACGTTCGTCGATCCTGTTTCGGCCCCGAAATCCCCAAACGAAGGATGGTTGGTGGAGCCGCCGGGTACCGCCCCCGGGTCCGATCCGCTTATTACGAGCGCGTTTATGTCCATAGTCCCGAAGGACCCTTTGTATATAGGTGAGGATCGGCAGGGATGCAAACGCGGAATACACTGAATAAGTTACTGGGTTAACAATATTCTACGTGGCGCGGTTCATGTTAGCGGCAATCAGCCAGATCGCCAGAACCAATTCGATTCCACCAAAAACCATCGCCTTGGCAAAGGGTGGATTATCCAGAATGACCGACAGAAAGCGCCCCGAGGCGGCGCCCAGATAAACCACGCCCAACATCGCATAGGCCATCGGCGCGTTCAGCCACAGCACAGCGATCCCGGTGATGACAAACAAGCCGCCGACCGAGGCGCGCATTTCGCTGAGGCCCATGGTGCTGTCTGTCGGGGCCAGATCCAGTGATGTTGCGGTCCAGGCCGGGGCGAGAAATCCGAACAGGCCAAAGCCGATTGTCAGAAGCGCAGCGATAACGTTCAGGGTCGTGGTCATTCGGTTCTCACTCGGATTGCATTGAACACAGTTAACCCGTTCCAGCCTGTTGAAAAGGGCGCATTATCCACGTTTGCGACGGCTCTCGGCCACATTTTGCGCCAGTTGGCGGGTGTATCCTTCCAATGCCACGAGTTTTTCGTCAACCGTTGCCGCATCCTGCGCGTCCAGCGCGTCAGCGATTTGATTATGCAAGGCGATGATTTCTTCCCGCGACCGTTCGGTAAACGTGATCATGTTCATCAGCGGTTGCATGGCCTCGACCGCACCTGCCAGTTGATAGGACAGAACCGGATTGCCCGCGCCATCGACCAAAGCCCGGTGAAAGGCCACGTCTGACGCGCAGAATGCCTCATCCGTCAGGCCCGGCTGGGATTGCCGGAAGATCTCGGCCCGCATTGTGGCCAAATGATCCGCGGTGCGGCGCTGAGCTGACATCGGGGCGCAGGCGCGTTCCAACGCATAACGCGCCTCGCAGGCGGTATCGAAACTGACCGCATTCATCGACAGCAACAGGGTCGAGGTTGTGATCTGTTGCGAATAGGCGTCTTCGAAACTCAGACGATTGACAAAAGCGCCCCCGGTTGCACCGCGTTGCGTTCGGATCAATGATTGCGCAGCAAGGCGTTTAAGAGCTTCGCGCACTGTAGGGCGCGACACCTGAAACTGCTCTGACAGCTCAGTTTCCGACGGCAAACGCTCATCCACTATCAGCCGGCCCGAGATGATGGCGTCGCGAATGGCCTGAGCGATCTGGGCCGACAGGTCGGCCGGGTTCTGGGGGTCGATTTTCAAGGCAAGGGCCTGCGGTGTTGATTTTTTATTTGTCTGACATTTAAAAGTCTGACATTTGAATTGCAAGCTCTGAGTCGGGAGGGGCAGGTGAGTCGCACGGTTCTACGCAATGGCATGTGGCTGGGATTTTACGCTGCGATCCTTTGGGCGTGGTGGATGATGTACGCAATGAGCCAGAGCATGGATCTGGACTGGATCGGACGCCCGGGCCCTATGGGGCAGGCCATGGCCGCGATGGATCCGCGCATGGACATGTATATGCCCATGGCAGAATTTGGACCGTTGTTCTGGATGTGGGCGATCATGATGGCAGCAATGATGCTGCCGACACTGGTGCCGACCTTGCGCAGCTATGACGATCTGATCCGCAGCGCCAATGGGGCGCGCGCCGGTTGGATCGGCGTGTTAACCGGGTATTTCATTGTCTGGGTCGGGTTCGCCGCACTGATCACCGGGGTGCAGCTGATGCTGTTGTTTGGCGGCGTTGTAGACATGCTGGGCATTGCGAAATCCACGACCTTTGCCAGCGGTTTGCTAATTGTCGTCGGTGCCTTTCAGTTCTCCCGAGCGAAAGAGGTCTGCCATGGCGTCTGCCATGCTCCGATGACCTATTTTTTAGGTCACTGGAAAACGGGATTCACCGGCGGTCTTCGCATGGGTCTTGGCCTTGGCGCATTTTGTGTCGGCTGCTGCTGGGGATTCATGGCGCTCGGCTTTGTCGGCGGTGTCATGAGCCTGTTGTGGATGGGTTTGGCGACCCTGTTCATGGTGGTCGAAAAGCTGCCCCAGATCGGTCATGTCATCACGCGCCCAATGGGCTTCGTTCTAATTGCAGGCGGCGTTGGCCTGTTCGTCTATCCCTTTATCTACGGAGGTTAACCTTATGGCTAAAAACAGAAAACCAGATGCCGACCGGTTACCGATCAGTCAACGTATCGACAGTCGTATGCCCAACCCCAAGCGGCGCGAGATGAGCCCGACAGATTGGGCCGTCAAGGGTGAGCTGATCCTCAATTGCTCGTGCGATGTGTTTTGCCCATGTGTCGTTTCGCTTGGTGCGCATCCTCCGACCGAGGGGCATTGCCACGCGTGGATGGGGATCATCATCGACGAGGGTCACTTTGAGGGCGAAGACCTGTCGGGTCTGAACGTGGGTCTTCTGGTCGACATCCCAGGCCGTATGGGGGAAGGCCAGTGGAAAGTCGCGGCCTATGTGGACGAGCGCGCCAGCGGTAAGGCCTATAATGGCCTGCTGCAAATCTTCAGCGGACAGGCCGGAGGCACGACGGGGCTGTTCACTATGCTGGTCAGCGACATTATCGGCGCCGAGCGTGCCCCTGTTCAGATCGAACGCGATGGCAACAAGCGCCGGATCGCCATTGGCCGCAAAATTCAGGGCGAGATCGAGATGCTGGCAGGGAAAGACCCCGAGCATCCGGTGATGGTGTCGAACTCGAAATACTGGATGGGTCCGGATATTATCGTTGCGCGAGGTACAAAATCCAAAGTGCGCGATTATGGCCGCGTCTGGGATTTCGGCGGCAAGTCGGCCGAGATCTGCCCGATCGACTGGCACGGACCCAAATGATGATAACCGGGGCATATGTTCGGCAAATGGCCCGCTATAATATCTGGCAGAACAGCCAGTTGAAGGGCTTTCTGTCTGCGTTGCCTGCAGAGGTGCTCACCCGCGATCAGGGAGCCTTTTTTGGCTCGATCATGGGAACGGCGAACCACCTTCTGTGGGGGGATTGGATTTGGATATCCCGTCTTGACAAAGGTGCAGGACCGGGAGGCGGAATACCTGAAAGCACTGGTCTTTGTGCTGATCTGTCCGAATGGTTGCCATTGCGCGACCAGATCGACCAGCGAATTGCCGACTGGGCAAACAGCCTGGGTACCGCGCCTTTGACAGGTGATTTCACGTGGTATTCAGCAGCGAAAGAAGCTGATGTGACAAGGGATTACGCGCAATGCGTAATCCATATGTTCAACCATCAAACCCATCATCGCGGCCAGTTGCATCAAATGCTGACGCAATCAGGCTCGGCCGCGCCGGTCAGTGATCTGGTTTTTCTACCTCAGGAGGTCTAGGTGGCTCAGATTTCCGTATCTCGTCGACTGCGCAGAACACCGTTTTCCGAAGGTGTCGAGGCCGCAGGGGTCAAGGCATACACGGTTTACAACCGGATGCTGCTGCCGACCGTGTTTGAAAGCGTGGTCGATGACTACCGTCACCTGAAGCAACATGTTCAGGTCTGGGACGTCTCGTGCGAGCGGCAGGTCGAACTGCGCGGACCGGATGCGGCGCGGCTGATGCAGATGCTGACTCCGCGCGACTTGCGCGGCATGTTGCCCGGACAGTGCTATTACGTCCCGATTGTCGATGAAACTGGCGGCATGCTGAACGATCCTGTGGCGGTTAAGCTGTCCGAGGATCGGTGGTGGGTTTCGATTGCGGATAGCGATTTGCTTTATTGGGTCAAAGGGTTGGCCAACGGATATCGTCTGGACGTTCTGGTGGATGAACCGGACGTCTCTCCGCTGGCAGTTCAGGGCCCCAAGGCGGATGAGTTGATGTCACGGGTCTTTGGCGACCGCGTGCGGGATATCCGCTTTTTCAAGTTCGACATGTTCCAGTTTGAGGGCCGTGATCTGGCGGTTGCACGCTCGGGCTACTCCAAACAAGGCGGCTTTGAGATTTATGTCGAGGGCAGCGATATCGGCATGCCGCTGTGGAATGCTCTGTTTGCAGCGGGCGAAGACCTGAATGTGCGCGCCGGATGCCCGAACCTGATCGAGCGCATCGAAGGTGGATTGCTGTCCTATGGCAATGACATGACCGACGACAACACGCCGCATGAATGCGGCCTAGGCAAGTTCTGCAACACTCATACGGCCATCGGTTGTATCGGACGGGACGCGTTGTTGCGGGTTGCCAAGGAAGGGCCGGTGCAACAAATTCGTCCGATTTCGATCGAAGGCGATGCAGTCCCGATCTGTGACCGGCCCTGGGCTGTTTTCGTCGATGGCAAGCGCGTGGGGCAGGTTACATCTTCGGCCTGGTCCCCCGATTACGAAACCAACGTGTCTATCGGGATGTTGCGGCTCAGCCATTGGGACCCCGGGACTGCGCTGGAAGTTGAGACACCCGTCGGCATGCGCGACGCGGTTGTGCGGCCTCATTTTTGGATTTGATCAGGCGAAACGCTGCGGCGGATCACCGGAAAACGAAAGGATAACAAACATGTTCAATGCTCTGGTTATGGACAAAGACGAAGACAGCGGGCTGGCCGGTGCGTCGGTCCGGCAGCTTTCGCTGGACGCGCTGCCTCAAGGTGAGGTGACCGTTGCCGTCGAGTTCTCGACAGTGAATTACAAGGACGGGCTGTGCATGTCACCGAAAGGGGGCGGGCTGGTTCGCGCTTATCCACATGTTCCGGGGATTGACTATGCCGGAACCGTCGAAGCCTCCTCTGATGACCGGTACAAGGCTGGTGACAAGGTGGTGCTGACCGGCTGGCGCGTCGGAGAGGCGCATTGGGGCGGTTATTCGCAGAAGGCGAACGCCCGCGCCGATTGGCTTGTTCCATTGCCAGAAGGGTTGTCTGCGCGTCAGGCCATGGCTGTTGGAACGGCCGGGTTTACCGCCATGCTGGCCGTTATGGCGCTTGAAGATCACGGTCTGGAGCCTGGGCACGGGCCGGTTCTGGTCACCGGCGCCGCCGGAGGGGTGGGGTCCGTCGCAACCGCTATTCTTGCGAATCTGGGATATGAGGTCGCTGCAGTCACCGGACGGCCGGAAACCGGGGAATACCTGAAATCTCTGGGAGCCACGACGATTGTTCCGCGGGAGGAACTGAACGAGACCACCAAGCGCCCGTTGGAAAGCGAAACCTGGGCCGGGTGCGTGGATGCGGTTGGCGGCGAGATGCTGGCCCGTGTGCTGGGACAGATGAAATATGGCGCGTCCGTTGCTGCTGTTGGTCTGGCCGGCGGTGCGGCTTTGCCGGCGACGGTCATTCCCTTCCTGCTGCGCGGAGTGAATCTGCTGGGCATCGACAGTGTGATGCAGCCCTATGACAACCGCGTGCGTGCGTGGTCCCGCATCGCGACCGACCTGCCGATGGATAAATTGGAGGCGATGGTTCATCCAGCCACGTTGTCGGATTTGCCACAACTCGGGGCCGATATTCTCAAAGGGCAGGTCAAGGGGCGCGTTGTTGTTGACGTGAACGCCTGACGCGGTCACACCACCATTGTCCGGCTGGTTATTCTGACTGGCCGGATTTTTTGTTTTTTTAGAACAGTTCACAAAAATGCCGGAAACAGTTCTGGCTTAGGGCACAATTCACCCCCATGATTGCTATACATCCCATGTGCAATGGCGTAAGACCCAACCAATTAGCACTTGAAGACCGGGAGTGAGCAGTATGTCTGACGATTTCGAACTGGACACCGACGATTTGAAACGCCGTATGGACGGCGCGATGGCGAACCTGAGGACTGAATTTGCGTCCTTGCGCACGGGCCGTGCCTCGGCCTCGATGCTGGAACCAGTCATGGTGGACGCCTATGGTTCGATGACACCGATCAACCAGGTGGGCACAGTCAACGTGCCGGAACCGCGCATGGTTACTGTAAATGTCTGGGACAAGTCATTGGTCGGAAAAGTGGAAAAGGCGATCCGTGAAAGTGGCCTGGGGATCAATCCTCAGCTGAATGGCACAATCATCATGTTGCCGATTCCCGAACTGAACGAAGAACGTCGGCGTGAACTGGGCAAGGTCGCCGGTCAATATGCCGAAAGCGCCCGGGTCTCGATCCGCAACGTGCGGCGCGACGGGATGGACCAGATCAAGAAAGCCAAGGCGGACGGCATGTCCGAGGATGACCAGAAATTCTGGGAGTCCGAAGTGCAGGACCTAACGGATCAGATGATCAAGGTCGTGGACGAAGCACTTGAGACCAAACAATCTGAAATTATGCAGGTTTAACCCCACAACATGCTCAACAATCCCCAAGATAACAACGCGCTCGGACCCCGTCACGTTGCCATCATTATGGACGGCAATGGTCGCTGGGCACAGGCGCGGGGCCGACCCCGCCTGTTTGGCCATCACGCAGGCGCGCGCCGCGTGCGCGAGGTTGTCGAGGCCTGTCCGGGACTGGGGATCAAATATCTGACCGTGTTTGCGTTTTCGACCGAAAACTGGAAGCGGACGCAGGTGGAAGTTGCCGGTTTGATGAGCCTGTTCAAGCGTTACATCATCAAAGAGACCCGGACGCTAAAAGAAAACGGTGTTCGGGTCCGGTTCATCGGGGATCGTGTGCGGCTCGATGCCAAGCTGATCGAACTGATGGATACGCTGGAGCAGGAAACCAAACATAATGACCTGATCCACCTGACCGTTGCCCTGAACTATGGCGGTCGGGACGAGGTTGCGCGCGCCACCAAGCGTCTGGCACAGGACGTTGCGGCGGGTTTGTTGCGGCCTCAGGATGTCGACGAGGAAACGCTGCCGAAATACCTTGATACCCGCGTTCTGCCGGATCCGGATTTGGTGATCCGCACCAGCGGCGAGGCGCGCATCTCGAACTTTCTTCTGTGGCAGTCTGCCTATTCCGAATACGAATTCATCGATACTCTGTGGCCCGATTTCACCGCCGCCGAGCTTGAGCGACTGTGTCGGAATTTCGGTGCCCGCGAGCGGCGGTTTGGAGCGGTTCTGGCATGAGCGATGGCCGATGGTCTGATTTGACCACACGGGTGTTGTCGGCTGCGGTTCTGGTTCTGATCGGCGCGGTCGAGGTTTGGCTCGGCGGCCTTTGGTTCGAAGCCTTCATCGCCATTGCCTGTGGCTTGATGACGTGGGAACTGGTCAAGATGATCGACCCGAAGCGCGGGGGGGTCGCCACACAGCTGGCCATGCTTATGACCGTCGCCGTTATGCTCAACTACCACGTGCCGCCAATGATGACTTTTCCGTTTCTCGTCGCTCCGGCTTTGGTTGGGGCAGGGCAGGTTCGCCAGGCTCGTGGGACGTTTATTCTATTTGCGCTTTGGATCGCAGCTGCCGGTCTGGGCTTTATCTCGATCCGCGAGAATATGGGCTTTGTCTGGATGGTCTGGCTGATCTCGGTCGTGGTGGCGACGGATGTGGCGGGGTATTTTGTCGGCAAGGCGATCGGCGGGCCAAAGTTCTGGCCCCGGATCAGTCCGAAGAAAACATGGTCAGGTACTGCGGGCGGATGGGTTGCCGCAGCTGTCGTCGGTGCGGTCTTTGCCTCCTATACCGGTTATGGCATCCTGTTTGTCCTGATTTCGGTCCTAGCCTCTATGGCCAGCCAAATGGGCGATATTGCCGAAAGCGCCACCAAGCGCAAATTCGGCGTGAAGGATAGCTCAAACCTGATCCCCGGGCATGGCGGTTTTCTGGATCGGTTTGACGGGATGATGGGGGCGTCGTTGTTTGTACTGGTCGCAGCGCAGTTCTATTCGCCCGGAGGGATGTAATGCGCAGAGTTTCGATCTTTGGCGCAACCGGGTCGGTCGGGCAGAACACCATCGACCTGATCGCGCGAGACCCTGATGCTTATGATGTCGTGGCGCTGACCGGTGGGGCGAATATCAAACAGCTTGCTCATGACGCGATCCGTTTGCGTGCTGATATTGCGATCACCGCATTTGATGATCGGCTTGACGACCTGCAAGACGCTCTGGCCGGGTCAGGTGTTCAGGCAGCTGCAGGGCAGGCGGCTTTGATTGAGGCCGGCGCCCGGCCCGCCGATTGGGTCATGTCAGCCATCGTCGGCTCTGCCGGACTTGCGCCAGGGCTCGAGGCCTTGAAACAGGGTGCAACGCTGGCTCTGGCCAATAAAGAAACTCTGGTTTGTGCCGGTCCCCTCGTGATACAGACGGCAGCGCGACACAATGCGCGTCTTTTGCCCGTCGACAGCGAGCATTCTGCTGTCTTTCAGGCACTGACCGGCGAAGACCGGGCCGCAGTCGAACGCATAATTATCACTGCCAGCGGTGGAGCGTTCCGGGATTGGCCGCTGAGCAAGCTGGCCAGTGCGACGGTCGAGCAGGCGTCGAACCATCCGAACTGGAACATGGGCCAAAGGATCACGATTGACAGTGCGTCTATGTTCAACAAAGCGCTGGAAGTCATCGAAACCAAAGAGTTCTTTGGTGTCTCACCTGACCAAATCGAAGTTCTGGTTCACCCGGAATCCATCGTGCACGCTCTGGTCGGGTTTCGCGATGGTGCGTTGATGGCCCATCTTGGTGCACCAGACATGAGGCATGCCATCGGGTATGCGTTGAACTGGCCGGATCGGCGTGATCTGCCGGTCAATCGTCTGGATCTGGCCCAGCTTGGTCAATTGCGGTTTCAAACCCCCGATGATGCGCGTTACCCCGCCTTGCGACTGGCGGATACGGTCATGAGACGCGGTGGATTGGCAGGAGCGGTGTTCAATGCCGCGAAAGAGCGGGCACTGGATCAGTTCATTGCCCAGAGAATTCGGTTCACGGACATGGCAGACGCCGTCTCGATTGTACTTGAGCGTTTTGAGGCCTCAGATGGCCTTATTGATGCCCCGATGACCCTTGATAACGTGCTGCAAACGGACCATCTGGCACGTAAGTGGGTCGATGAAGCCGTACTAGAACGAGCAGGATAAAATCGTTGGATATTTTCTCTTTGATCCCGAACTTCGGCAATCTGCTGTATACGATTGCGGCATTTGTGGTCGCTTTGTCGGCGATTGTCGCCGTACATGAATATGGCCACTACATCGTAGGCCGCTGGTCCGGCATCCATGCCGAGGTGTTCTCGATCGGCTTTGGCCCTGTGTTATGGAGCCGTATCGACAAGCGTGGCACCCGCTGGCAGATCGCTCTGTTGCCCTTTGGCGGTTACGTCAAGTTTCTGGGCGATGCCAACGCTGCGTCGGGCAAAGACGAAGACACCATGGGCGAGATTGCTCAGCAAAACCCGGAAGAGCTGCGCAAAACAATGCATGGCGCCCCGCTTTGGGCACGCGCAGCGACTGTTGCAGCAGGTCCGGTCTTTAACTTTATCATGTCCATTCTGGTGTTTGGGCTGATTTTCTGGTCTCAGGGGGTGTCGCGCGAACCTTTGACCGTCGGCTCGCTCAGCCCGTTGCCCGGCACCGTCCAGGAACTGCGCGACGGGGATGAGATTGTCGCCATTGAGGGTGTCGAGACGCCAGATATCGACAACTCGAAAACGTGGGGCGAATTTACCTCGGCTTTGCCTGTGCAGCCTGAACTGGAATATACTGTCATCCGCGATGGTGAGACTTTGGTCGTGTCAGCGCCGTGGCTCTTTCCGCCTTTGATCCAACAGGTTGCACCACGCAGTGCAGCGATGGATATCCAATTGAGACCGGGTGATGTCATCACCGCCGTGGATGGTGATCCGATCTTTGCCTTCGCGCAGCTTAAGGAAAAAGTCGAAAGCTCGGACGGGAGGGCGTTGCTGCTGGATGTCTGGCGCGACGGGGCCGAGTTGGAATTCGCTTTGGCCCCGCGGCGCACCGACGAGCCTCAGGCCGACGGAGGGTTCGTGACCCATTGGCGGATCGGGATCGTGGGCGGCATGATGTTGGAACCTGCGACCGTTCCGGCCGGGCTGTGGTCGTCGATGACTGGCGGGGTTGAACAGACTATTCGCATCATTGACGGCTCGTTGTCGGGCATGTGGCATATGATCACGGGCGCCATCAGCACTTGCAACATATCCGGCCCGATCGGCATTGCCGAAACATCCGGAGCGATGGCCAGCCAGGGCGCTCAGAACTTCATTTTCTTCATTGCGGTGCTGTCAACTGCGGTGGGATTGCTGAACCTGTTTCCCATCCCGGCGCTGGATGGCGGGCATCTGGTGTTTTATGCCTACGAAGCTGTCGCCGGAAAACCGCCCAGCGACAAGGCGCTGCGCATTTTGATGGGGATCGGGATCACGATGATCCTGTCGCTGATGCTGTTTGCAGTCAGTAATGACCTGTTCTGCTGAATATGGCGCGGATTACATGGTTCGGACGTAAAATTGCCTCATTTGATGTGTACCTTCAGATCAAGACTAGCATTCGGAAAACGTGTCGATGGCAAAAGCACTGCAAAAATCCTACCGGAGCTTCAGCGTTCTGTTCGTCTTGAACTGGGACGTTATTCTTAGCTTTGGAGTAACGGCTCTGGCACTGGCTGTCGGGGGCTACCTCGTCGGTCTCTGATTCTCTCTCACATGATGTTTTTTCTCTGAGCGGTCCAATGGGCCGCTCTTGCATTTGGTCTTTTGACAAGACCGGTTAATCCCGCTACTGACCTCATAAAGTCCTATAATTTCTGGGTAGAGAAAAAAATGACTGACAGCAGAGGCTCGGGCACATTCTGCGGCGCACAGGTGCCGCAAAACAACATTTTGTGGCAGGCACTATCGCTTTTCGTTCTGTTTTTCGCATTGATTTTATTGGCTTTGCCGCAGCCGGCACGGGCTCAGAATTTCACGGTCAATGCCTTCGAGGTTGAGGGCAACCGAAGGATCGAGACCTCGACCATCATTGCCCGTACGGGAATCGAACCCGGGCAAACGGTGACAGCCGGGCAGCTCAACGACGCTTTTCAGCGATTGCTTGACAGTGGTGTTTTTGAAACAGTCGAACTGACGCCACGGGGCTCAACCCTCGTGATCGAGGTCGAGGAATACCCGACCATCAACCGGATCAGCATCGAAGGGAACCGCCGCGTCAAAGACGACGTTCTGCTTGATGCGATTTCGTCTGAAACGCGCCGTGTCTATACCCCGCAAGCAGCCGAAGCGGACGCTGATCTGATCGCTCAGATTTATTCGTCGCAGGGGCGCGTCTCGGCGACGGTTATTCCGCGTATCATTCGGCGCAACGACAACAGGGTCGATCTTGTGTTCGAAGTTGCCGAGGGCACGACGATCGAAGTTGAGCGTGTCAGCTTTGTCGGGAACCGCGCCTATTCGGACCGCCGCCTGCGCCGCATTCTGCAGACCAAACAGGCCAATATTCTGCGGACGTTCATCCGCAGCGATACATTCATCGCCGACCGGATCGAATTTGACCAGCAGGTGATCCGCGATTTCTACCTGTCGCGGGGTTATGTCGATTTCCGGGTCAACAGCACAAATGTTGAATTCACCCGGGAACGCGACGCCTTTTTCCTGGTCATGAATATCACTGAAGGGCAGCAGTTCTCGTTTGGTCAGATCAGCACGGTCAGCGAGATTCCCGGCGTCGATGCCGCGATCTATCAGGAAGCGCTCAAGATCAAACCGGGCGTGATCTACAGCCCGACGCTGGTCGACAACTCTATCGCGCGGATGGAGCGTCTGGGTATCAAACAGGGCGTGGATTTTCTGCGGGTCGAGCCCCGTGTGACGCGTAATGCACGCGATCTGACGCTGGATGTTGAATTTGTTCTGACCAAAGGTCCCCGGATTTTTGTAGAACGCATCGATATCGAGGGTAACACCACCACGCTGGACCGCGTAATCCGCCGCCAGTTCGACACGGTCGAAGGTGACCCCTTCAACCCGCGTGAAATCCGGCAGAGCGCAGAACGCATCCGCGCCCTTGGGTTCTTCGCCACAGCCGATGTTGAGACCCGCGAGGGCTCTAGCCCAAGCCAGGTTATTGTCGATGTGGACGTCGAGGAACAACCGACCGGCTCGCTCAGCCTCGGAGGCAGCTTTTCGGCTGCGGACGGGTTCGGGATTGCGATCGGGCTGAACGAATCCAACTTTCTGGGACGGGGTCAGAATGTGGGCCTCTCGATCTCGACCGCGCAGGACTCCGAGCAATATGTCCTGACATTTACCGAACCATTCCTGCTGGGGCGTAGGCTGCGGTTTGATCTGGGGCTGGGTCTGGAAACGACGAACTCCAGCTTTGCCAGCTTCGACTCCGAGCGTTTGTTCTTTAGCCCGTCGCTGACCTACGCGATTGGTGAGCTGTCATCGCTGAGCCTGCGCTATAACTACGACCGTAGTGAGATGACATCTCAAGCGAATGAAGCGAACGGCGCGGTCATTGCGTCCGAGATTGCGCAGGGCGAGCGAAACACGAGCTCGATTGGCGTGTCCTACACCTATGACAGCCGTCTGGGTGGTCTGAACCCGAACGCAGGTGTGTTGTTCGAGGTTGGTTTGGACGCAGCAGGTTTGGGCGGCGACAATGAATATCTGAGATCGACGGCCCGTGCCATCGCGCAGCAACGTGTTCTGAACGAAGAAGTTGTGCTGAGAGCCACGCTGGAGCTGGGCGCATTCCGCTGGCGCGGCGACGATTTCAGCCGGACCATCGACCGTTTTGTTCTGGGACCCAGCACATTCCGCGGCTTTGAACCGGCCGGTATCGGCCCGCGCGACCTGTCAAACGGTCAGGACGACGCCATCGGTGGCAACTACTACTGGGTGGCTCGGTTCGAATCGGACTTCCCGCTGGGTCTTCCCGAAGAACTGGGCTTGCGCGGCGGTGTGTTCTATGACGTCGGGAACCTGTACGACATTGATGACGTGAACACCGCAGGCGCCAATATCGTAGGCGCTGACGGCTCGGTCCGCCATGTCATCGGGGTGTCGATCTTGTGGACCACACCATTTGGGCCTCTGCGCTTCAACTTCTCGCAAGCCATCAAGAAAGAAGACTTCGACGAAGAGCGGAACTTTGACCTGACCGTTCAGGCGCGGTTCTGATCGCGAATGATCGGTGTCGGATCAGCATTTTGGCAGGGCCTGTCGCGGGCCCTGTTGGTGTTTGGGCTCGTGACGTTCGCAGCCGTCGGGCATGCGCAGCAATTGGGCATCCCGCAATCAGACGTCCTGACAATGTCCAGTGAACGCTTGTTTGCTGGCTCGGCCTTTGGTCAACGTGTCTTTGACGAGATCGACGCCGAAAGCGCCTTGCTGGCGCAAGAAAACGAACGCATCGTCGCCGAGCTCAGCAAGGAAGAGAAAGAACTGACAGAACAGCGCGCGACGCTGACCCCGGAAGAGTTTCGCCCCTTGGCCGAGGATTTTGATACCAAGGTGCAATCTCATCGCGAAGGACAGCGGGCCAAGCTGGACGCATTGGCGCGGCGTGGAGAGGAGGCGCGGGTTCGGTTTTTCGAGATGGCCCAGCCCATCCTGATAGACCTGCTGCGAGAATACCGGGCCTCGATCGTCATTGAACGTTCGAACGTGATTCTCAGTTCGGACGCCTCTGACATTACGGATGCCGCAATCGCGCGCATCAATGCGGCGATCGGGGATGGTGCCTCTTTGGAACGTAAAGAGGAAAACTAGCTTGGCTTGCCCTTGCGTGACGGTATTGCTAACCACGCGGAAACGAGACATCCAAAACGGGACATCTGTACTATGACGACGGAAACAAAAAGCGCCGACATTCAGCTGATTCAGCGCATTCTGCCGCACCGCTATCCGTTTCTTCTGGTCGACAAGGTGGTTGATATCGCAGGCTACCAGTCAGCTGTGGGTATCAAGAATGTCACCATGAACGAGCCACATTTTCAGGGCCATTTCCCGGGCACACCAATCATGCCGGGCGTCACCATTGTCGAAGCGATGGCGCAGACCGCAGGTGTTATGCTGGGGGTGGGCATGGATGTGATCGACAGCGAGTTGTTGATCTATTTCATGAATATCGACAAGTGCAAATTCCGCCGCAAGGTGATCCCGGGCGACGTGCTTGAGATGCATGTTGAAACTGTGCGCGGGAAAAAGGGCGGCAAGATTTTCAAATTCGCCGGCCGGGCCACGGTGGAAGGCGAGGTGGCCGCCGAGGCTGAATTCTCGGCCTATGTCGATTGGGACATGGAAAAGACAACATGAGCAATATCCACGCCAGTGCAATCATCGAAGACGGGGCACAGATCGGGCAAGACTGTGTGATCGGTCCGTTCTGCTATGTCGGGTCGCAGGTTCGTCTGGCGGATCGGGTTGAATTGAAGTCTCATGTTGTTGTGACCGGGAATACAAGTGTCGGGGATGACACTGTGATCTTCAATTTCTCGGTCATCGGAGAGATCCCGCAGGATCTGAAATTCGGTGGCGAGAACACCCGTCTTGAAATCGGCAAGCGCAACCGCATTCGCGAGCATGTGACGGTCAATACCGGAACCGATGGCGGCGGTGGAGTCACCCTTCTGGGCGATGATTGCCTGCTGATGGCTGGTGTGCATGTCGCCCATGACGTCCAGATCGGGGACCGCGTGATCATGGTGAACCATGCCGGTGCGGCGGGTCATTGTATCATAGAAGATGACGTGATCGTCGGCGGTATCTCGGGTCTGCACCAATGGGTGCGTGTCGGGCGCGGGGCCATTATCGGTGCGCTGACCATGGTTGCAAATGATGTCATTCCTTACGGGCTGGTGCAGGCTCCGCGAGGTGAACTGGATGGGTTGAACCTCGTGGGTCTCAAACGGCGCGGTGTCGCGCGCGAGGATATCTCCGCTTTGCGGGCAGCGTTTCGCGAGTTGACCGATGGCGATGGCACCTTCATGGACCGTGCAAAACGCCTGGGTGAGGATGCCAACAGCGACTATGTCCGCCATATCGTCGAGTTCGTGACGGGCGAGACCGACCGCTCTTTCCTGACCCCGAGGAAATAACCCCATGCTGGCCCTGATCGCAGGCACCGGAGCGCTACCGGACGCGGTAGTGGCCCAGCTAACGGAACCTCCGCTGATCTGCGCGCTCGAGGGGTTCGAGCCCGACAGTCTAAAGCCCGACATCGTGTTCCCGCTGGAACATCTGGGCAGTTTCATTGCCGACCTGCAGGCGCGCGGTGTCACCCAGATTTGCATGGCAGGCGCAGTGCGTCGTCCGGTGGTTGATCCGTCTCGCATCGATGCGGCGACCCTGCCGCTGGTGCCGGTGATCCAAAAGGCCATGATGTCCGGCGATGACGGGGCCCTGCGCGCTGTGATCGGAATTCTGGAACAGGCCGGGCTGACGGTACGCGCGGCGCACGAGATCGCGCCCGATCTTTTGCCACCACTGGGGTGTCTGACACAGGCTCAACCCAGTGAGGCGGATTTGCGCGATGCAGACAAGGCAGCGGGTATCCTGCGCGCCATGGGCGCTGCGGATATCGGACAGGCTTGCGTTGTCTCGAAAGGACAGGCGCTGGCCGTCGAGGGCATTTTCGGCACCGCCTGGATGCTGCAATCTCTGACCCAGCGCCCGGACGCTGGCGGCGGTATCCTGTTCAAAGGCCCCAAGCCCGAACAGGACCGGCGCGCCGACATGCCCGCCATCGGGCCGGACACGGTCAGTGCCGCTGTCGCCGCAGGTTTGGCTGGCATCGTGATTGAAAAGGGCGGCGTCATCGTTTTGCACCGCGACCGCGTGGTCGAAGAGTGTGATCGGCTGGGCCTGTTCCTGCAGGTTCGCGAGCGCGCGGTCTGATGCGCGTCTTTCTGGTCGCGGGTGAACCCTCGGGCGACCGGCTGGGCGGCGCACTGATCGAAGGGTTGAAGACCCTGGTGCCCGAGATCGAACTGGACGGTGTCGGTGGGCCTTTGATGCAGGCGCAAGGACTGGTCAGCCGCTTCCCGATGAGCGAGCTCAGCGTGATGGGGCTGGTCGAGGTTCTGCCGAAGTTCTTTCATCTAAAACGCCGGATCAATGAAACGGCGCAGGCGGTGCTGAACACGCAACCTGACGTTCTGATCACCATTGACAGCCCCGATTTCTCGCTGCGCGTGGCGCGGCTGGTCAAGGCCTCCAGTACGATCCGCACCGTACATTATGTGGCCCCGAGCGTCTGGGCCTGGCGACCGGGTCGGGCCGACAAGATGGCAAAAGTGATAGATCACGTACTTGCGTTGCTGCCGTTCGAGCCGCCCTATATGGAAAGCGCCGGGATGGAGTGCGATTTCGTCGGGCACCCGGTCGTCAATGAGCCCATTGCTACGGAACAGGAGATCGCCCGTTTTCGCACCGAGAACGGCCTGAACGACGCCCCTTATGTTCTGGCCTTACCCGGATCTCGCCGGGGCGAGGTGGACCGTCTGGCCCCAATTTTCGGCGAGGCTTTACGGGTGTTTCTGCAGGACCGCTCCGACACGCGCGTCGTGGTTCCCACTGTTGCGCATCTGGCCGAAGCGATGACCGCGCTTGTAAAGGACTGGCCGGGGCAGCCCGTTGTCGTTGACCCGCAATCGCTGCCTCAGGATCAGGCGCAGGCGCAAAAACGCGCGGCCTTTGCCGGGGCCGAACTGGCACTGGCCGCGTCGGGGACGGTTTCGCTGGAACTGGCGGCGCAGGCCACACCGATGGTGATTGCGTATAACCTGAACTGGCTAACCACCCGGATCGCCAAACGCATGGTCAAGCTGGACACGGTGACACTGGTCAATCTGGTATCGGACACGCGGGCGGTTCCTGAATGCCTGCTGGAGGCGTGTCAGCCAGACAAGATTGCACAGGCCCTCAAGCAAGTCGCGGCAACGCCGGATGCACAAAAACAGGCCATGACCCAGACGATGAACCTGTTGGGGCGCGGTGGAGAAGCGCCCGGTCTGCGCGCGGCACGTGCGGTTCTGGAACGGATGCCGCAGCAGCATGTTTGACCTTTTCGTCTTTGCCTTTTCCGCCGGGGTTGCGATGATTTCGACCAACCTCGACAACTTGGCCGTCTTGCTTGGCCTGATCCTGATCATGGACCGACGCCGCACCATAGCGGGTTTCGCCATTGCGCAGGCGATTGTTCTGTCGCTTGCCATGACCGTCGCGGTCGGGTTGGACCAAAGCGGTATCCCACAATGGATTGGTTACTTAGGCCTTGTGCCCCTGCTCTTTGGTCTGCGCGGAATCTGGCGACAGTTTCGCCAGACCGAGGCGGAAGAGGTGAGTTCCAAAGGGGCCGTAAGCTCGGTCGTGACCCTGTTTCTCAGCCTGTCCGTGGACAGCTTTGCCGTTATGACCCCGTTGCTGGCCGATTCGACACCGACATTCCGCCTTGCCGCCTTGACCGGGGCCACCTTGGCCGCGATTGTATTGGTTGCGGTGGCGTCATGGGGGGCACCCCGGGCGAAAAGCCTTGGTCCGAAGGTGGCCCGGATGGATCGGATCGCACCCTATATCATGGTCTGTGTTGGGCTTTACATCCTGTTCAACTCACCCACGGACGTGTTGTGATCCAGACCTACCTGTTGCACGCCAGTACGCATGGGTATGTTTGTCGCGAAGGAGATTGCCGATGACCCGAATCCCACCCCTGAACGACGAAGAAATGACGGATACGGCCCGCGCCGCGCACGCGGCATTGGCTGATTATGGTTCGTTCGACAATTGGTCTCGGGTCGCGGCCCATTGCCCGCCGGTGCTGGAACATGTGACGGGCATGCTGACGACCTTGCGGGCGCAAGACAACCTGCCTCGGCGGGCGCTGGAATTGGCGATGGTGACAGTGTCCAAACTGAATGCCTGCGACTACTGCGTCTCACACCATACGCCCTGGCTGACCGTGACGGGGCTCAGCGCTGAAGGTGCAGCACGCCTGCCGGATGTTGAGGATCACCCTGAACTGGATGCCTGCGACAAAGCGGTGGTGCGCTATGCCGAGGCGGTGACGACACGGTCAGGTCGGATGCGGGATGCCGAGGTCTCGGACCTGCGCGAATGGTTCAGCGATGCCCAGATTGTCGAACTGACGTGGCGCATTACCCTGACCGGGGCCTTCAACCGTTTCAACGACGCGCTGCAAATCCAGATCGAAACCGAGGTCGAGCCGGTTTCGGCCTAGTACCCTCGCCAGATCCAGCCGCCGCCAAAGATGCGGCTGCCGCCGGTTTCGTAGAACACGCAAGCCTGACCCGGGGAAATCCCTTCTTCGGGGGTGAACAATTCCACCTCGGCCGTGGTATCAGATAAGGGCCTAATGATCGCCTCACGCGGGGGGCGGGTTGAGCGGACCTTGACCGAAACGTGCCATTCGGTTTGCGAGGTAAATGGTGCGTCGCCCAGCCAGTTGATCTCGCGCACCGGAACGGTCCGGGTGGCCAGCATCTCTTTCGGGCCGACGACAACCTGTTTCTTGTCCACGTCCAGCTTGACCACATAGAGCGGCTCGCTGAGGCCGCCGATGCCCAGCCCGCGCCGTTGGCCAATCGTGTAATGGATCACACCGTCATGCTGCGCCAACACGCGGCCATCGGCATGAACGATCTCACCCGGTTCAGCAGCTCCGGGGCGCAGCTTTTCGATGACGCTGGCATAGTTGCCGTTGGGCACAAAACAGATGTCCTGACTGTCAGGCTTGTCTGCCACAGCCAACCCGTATTGCGCCGCCATCTCGCGCGTGGCGTCTTTCGAGGGCAGGTGGCCCAGAGGAAAGCGCAGGTAATCCAACTGCTCGGGCGTGGTCGAGAACAGGAAATAGGACTGGTCGCGATTGGCATCCTCGGCGCTGTGCAGCTCGGGGCCGTTGGGGCCCATTTTGCGTTGGATGTAATGCCCGGTCGCCATACAATCGGCCTCAAGGTCCTTGGCCGTTTCCAGCAGGTCCTTGAACTTCACCCGTTCATTGCAGCGAATGCAGGGCACCGGGGTTGCGCCCGCCAGATAGCTATCGGCGAATTCGTCAATCACCGCGTCTTTGAAGATGTTTTCATAGTCGAGAACGTAATGCGGAAATCCACGTTCCTCGGCCACACGCCGCGCATCATGGATATCGATCCCCGCGCAGCACGCGCCTTTCTTGGCCAGCGCCGCACCGTGGTCATAAAGCTGCAGCGTCACGCCCACCACGTCATAGCCCTGATCGGCCAGATAGGCCGCCACGACCGAGCTGTCGACACCGCCGGACATGGCAACCACCACCCGCGTTTCCGAGGGCGGTTTGGCAAAGCCAAGCGAGTTCAGGGGAGCGTCGGCATCCAGAGCCATAGTGATTCCAGTCAGGGTTAAAGAAGACCGGCAGAATATAGGAAAATCTTAGACACTCTCAAGGGGCGGTTTCACACGACGTTAAGTACACTGCGCTCAACTTTGTCGCAGCAAGAAAAGGGCCGGAAAGATGTATTTGCACAAAGTTGAGGGGCCAAGATCAGTCACTTTGCCGGATGGGTCGGTTCTGACCCGCGCCGATCTGCCGTCGCCGGATACAAGCCGCTGGGTGGCCTCGCGCAAGGTCATTGTCGTCCGGGGGGTGTTGTATGGGCTCATCTCATTATCTGATGCCAAAAAGCGCTATGGCATCAGCGATGAGGAATTCAACAGCTGGGTCGCAGCGGTTGCGGAACACGGTGTGGACGCTTTGAAGGTCACCACACTAAAAAAATATCGACAACTTAAAGATGAAAGTGAATAAATGATTCAACGGTAACGTCAGATTAACCATTTTTGATCAGGCTCGGGTTGGACAGAGAATTTTGACTCGGAAAAAATTGGAGCAGTAGAATGCGCATCCTTCTTGTCGAAGACGATCCAACAACGTCCAAAAGTATCGAACTGATGCTGACGCATGCCAATCTGAATGTCTATGCAACAGACCTTGGTGAAGAAGGGATCGATCTGGCAAAGCTGTATGATTACGACCTGATCCTGCTGGACCTGAACCTGCCGGACATGAACGGGCACGAGGTGTTGCGGCAGTTGCGCATTGCCAGGGTAGAAACACCGATCCTGATCCTGTCGGGTGCGGATGACACGGAAAGCAAGATCAAAGGTTTTGGGTTCGGGGCGGATGATTATCTGACCAAACCGTTCCACCGAGAAGAGCTGGTGGCCCGCATCCATGCGATCATTAGGCGTTCCAAGGGGCATTCCCAATCTGTGATCCATACCGGCCGCATTGCGGTGAACCTGGATGCAAAGACCGTGGAAGTCGAAGGCAAGACAGTGCATTTGACCGGCAAGGAATACCAGATGCTCGAACTTCTGAGCCTGCGCAAGGGAACCACCCTGACGAAAGAGATGTTTCTGAACCATCTGTACGGCGGCATGGATGAGCCGGAGCTGAAAATCATCGACGTCTTTATTTGCAAGCTGCGCAAGAAGCTCAGCAACGCAACAAATGGTGAGAATTACATCGAAACTGTCTGGGGCCGCGGATATGTCCTGCGCGATCCACAGTCCAACACCATGGATGAAACGCGAATGGCCGTCAGCGCCTGATCCATCACGTAATCTGCCGTCGCTGGTCCAGGGCGGCACCCACACTCACGGCTCAGCACACTACTGGACCTTGCCATGGCCTCGCCCTATCACTGAGGTCCAAGAAGACGTGACAGGGCGAGGCCATGAGCGACACCATCCCGGTATCAGAGTTGAGCGAAGATCAAGCGCGGCAAGAACTGGCGCGTTTGGCCGTCGCGCTGCAGCGTGCCAATCAGTTCTACCACCGCGACGACAGCCCCGAAATTTCGGACGCGGCTTATGATAGGCTCAAGCAACGAAACGCGGCAATCGAGGCCCGCTTTCCCGGCTTGAAACGTACAGACAGCCCCTCGGATCAAGTGGGTGCGCGGCCGGCGGACGGGTTTTCCAAAGTCACGCATGCCGTGCGCATGATGTCGCTGGGCAACGCGTTTGACGATGCCGACGTCGCGGATTTCGATCGTTCCATCCGAAAGTACCTGGGCCTGCCCGAGGCGGAGCCGCTGTCTTTTACAGCAGAGCCCAAGATTGACGGCTTGTCCTTGTCTCTGCGCTATGAAAATGGCCAGCTTGTTAAGGCGGCCACCCGCGGCGATGGCGAAGTGGGCGAGAATGTCACGGCAAATGCGCGAACCGTCTCGGATATTCCCCAGCAGATCCCGGATGCTCCGGCCATCCTCGAGGTTCGGGGCGAAGTTTACATGTCGCATCAGGATTTTGATGCGCTGAATGCCCGACAGGCTGAGGCGGGCGGAAAAGTCTTTGCAAACCCGCGAAACGCGGCGGCGGGATCGTTGCGGCAACTGGACGCCGAAATCACCAAATCGCGCCCCTTGCGCTTTTTTGCCTATGCATGGGGTGAGGTGTCAGCGCCTTTGGCGGAAACCCAGTCAGGCGCCATCGACCGCTTGCAGAGATTCGGATTTCAGGTCAATCCGCTGACCCGCCAATGTGGCTCAACCGGCGACATGCTGGAGCACTATCGCAGGATCGAGGCACAACGCGCCACGTTGGGTTATGACATCGATGGCGTGGTATACAAGGTCGACGATCTGGGGTTGCAGGCTCGGCTCGGGTTCCGCTCGACGACACCGCGATGGGCCATCGCGCACAAATTCCCGGCGGAACTGGCGTGGACGCGGCTCGAGGCGATTGACATTCAGGTTGGACGCACCGGGGCGCTCAGCCCTGTTGCACGGTTGCACCCGGTGACCGTGGGCGGCGTCGTGGTGTCCAACGCCACTTTGCATAACGAGGATTACGTTGCAGGACGGGATGCGAAAGGTGGAACCATTCGCGACGGCAAGGATATTCGGATCGGTGATTGGGTTCAGGTCTATCGCGCTGGTGACGTGATCCCAAAGATCTCGGATGTGAACCTGTCGAAGCGCCCGGATGACGCGCAGCCTTATCTGTTCCCGACCGTATGTCCCGAATGTGGCAGTGCCGCCATCCGCGAAGACGGAGACGCCGTGCGGCGATGCACAGGTGGATTGATCTGCCCGGCGCAGGCCGTGGAAAAACTGAAACATTTCGTGTCGCGCAAGGCGTTTGATATCGAAGGTCTCGGGGCCAAGCAGATCGAAATGTTCCACGGTGACCCGGTGCTGCCGATCAACACGCCTGCGGACATCTTCACGCTGCAAGCGCGTGACGCTCAGAGCATATCGCGCCTGAAGAACCGTGACGGTTGGGGAGATACCTCTGCCGCCAACCTGTTTGCAGCCATCGACGACAAACGCACCATTGCCTTTGCACGTGTATTGTTTGCCCTGGGCATCCGACATGTCGGAGAGGTTGGCGCGCGCGATTTGGCGCTGTTTTACCGCGATTGGGACACGATGGCGCAGGCGATAGATGCCGCGCGCCCCGCCGCTTTGGCACAGCGAGAGGCAGATCAGGCTGAAGAGCAAGAACGTGCCGCCGCCGCCAGTGAAGGCCGGCGGGCGAACATCAAAGAGGCCCGCTTTGCCAAAACCAAAACATACGACCTGCCGGAATCTGCTGTGACCGCCTGGGCAGAACTGATTGGCATAGACGGTATCGGGGCGACCTTGGGCCTGTCTCTCTCGGACGCTTTCGCCAATAGAGATGAGCGTAAGGCATTCGATGATCTGCGCGCGCATCTTACGATTGTTCCGCCCGAGGCCCCGGCATCGGAAAGCCCTGTTGCGGGGAAAACGGTTGTGTTCACCGGGACGTTGGAAAAGATGACGCGGGCTGAGGCCAAGGCGCGGGCCGAGGCATTGGGGGCCAAGGTTTCAGGCTCGGTCAGTCAGAAGACCGACCTTCTGGTTGCAGGGCCGGGCGCGGGTTCCAAGGCAAAGAAAGCTGCGGATCTTGGGATCGAAACGTTGGACGAAGATGGCTGGTTGCAGCTGATCGGGGATGCATGAGCGGTCGCCCCGAAGAACTGTTTCCCCTGTTTGCCCGGCTGGAGACACTGGATGGCATAGGTCCAAAAACGGCGCAACTTATGGGCCAATTGGGGATCGAGGCACCGCGTGATGTGCTGTTCGCCTTGCCCTACGCTGTGATAGATCGCAGGCGGCGTGACACGATTCAAGGCGCGGACCTACCATCCACGATAACCGTTGAAGTTACCATCGGTCCGCACCGACCTCCGCGCACCAAGGGCGGGGCGTATCGTGTGCATGTCGAGGATAACCAGACGGATTTTCAGTTGGTGTTTTTCCATGCTCGGGGCGATTACTTGAAAAAGGTTCTGCCCGAGGGCGCGCGCCGCGTTGTATCCGGCAAGCTTGAGCTGTTCGATGGCATGGCCCAAATGGTGCACCCGGACCATATGGTGCCCGTGGATCAGGCCGGCGCGTTGCCCGAGTTTGAGCCGGTTTATCATTTGACACAGGGCGTCACGCAGAAAACCGCGTTCAAGGCGGCGCGCAGCGCCCTGGCCTGTGCGCCCGAACTGGCGGAATGGGCCGACCCTGCACAGGTGGCCCAACAAGAGTGGCCCGCATGGCATGACGCGGTTCACGCAGCGCACGCACCGCAGGGGGCCGATGATGTGGCGCCATTCGCGCCCGCCCGCGAGCGGCTGGCATATGACGAGTTGCTGGCGCATCAATTGACCCTGGCTCTGGCGCGGCAGCGAGAACGAAAGGCGCGTGGCATTATAAGCGTCTCAACTGGCGCGCTGCAATCCAAGGTACTGGCCAGCCTGCCTTATCGGCCGACAAAAGCGCAGTCGCGCGCGATTGCTGAAATTTCAGCAGACATGGCGTCCGACGCGCGCATGAACCGGTTGCTGCAGGGCGATGTGGGCGCCGGGAAGACTCTGGTGGCATTCATGGCGCTGCTGGTTGCCGTCGAGGCCGGGGGGCAGGGCGTCATGATGGCCCCCACGGAAATCCTCGCTCGCCAGCATCTTGAAGGCTTGCGCCCGCTGGCCGAAGAGGCCGGAGTTGTGTTGGAGATTTTGACCGGGCGCGACAAAGGGGCAGAACGACAGGCCAAACTGGAGGCCTTGAAACGCGGCGACATTCACATTCTGGTCGGCACCCACGCGGTTTTTCAAAGCGACGTGGAATTTCACGGCCTGCGGTTGGCGATCGCAGACGAACAGCACCGGTTTGGCGTTCGGCAGCGTATGGAGCTGTCAGAGAAGGGGCAGGGGGCGGATGTGCTGGTCATGACTGCTACTCCGATTCCACGCAGTCTGGCCTTGGCGCAATACGGCGACATGGACGTTTCGGTTCTGGATGAAAAACCACCGGGGCGTAAACCGATCAAAACGGCAATTGTCAGCACGCAGCGCATGGACGACGTGGTCTCGCATCTGCGCCGGGCCATTGATGAAGGCAAACAGTGTTACTGGGTGTGCCCTTTGGTGGACGAATCCGAGGTCTCGGATCTGACCGCCGCAGAAGAGCGGTTCAAAAGACTGCGGGCTGTGCTTGGGGATGACGTTGTTGGGCTGGTGCATGGGCAGATGCCTCCGATTGAAAAAGATGCCGCGATGGCGGCATTTCAGAGCGGGCGCACCAAGGCTCTGGTTGCCACGACTGTGATCGAGGTCGGCGTCAATGTACCGAACGCCACAATCATGGTGATTGAACGGGCTGAGATTTTCGGGCTTGCCCAATTGCATCAGCTACGGGGCCGTGTCGGGCGTGGCGCGGACGCTTCCACCTGTTTACTTATGTATCAGTCTCCGCTCAGCGAAGGTGGTCGCAGGCGGTTGGAGGTTCTACGTGAAACAGAAGACGGGTTCAGGATCGCCGAAACCGATCTGCAAATGCGCGGCGCCGGGGACCTGATCGGGACCGCGCAATCCGGATTGCCGAAATTCCGGATTGCCGATCTGGAACGGCAGACCGGCCTGATGGCGGTTGCGCAGTCGGATGCCCGGGCGCTGCTGTCTGCGGACCCGAAACTGACGTCCGACAGGGGTCGCGCCGTGCGCGTTCTTTTGTGGCTGATGAAACAGGATCAAGCGATCCGTTTGATTTCAGTGGGTTAAGCTTGATTTTTCAGAAAGTTCACAAATGTTCTCATAAAGTTCTTTACCGACTCGGAAAAATATGAGAACAAAAGGTCAACAAAGAGTTAAATCCCGACCGGAGGTGAGACCATGCTGACCCAGATAAAGACCGCGTTCAGCCGTTCGCAATCAACCATCCTGCAAGATGCGATCGGTGCGGTTTCCCTGGTTGTCATGCTGGTGGTTGCCCTTCACCTGCCAACCGGATTCTGACCCTTTCTGCCTGCGATCTCGTGCCGATGACCCGTGTTTGTCGTCCCCATATGACAAGGGTGACCTGCCTGTCCCATACCCTTTGAAGGGGCCAGCCTCGGCCCCGCGCGGTTCTCTGGACCCCACGCGAGACACGCATGACCTGCCGCCGCCCTTTCCGCCCGGAAGGTGCGGCGGCTTTTTTATAGCTGCCCGGTTCTGAATATCTCGAGCAATGCAGAGAGTACGGAATTCACGGCAACCGAAGCCAGAATCATGCCCATGACGCGGCTAATGATGGCCGCGCCGGAATGGCCGATCCAGCGAATGATGGGCTCGGCCAACAGCATCAGGACAAAGGCAATGGCGATCACGCTGAGCATGACCAAAGCAGTGATCCCCTGATCTGCCGCGCTGTAGCGATTGTTGTCGGTCAGTATGACGATGGCCAGCATGGCGCCGGGCGATGCCAAGGACGGCACAGCCAATGGAAATATCGCCGGATTGTGCTGATGCATTTTGTCGGCCTGATCCTCTTCCGCCTCTCGAGCCTCGACATCCTGTTTGCTTTCGCCAAAAATCATGGTGAGCGCAAAAAGGAACAGGATGATACCGCCTGCCACCTGAAACGAATTGAGGCCGATGTCCAAAGCCTCGATGAGAAGCTGGCCAAACACCAAAAAGAACATAAGAACACCGGCACTGATAAGAGCGGCCAACAATGCGGTACGCCGGCGCGCCGCGGCCTCGACACCGGCTGTCACGGCAATGAACACCGGAATGGTGCCGATGGGGTCGATAACCACCCAAAGCGTAACAAAATGTTCCAAAAGATTATTCAAACTAAAGCTCCCTTAATTGTAAGGAGCCTAGACCGGAACGCTGAAAAACACCATCAGGCGCAATCGGCCTGCTCTGCCTGTTCCATCGCCTCGGCGGTTGCGTCCAGTGCCAGCAAGATTGATGCGTGACGGTTCTTGTAGTCGCGCGCGGGCATTAGAACTTCGAGCCCGTCAAACGGCGCGTCCGGGGCGGGGCCGTCTTTCTTGAGCATGGCGGACAACTGATCGCGAGCGGTTTCAACCTGCGCCCGTGTGACGCCTATGACGGCACCGCCTACAACCGAAGCCGAGGCCTGACCCAGCGCGCAAGCTTTCACATCCTGCCCGAATGCCGAGATCTTCCCGTCCTCTACCTTGACGTCGACAGCCACGGTCGAGCCGCAAAGCGGAGCGCGTTTTTTCACGGTCGCATCCGGGTTTTCCAGACGCTCCAGATGCGGGATGTCCGCCGCGAGCGCAAGAATGCGGCCGGAATAGAGCTTGATCAGATCGGTTTCGCCGCTCATGGCTTTCCCTCTTTGCAGGTTCCCCATACATAGTAGCCTGACTCGGGGATGCAAAAGGTTTTTAACATGTCGGCAACTGTGGCGTTTGATGTGTCGAGCTTGAAGTTCAACGAGGCCGGGCTCATCCCGGCCATCGCGCAGGAAGAAGGGACCGGCGAGGTCCTGATGATGGCCTGGATGAATGCCAAAGCCGTCCAGCGGACCCTGGAAACGGGACGGGTCACCTATTGGTCCCGCTCGCGGCAGGCATTTTGGGTCAAGGGCGAAAGCTCGGGACATGTGCAGGAATTGGTGGATTTTCGTGTCGATTGTGATCGCGATTGCCTGTTGGTTCTGGTGCGTCAGACCGGGCCTGCATGTCATACCAACCGGCGGAGCTGTTTTTACACGGCGATACGGGATGGGGCCGAAACCGAGTTGATGCCTCCGATGGCGTGAATGCCGCCTGCGGCGTCATGCCTTCGGCGAGAGTATTTTTGAAAAGATGAAGACCGGGTCAGAGACCGAGCATGGCTCTGATCTGTTGCGGGGTGTTGCCCTGGTCTCGGTAGAGTGCGATGGCGCGCGCATCGTCACGCTTGGCGAGACGTTTGCCTGTGTCGTCCCGTATCAGGCGGTGATGGTGATATGTGGGAGTGGGCAGTTCAAGCAGATGTTGCAGCAGGACGTGGATTCGGGTCGCTTCGAACAGGTCTTCTCCGCGGATGACATGGGTGATCCGCTGATCCGCGTCGTCGACCACGACAGACAGGTGATAGGAACTGCCCATGTTGCGGCGCACAAGAATTATGTCACCGACGGACGTCAGGAGGTCGTTGGCGGTGAGGGGGTGCGTTCCCTGATGTTTCGGCCCGGTTTCCTGAAACTGAACAAGTCGGGTTACATCCATGGCTTTTTGCATGTTGAGCCGTAGCACGTCTTGCGCGCGCGCATCCGTCATGGGGCGTTGCCGGCAGGTTCCCTGGTAGATACGACCGTCCGGACCAAATTGGGGCACACCTTCTTGCGGGGCGCTGGCTGCGGCCTCGATATCCGAGCGGCTGCATGAGCAGGGATAGACCAGACCCTTAGTGATCAGCTTGTCCAGGGCTTGCCGGTATCGAGTGAGCCTGCCGGATTGTCGCATCACCGGTTCGGGCCATGTCAGACCGAGCCACGCCAGATCGTCATGGATTTGGGTTTCCCAGTGTCGGCGGGATCGGGATTGGTCTATATCCTCGATCCGCAGCAGTATCTGGCCGGCATTGGCCTGCGCCATATCATGCGCCAGAAGCGCGGAATAGGCATGTCCAAGGTGAAGCGGCCCTGTGGGTGAAGGCGCGAACCGGGTGATGAACGTCACGCTTTTTCTACAACATACACGACAGATTTCATGTCGAGCCCAGGCAGATGGGGGCCATATTCCCGAAACAGCAGTCGCGCGTGCCCCATATCCAGCCAATCGTTCAGGCGGCATGTGTAGGCCCGTTCAGCGAGTGTGTGATCGTTGAAGGAAAAGGCGAGATGGCCACCTTTGGGCAAAGCGTTCATCAACAAGTCGAAGGTTTCTGGCGGGGCTGCGCCCGCGCCAATGACACCGGTTGCCACAATTACCGTGTACGTGTGAGCCTGAAGCGGGTCTGGATCGGTGATCTCGAAACTGATGAGTTTTCGGTAGACACCTTTGGCATCTGCGGCCTCAAGCATTTTCGGCGTGGGGTCCATGCCATCGATCACGCGAAACCCGGCCTGATGCAGCGCCAACCCGGACAGACCGGTGCCGCATCCGTAGTCCAAAACCGGAATCTGGTCATCGGTGATAAAGGACCTGAGGGCCGAGGCCACGCGACCTGGAGTGGCATAGCCATTCTCGCCGACTTCGTCATCGTAGGATGCGGCCCAGTTCTGATAATGATCCCGCGTGTCTTGCGGCGTGTCCAACCCGTATGTGTCTTTCAGGAACTTTTTGGTCATGGATGCATGTTAGGCCCAGCACGCATGTGCCGTCCAGTCAGCAATGCGAGAGCCAGGCCGTCCATGCGGATTTGGCACGATCTGTGTAGGCCTTGTAGCGGTCTTTGCGGCCTCGACGTCCACCTTTCAGGCCATCAACCGGACGAAACAGTCCGAAATTCACGTTCATGGGCTGAAAAGTCTTGGCCTCGGCACCATCGGTGATGTGGTGGATCAGGGCGCCCATGGCGCTGTCTTGCGGAATGTCGGGCAGCGGAGACCCCAGAATCTCGGCTGCTGCCATACGCCCGGCCAACAGACCCATCGCGGCGCTTTCCACATAACCTTCGACACCGGTGATCTGACCGGCAAAGCGGATATTGGGGCGCGACTTCAACCGCATTTGTGCATCCAGCAGGGTGGGCGAGTTGATGAAGGTGTTGCGATGAATGCCGCCGAGACGGGCAAAGCTGGCAGTCTCAAGCCCCGGTATCATCCGAAACACATCCGTCTGCGCCCCGTATTTCATCTTGGTCTGAAAACCCACGATGTTGAACAAGGTTCCAAGCGCATTGTCGCGACGCAGTTGCACAACCGCATGAGGCTTGACATCCGGCTGGTGCGGGTTTGTCAGGCCGACCGGCTTCATCGGTCCGTGGCGCAGAGTTTCCCGGCCGCGTTCGGCCATAACCTCAATTGGCAGACAGCCATCGAAATACCCGGCGGTTTCACCTTCGTGAAACTCGGTTTTGTCAGCCGCCAGCAATGCGTCGATAAAAGCCTCGTACTGGTCGCGATCCATCGGGCAGTTCAGGTATGCCGTGCGCTCTTGTTCGGTTTCGCCCTTGTCATAGCGGGACTGCATCCAGGCCTGGCTCATGTCGATGCTGTCAGCATAGACGATCGGGGCAATTGCGTCGAAAAAGGCCAGAGCATCGGCACCCGTCTCGGACCGGATAGAGGCCCCCAAGGCGGCTGAGGTCAGCGGGCCCGTGGCAAATATCCAGTGTCCGGTATCGGGCAGCGAGGTGACTTCCTCGTCCGTGACAGACACGCGCGGATGGTTGCGCAGCCTGGCGGTGACGGTTTCGGCAAAGGGATCGCGATCAACCGCCAGCGCGCCGCCCGCGGGCAGACGATGCGCATCGGCGGTGCCCATGATCAAGCCATTCGCGGCGCGCATTTCCCAATGCAGCAGGCCAACGGCATTTTGTTCATCATCATCCGAGCGAAAGGAATTGGAACACACCATCTCGGCCAGATTGCCGGTCTGATGCGCAAAAGTGCCCACTTTGGGACGCATTTCGTGGATCACAACGTCCACGCCCATTTCGGCTGCCTGCCAAGCGGCTTCGGACCCGGCCATGCCGCCGCCCACGATATGCAAAATCTCAGTCATGGGCTGCCACATAGGGCAGTCACACGCCTATCGCAACAGGGGTTTCAATGAAGTTCGAGGAGGGAGGTCTTGGGGTCGCCGCTGCGGGAATGTCGCGACTGGTGAGAGAAACCAGTCAGGAGGGACCTTCCGCCTACGGCGACCCAAAAGTATCCACAAGGCCTTAGCCTTGACTCACCATTGCCACAGTGTCGCCCTTTTGAAAAGTCCAAAAATGCGAACAGTGGTCATATTTACTTAAAATAATTGCTTTATTGCTGCCAATTTGGCGGCCGTTTCTCGATAAACGCCGAGATTCCTTCTTTGGTATCACGGTCCAACATATTCTGTGTCATTACCTCGGCGGTATAGGCATAGGCCTGATCCAACGGCATTTGCAGTTGTTCATAAAACGCATGCTTGCCGATTTTGACCGCCGCTCCCAGCTTGGACGACAGCGTTTCGGCCAGCGCGTTTGTCTCATGTTCCAGCAACATTTCCGGGACAACCCGGTTGACCAGGCCAAGCTCGGACGCGCGGTTGGCATCGATGAAATCTCCGGTCGTCAACATTTCGAACGCTTGTTTGCGTGGGATGTTGCGGCTGAGCGCGACCATGGGGGTTGAACAGAACAGGCCGATATTGACGCCGTTCACCCCGAACCGCGTGCCTTCAGCCGCAACCGCCAGATCGCAGGTGGCGACCAATTGGCACCCTGCGGCAGTCGCAATCCCGTGGGGTTGGGCAATCACCGGCTGCGGCAGGCTTTGGATCGACATCATCATGTTGGCGCAGCGGTCAAACAGGTCGCGAAAATACGCCTTGCCGCCATCTTCCGATTGGCGGCCCTGTGTCATCTGCTTCAAATCATGCCCTGCGCAAAAGGCCTTGCCTGCGCCGGACAGGATCACCACCCGGATCGAGCGGTCCTCGCGCAGTGCATCAAGTTCCGCCTGCAGCGCGGCAATCATCTCGTCGCTCAGGGCGTTCAGCCGGTCGGGGGCATTCATCGTCAGGCGCGCAATGGCACCTGTGTCGCTACGTTCCAGAATTCCCATCTTGTCCTCCAGCCTGAATCCGGGCCAACTCTAATGCGGCAGATAACGGAGGGGAAGCATGTCATTGGCCCTGAACAAGCAAGAGCTGACGGACTACCTGAAACAGGTCTTCCCGCAGGTGCACAAAGACTTTGTGGTCGAAGCGCTGTCCGAAGACGCGATCACCATGCGACTGTTGGTCCAGGATCGGCATTTGCGTCCGGGCGGCACTGTTTCGGGTCCGTCGATGTTTGGTCTGGCTGATGTGTGCGTATATGCGATGGTGCTCGCCCGAAAGGGGCGCAAGTCGCTGGCGGTGACCACCAGCAGTTCTATGGACTTTCTGCGCAAACCGAAAGGAAATGCCGATATGATCGCCCAATGTCGCCTTTTGAAACTGGGGCGCACGTTGGCAATCGGTGATGTCCTGATCTATTCCGAGGGATCTGACAAACCGGTCGCGCGGGCCAGTATGACCTATTCGATACCGCCCGAAGGTTCAGCTGCGGCGGCAGCAGGATAAAAAAGGGCCGGGGCGAACCCCGGCCAGGAAGAGGTCCCAAAAGGGACTGGGGATTTCTTAACTCATCCAGAAATAGCGGCTGCTTTCCGTTCCGGCCTGATGGCGCGTCAGGCCAACATCACGGAGCAACCTGTCATCAAGCCGGCCGAGGTTAATTCTGCTGCGGCGACGTTGTTCCCATTTCGTGACCGTCGCCGCAAACCGCACGGCCAGAGCAGCAATCAACGGCAGCCGGGGACTGTCGTTCAGCAGCAGAAGGGCGGGGTTGTACGTTGCGCGTGTCATCTGGGTATCCTTTCAAATTGTATTGACACAAAGTAGAGTTGTTCGGTATATGTGCTTGATACATTCGACATTGTGTCAAAATCAAAGGAAGAATTGTAATGGATACAATTTGGCCGGACGTACTGCCGAAATCCAAAGGTCCCAAATATACATTGGTGGCCGAGACAATTCGAAAAGCCATTGATAACAAAATGCTGGAGGTTGGAACAAAACTGCCACCAGTGCGTGAGCTGGCGTATCGATTGCAAATTACACCAGGCACCGTAGCACGCGCTTACACGATTCTGACCGATGAGGGATTGTTAAATGCCGAGGTGGGGCGTGGTACATTCGTGGCCCCTCCGAAATCGCCGATACTGGATGATGTCTGGGCGCGACAACTTCATCTGCGGGACGACAAATACAATGCCAATGTCAGCCTGTTCAGCCCTCGGCTGGCGGATGTCGGGCAGGTGACGCTGATCCGGGAATGTCTGCAGAAGGTTGCGCAATCCGATCCCGGGTTGTTTCTGAACTATCCGACCCGCGACGCCTATAAGCCGATGCGACAGGCCGTGGTTGAATGGTTATCCGATTTACCGCTCGGGCCCTTGTCGCATGACGATATCGTTCTGACTCATGGAGGACAGAACGGATTGTGCCTTGTGTTCCAGACGATTTTGCGAGGTGCCAAGCCCGTCGTTTTGGTCGAAGATCTTTCCTATGCCGGGTTCCGCCGGGCCGGAGAGTTGATGCGCGCCGACACCGTGGGCGTGAAGATGGACAAGTGGGGTATTGATCCCAACGCCATGGAACATGTCCTCAGGCAGACCCCGGCGCAGGCTGTGTGTGTCTCACCCGAGGTGCAGAACCCCACAGGCACACATGCCCCGCTGGAACGGCGCAAGGAAGTGGTCGAGATCGCCAGGCGGTACGATGTGCAGATCATCGAGGACGACTGCTATCGCATGGGTGACGCGCGCGAGCCCAGCTACCGAGCCCTTGCGCCGGAACGAGGCTGGCACGTGTCGTCGATCTCGAAGACATTGACGCCGGCCTTGCGCGTGGGTTTTGCCATTGCGCCGCGGGATCGCAGTGTCGATCTGCGGCGCTCGGCCGAATATGGGTATTTTGGTCTGGCGCAACCTTTGGCCGAACTCACGCGTCTGCTTCTGACCGATCCCCGAACCCGTCAGATTGCGCAGGAGGTGAGAGCTAAAATGGGAGAATACGTTCGGATCGCCGTGAATGCTCTGGGCGGATTTGACCTGAATTGGGCACCAGAGGTGCCTTTTGTCTGGCTGAACCTGCCATCCGGCTGGCGAGCGGCCGCGTTCAGCCGCGCAGCCGAGCGAGAGGGCATTCAGCTTCGTTCGGCGGACGAGTTTGCGCTGCGTGATGGGCGTGCCCCCAACGCAATACGCATCGCCATGAACGGACATGTTTCGCTTGAAAGGTTCGAGGACGCGATGCAACGCCTGCGTCGGTTGCTGGACAATCCGCCGGAACAGATTTCGGTCTGAGAGGAGGGCTTGATGCATCTCCCAGAATTGCGCGGCAGCGGGTTTGTGATCTCCCCCATGATCGAGACCGACTTCGGGCCCCTTTATGCAGCCGCCAGTGACCCTTTGATCTGGGCCGGGCATCCGGCGAAGACTCGGCACGAAAAAGCGGTGTTTCGTCCGTATTTCGATTTCTTGTTGGGGGCAGGGGGCACCGTCACAATTCGTGAAACAGGTGGTCGGGTTGTTGGGTGTTCAAGATACTACGAGCCACCCGAGACGCCCGGCGGGATCGCGATCGGCTATAGTTTCCTTGTGCGGGATCATTGGGGCGGGACCAGCAATGGGGCTGTGAAGACTCTGATGCTGAACCATGCGTTTCAGGACCGGGATGAGGTCTGGTTTCACATCGACCCATCGAATATCCGTTCGCAGAAGGCCACCGCGAAGCTTGGGGCGCATCACATCGACACCCGGCCCCGCGATCTTGGCAATGGCAATGCCATGTGGATGCGGTGGGTTTTGCCCAAAACAGAGTGGCAGAAATATGGGGTAAAGTAATACCTATTTTGTAAGCATCTGTTTTTGCATATTTAAATCTATTCCTGTGTGCTTGACGCGCGCGTGCACACCTCATAAAACCCGTCCATCGAATTCGGGCCGCTCCGTTAGGGGGCGGTCTTTCACATCAAACAGGACTATCCTGCCATGAAAACCTTTTCTGCAACACCTGCAGACATCGACAAGAAATGGATCCTGATCGACGCCGAGGGCGTTGTTCTGGGCCGTCTTGCCTCGATCGTCGCCATGCGTCTGCGTGGCAAGCACAAAGCGTCGTTCACCCCGAACATGGACATGGGCGACAATGTCATCGTGATCAACGCTGACAAAATCCAGATGACCGGCAAGAAGCGTGAAGAGAACTTCTACTGGCACACCGGCCACCCGGGCGGCATCAAGTCGCGCACCAAACAGCAGATTCTGGAAGGTGCACACCCCGAGCGCGTAGTCGTTCAGGCCGTCAAGCGCATGCTGCCGGGCAACCGTCTGGCACGCCAGCAGATGACCAACCTACGCGTTTACGCCGGTGGCGAGCATCCCCACGAGGCGCAAGCGCCCGAAGTTCTGGACGTGAAGTCCATGAACAAGAAAAACACCCGGAGCTAATGACCGATGGCTGATCAGATCAATACTCTCGAAGAGCTGAGCGCCGTCGCAGGCGTTGAAACCGTGGCCGAAGAAGTCATCGTGCGCGAACCCGTGCGTGACGAGCTCGGTCGTTCCTATGCCACCGGCAAGCGTAAAGACGCTGTTGCCCGCGTGTGGATCAAGCCGGGTTCCGGCAAGGTCACCGTGAACGGCAAGGACCAGGACAAGTATTTTGCACGTCCCGTTCTGCAGCTGATCCTTCGCCAGCCGTTCCAGGTTGCCGGTGTGGAAGGTGAGTTCGACGTTGTCGCAACCGTCAAAGGCGGTGGCCTGACCGGTCAGGCCGGCGCGGTCAAGCACGGCATTTCGAAAGCGCTGCAGCTGTACGATCCCAACCTGCGTAGCGCTTTGAAAGCCGCTGGCTTCCTGACCCGCGACAGCCGCGTTGTGGAACGTAAGAAATACGGTAAGCGCAAAGCGCGTCGTTCGTTCCAGTTCTCGAAGCGTTAATTCGCCAAGAACCACGAAAAAGAAAGGGCTCGCACTTGCGAGCCCTTTTTCGTCTCAGACCGCGTTCTTCGCGTCACTCTTCGTAAACGATATTCCAGGCTCCGTTTTCGACAACGCTGACATAAACGGAATCCGCGCCCTGATGGTCGTCCGGCCCATAGGTGATGTGGTTTCCGACCAGCTCATCGCGATAGTCCAGAGACTCCATCGCGGCAATAAAGCTGTCATGGGTCAGGTCCGGACCAGCGGCCTCCAGTGCTTTGACCATCATTTCCGCGGCAGAGTAGCCCAGCATGGCGAAGCCAACAGGATCTTCTCCGGTTGCGGCTTTGTATTCTTCAATGAAAGCGGCGGGGGCGGGCTCATCCGCGCGGGCCCATAGGTCCTGCCACGAAGCCGCCGCGTAAAACCCATCGGTCACGCCGCCCGGAACCTGCGCGACCACGGTCAGGAAACTGGCCGATGTACCGAGGAATTTCATATCCTCCAGCCCCATTTTCTTGGCGGTGCCGACCACGGTGATCACCTGACGCACGCCAAGCGCCATCGTAACGATGTCGCAACCTTCCTCTTTGAGTTTGCTAAGCGAGCCGACAAAATCTGTTTCATCCGGCTTGTGCGTGGTCTCGGCGACAAACGCGATCCCGATTTCCTCGGCACCAGCCTTGCTGCCTTCCAGAATTTCTTCTCCAAAATCCGTGGGCAGGTACATTGTGCACACCGCTTGCGAGTCGAATTGTGCGTTCAGGTATTTCACGCCAACCCGGGCCTGATCAAAATAGGTCGAGAACGAAGTGAACTTGTTCTTCATCGGCTCCTGCAGCATCTGTCGCGCAGCCGTCAGAGGGGCCACATTCGGAATGCCTTTGGGGTCCAGCAGCTTGAATCCGGCCATGTTCATCGGAGTGCCGAGGGATTGCAGCATGGCAAACACCTTGTCGCGGTTCAGCAGCTTGTTATAGCCCTGCATCGCGCGCGGCATCTGATAGCCGTTGTCTTCGACCACAAACCGGATCGTTCGACCGTGGACGCCGCCATTGGCGTTGACCCGATCGAACACGACATTCGCGCCCTTGGTGGCGGGTACACCTACGGCAGCAAAAATACCGCTCAGGTCATTGACGGAACCGATGACGATTTCATCGTCGGTGACGCCCTGGGTTTGCGCCCAGCCCATCGTTCCCCCGGCACCAAAAACAGTCGCTGCAGCCAATCCGTGGATCAGACTCCTCATAATGTTCCTCCCTTTCTATCCAATTATTTATACATGTCTTCAATGAGATGTGCGTGGTTCTTTTCAACCAGATTGCGTTTTAGCTTCATCGTGGCCGTCAGTTCTTCGTCGTCTGCGGACAATAATACATCAATCAGTCGAAAATCCTTGATTTGTTCGACCCGTGCGAATGCCTTGTTGGCGGCTGTGACCTCGGCGCGGATCAGCTCGGTAACCTCGGGTGCCGCACAGAGCGACGCGAAATTCGAGAACGGCACGCGGGCTTCCTGCGCGAATTTCTCGACATTCTCCTGATCGATCATGATCAGGGCCGTCAGATACTTGCGCTTGTCGCCGATAATCACGGCGTCGGACACGTAATTGCTGAATTTCAGCCGGGTTTCGATTTCGGCTGGCGTGATGTTCTTGCCTCCGGCGGTGATGATGACGTCTTTGAGGCGTCCGGTGATCGTGACAAACCCATCGGCATCGACATGTCCCATATCGCCGGTGCGCAGCCACCCGTCGGCTGTGAATGTCTCAGCGGTTTTGGCGTTGTTGCGCCAATATCCCTGAAACACGTTCAACCCCTTGACTTGTATTTCACCCTCGTCCGAAATCCGTAATTCGTTTCCGGGCACTGCCTGCCCGATTGTGCCGATCTTGTTGGCCTCAAGCGTGTTCAACGCGGCAATGCCTGATGTTTCGGTCATGCCAAACCCTTCTACCATAGGCACACCAATGGCCCAGAACCAGCGCAGAAGCTCGGGTGAGATCGGTGCGGCGCCTGATCCGCCTCGACGCAGTTTGTCGAGGCCCAGCATCCGCCGCAGATTGCGCAGAACCAGACGGTCCCAGAGCCAGAAATACGCCGCGACCGGTACGGGTACGGTTTTGTTGTCCAGAATATACGCCGCCCGCGCCGCGCCAGCCTTGAGCGCCATGCCAAAGGCCGCGCGCCCGATCGGAGTGGCTTGTCTGGCCATAAGCTGAACCTGCGAATAGATCTTTTCCCACACACGGGGCACGGCCGTGAATGTCGTGGGCGAAACCTCCTGCAGATTGGCAAAAACCGTTTCGGTGCTTTCGGCAAAATTAACGGTGCTTTTTGCGGCCAGCGGGTAAAAGACGGACACGTCGCGTTCGAGGATATGGCAGAGCGGCAGAAAACAAAGTTGTTCGTCCGTCTCCAGCGCGGGAAGGGACAGCGCTCCGGCCTCGATCGCGGCCATGATGTTCTCGTTGCTCAGCATCGCGCCTTTGGGTTTGCCGGTCGTGCCTGACGTGTAAACCAGAAGGGCGGTGTCTTGAGGCGTCGTTTGCGCAATTTCGGCTTCGAATGCGCCGGGGTCTTCGGCTTCGGCCTGTTTGCCCAATGCGTACAGGTCTGCAATCATCATGCATCGGGGATGGTTCAGGTCGTGCAGCCCTTCGTCGTCGAGAATGATGACCTTAATCAGATCCGGCACGTCCTTCTCGATCTCAAGGAACTTGTCCAGCTGCTCCTCGTCCTCGACGATCAGAACGCGGCTTGCGCTGTCGTTGATAAGGTACTGCAACTGGCTGGCCGAGTCGGTTGTGTAGACGCCGGACGCAATGCCGCCGACACCTTGAATTCCCATGTCCAGCCAACACCACTCTTTGCGGTCTTCCGACAGGATTGACACCACCTCGCCGCGTTTCAGACCTAACTTGCGCAAAGCCAGACCGATCCATTTCGCGTGCTGCCAGTAATCGGCCCAGGAATAGGACTTCCAGATGCCAAAGTCCTTTTCGCGATGTGCTGTGCGCGACCCCAGTTCAGCGCATCTTTTCTGGAACAACTCTGTAATCGTCAGGCAGCCATCCACAAGCAGCGGGCGTTGGCCGGGCGTGGCGTTGAACTGCACACCATTGATCGTTTTCTGCGGGGGCAGGGCGATGGCATCCATCTGGCTTACCTCCACGTCTTCTTGCGTTTCCAGCGTCGGTTTTCACGCGCGCCTTCTTCCTGGACGCCCAGATAGAAATTCCGGATGTCTTCGGACTGCATCAAAGCCTTCGCATCTCCGTCCATTACGATCCGACCGATTTCCATCACATACCCCCGATGCGCCAGTTCCAGCGCCGCGTTGGCATTCTGTTCGACCAGCATCATGGTCATGTTCTGCTCATCATTCAAACGTTTCAGGATGCCAAATATCTCTTGAACCAACAACGGAGACAGTCCCAACGAAGGTTCATCCAGCAACATGACCTTTGGACTGGCCATTAAGCCGCGTCCGATTGCCAGCATCTGCTGTTGCCCGCCGGACAAGGTGCCTGCTTCCTGATTGCGCCGGTCTTTCAAGACCGGAAAATACGAGAACACCAGCTCTCGGTCGTGGTCGATCCGCCCCTTGTCTGACAAGGTGTATGCCCCAAGGCTGAGGTTTTCATCGACCGTTAGTAGTGGAAAAACCTCGCGCCCTTCAGGAACATGGACAATGCCCTGCTGCACGACCTTATGAGGTTCCGACCCTTGAACTTCGCGCCCGTCAAATGTGATCGTACCTTTTTCCGGGTCCATGACACCCGATACCGTTTTCATCAACGTGGTCTTGCCCGCACCGTTGGCGCCCAGAATCGAGACGATCTGGCCCGGGTACACATCAAGCGACACGCCCCGAATGGCCATGATGGGTCCATAAAAGCTTTCGATATTGCGAATTTTCAGGATCGGCTCAGTCATGAGGCTTTCCCGAGATAGGCCTCGACCACCGCCGGATGGGACTGCACATGAGCAGGCGTGCCAAGCGCCAGCATCGCGCCATCGGCCATCGCCAGAACACGGTCCGAGACACCCGAGACCAGCCCCATATCATGTTCGACCATCAGCACCGTGATCCCCATCTGCCGACGGATATCATCGATCCACCAGCGCATGTCGGTGGTCTCTTCGACCGAAAGCCCCGAGGCCGGTTCGTCCAGCAACAGCAGCTTGGGGTCTGTCGCCAGCGCGCGGGCGACCTCGACCACCTTGCGCACGCCGTAAGGAAGGCCCGAGATCATCTTGTCGCGGAACGCCTGAAGATCGAGGAAATCAATGATCTGCTCGACCTTCTCGCGATTCTCGATCTCTTGTCGGCGTGCCGACGGCAGGAACAGGATGTCTGACAGCATGTTGGTTTTGCGGTGACGATGTCGTCCAACCAGCAGGTTCTGCAGGACCGAGGCATGTTCGAACAGCTCGATATTCTGAAAGGTCCGCGCCACTCCGAAGGACGCAACGCCCGAAGGCTTGACCTGCAGAAGATCGTGCCCGTCAAAGCGGATCGCCCCTGCAAACGGGTCATAAAACCGCGAAATCAGGTTGAACACAGTGGACTTGCCCGCGCCATTGGGACCGACGATGGCAAAAACTTCGCCCTCATCGACTGAAAAAGACAGATCATCCACTGCCGTCAGGCCACCAAACTTCAGGGTGACGTTTTGGAACTCCAGCAGGCTCATCTCAGACGCTCCGTCTTGAGGTAGGATTTCTGCTTTTTGAACATATCCTTACGGTAGAAGGGAAACAGTTCGAACCACGTACGGATCTTGAGCCAGCGACCATACATGCCCATCGGCTCGAACAGGATGAAGGCGATCAGGATCATGCCGAAAATGCCGAATTCCAGCCCCGGTATCGCGACGGTGTTGCCGCCAAAAATCGCACCGACATATTCTTTCGAGATAGACAGAAACTGCGGCAGGAAGCCGATCACCATCGCCCCCAGAAATGCACCATGGATCGAACCCAGACCGCCGATCACGATCATCATGAGCAATTGGATCGAGATCACAACGCTGAAGGTTTCGTTGTTGAAGGCTCCGGCAAACAGCCCCATCAAGGCACCCGCCCATCCCGTAATCGCGCAGGACAAGGCGAACGAGATCATCTTGGTACGGGCAAGATCGACACCCATGGCCTGTGCCGAAACCTCGGAATCCCGAACGGCGATGAAGCTGCGCCCAAGGGGCGAGCGCAGCAGATTGATGTATCCCAGCGTCACGATCACGGCGACCGACAGAACCAGCCAGAAGAACAGGTTGGGCGTGGCCCAGCGGTCGACCAGAACGCCGAAAATCTCAACCCCGCCAAGGAATTTCCCGGCGACGCCACCGGTGATCGGTTCCGCCAGAACGATGATGTCATCCATCAGAACCGACAGCGCCAATGTGAAGATCGCCAGATAAATCCCATGCAGACGCAGGGCAGGGATCGCCACCGTGACCCCCGCGATACCGGTGATGACCCCGGCCAGCGGAAAGGCGATCAGGAAGGGCACGCCGGATTCGATCAGCACGACATTCGCATAGCAGCCCACGGCCAGAAACGCCGCGTGGCCCAGGCTGGCCTGACCCGTATGGCCGGTCAGGATCATCAGCCCAAGGCCTGCAATCGCCCAGATCAGGACGTTTGTCAGCTCTCCCAGATAAAATGCGTCCAGCCACAGCGGGGCGGCGGCAACCACCGCGAGCAGGATCAGATAGAGGCAAAGCTGATAGCCATCCTTCCAGGGGCGGATATCCTGCATGTAATTGGTTTTGAATACAATCCTCATGGCGTTCAGACCTTCTTGACCCTGACCTGACTGAACAAACCGTGTGGGCGAAAGATCAGAACGGCCAGAAGCAAAGCGTAAGGCGCAATCTGGCTGTACCCGGCAGCGATATACCGGCTGGCGAAGGGTTCGATCACACCGACGATGAGGCCTCCGGCCAATGCGCCGGGCAGGCTGCCAAAGCCTCCGATGACTGCAGCGGCGAAGGCCTTGATGCCCAACAGTCCCGTGGTCGGATCGACAGATCCCTTGGCCGCGAACAGAATGCCCGCAATGCCGGCAACGACCCCGGCCAGAGCCCAGATAAAGCCCTGAACCCGTTTCACGGGAATGCCCATGTAATACGCCGCCAACTGGTTTTGAGATGCGCCCTGCATCGCAAGACCCAGTTTTGTTTTGCTGAAAAACACATACAGGCCCCAAGTCAGCAGGATGGTGACAACAATCACGGCCACATCTTCCATGCCCAGCACCAAGCCGCCAAATCGGACCTCTTTCCCGGCCAGCGGGTTTTGCAGGGTTTGGGGTTCGTGGCCCCAGATCAGGCCTGCCACGAAGCGGATGACAAAGCCCAAGGCAATGGTCAGGATCACCACGGCAACCTGACTTTCTCCGAACAGACGGCGAATGATCAGGCGGTCGATCAGATATCCAAGCGCACCCATGATGGCCAATGAGATCGGCAAGGCCAGAAGAAACGGCAACCCCATATATTCGGTGTTGGTCAGACCGATCGTGACAAACGCCCCCAGCATCATGAAATCGCCCTGCGCGAAGTTCACCGCCTCGGTCGCCTTGTAAATCAGCACAAAGCCAAGGGCGATCAGGCCATAGACACAGCCATTCGCCAGCCCGCTAATCAGCAGCTGTGCGTTATCCAAACTCACCCTCCCATGCCGTTATGTCCGGCCTGTTTGACGCCCCGGATTCTGTCCGTCTTTGCAGGTCTTATGCCATTATGGCGTGATAATCACCTTGCCGTCACTCTTTTTCAGCGCGCGCGCCAGATCGGCCACCACATTGCGCAGAGACAGGTGCCCGGACACGTCAGTTTTCCAACGTCCATCGGCAAAACGCGCCTGCACCTCGGCAATGACGCGCATCTGATCTTCCGGCGGCGTGGACATCATCCACTGAGTCAGCCAGAACCCTTCGATCCGCTTGTTCATGAAAATCAATTGCCCGGTCTGGGTCAGTTGCGGAAACTCGGTGCTGAGCTTTCCGTAACAGATCCATCTGGCCCGATTGGGCATGGCGCAAAAAACCTGTTCAGACAGTTGATCTGCCACGGCATCCAAAAACACGCGTGGTTTCAGTTCCGCACTGATAGCCGCGAATTTCTGCACTACGTCCGGGTCAGAGGTGACCAGAACCTCGGTCGCTCCCAGGGCCTTCAGCGGCGAAACCGCTTCGGCACGACGTACAAGAGCGATGGATTTCAACCCCAGATCGCGGCCAAGGCTGCACATCAGCTTGCCCAACTGGCTGGTCGCAGCAGATACGATAAAGGCATCGCCCGCCTGTCGCGCGATATCCACCATGGCCATCGCCGTCAGTGGGTTGACGATCTGTGCAGCACCATCCTCGTCCGAGATGTCAGACCGGAGGGGGATGCACATCTGGGCCTGCGTGACCACATATTCTGCCCATGCGCCTGAACCCGCCGCGACGAAGGCGACGCGCTTGTCTTGCAGGCCCTCGGCACCAGCCCCTGTGGCAACCACATCACCACATCCCTCGAACCCCGCTGCCGCGCCTTTGACTCGGGGTTGGCCATATTCGCCTTTTATAAAATGGATGTCCGAAGGGTTAACCGAGGCTGTTCGCAGCCGGATCAGAACCTGTCCCGGCCCGGGTTGCGGCAACGGTAGTTCGGCATCTGCCAGCCAGTCCGAAGCGTTGTCAAGCGTCGGCCCGGATGCTGTCGCTGCGTATCCCTCATGTGTCTGAACAACGGCGAACATTGTGGATGGCAGGGAAGTCATATGTGTATCCTTGGTCTGCAGACAATAAGGTTTTGGCGAATTCGGAACGGGCGTTCAGTGCATTGTCGTGGTATCCGAGCGCCCGGCTGTGCGTATTGTGCAAACCAAACAAATGGAAGCGTGAGCGTCAATCGCGTGCAGCCCTAACGTCGCGGAATTGCCCTACGGCGAAATGGTGGGACGGATTTAAATCACCCGTCCATACCTTCATTTATTGTGAAGACAGATAGTTGCGAAGTTCCAGAATCTTTTCGGCGGCCAGATCTGGGGAGGCCTTGATGTCTTCCAGAATCCGGATCACCCGGGTTTTGACGTCTTGCGCCAGAGCACTGTCCTGAACGGATGCAATCATGGCATCATAGTCAAGCTCTTGCGCTGTCAACAGACCGTCTTGCACCCAGCTGTTGAGCAGTTCCTGTCCCTGAGCCGCCAGAGCCGCAACCTGATCCTGGGCCTCCGCTGCGGCGTCTGCGCCTTGCTGCGTCGCTGCGTCAACCGCCGCGCTGGCGGCCTCCTGAACGGCGCTTGCAGCTTCGGATACCGCGTCACCGGCATCTTCCGCCGCCGATTGCAGTTGTTCAGACGGAGTGGGTTCGGGTTGGGTTGCGTAGAAATAGGCACCGACACCTATGACTGCGATGATTGTAATAATGATTAATCGCGACATGCTGATCTCCTTCCGCGAAAATGTGTCGCCAGATGATTTGAAAATATCTGATAACAAAGGGGAAAACTCCCAATTTGAAATCACGGCATAGTTTTGAGCCACGCGACGCTGATCGCCGCACATTCGCGTGGCGGATTCATGCCATGAGCGAGGAAACTGAGCTTGCGCCGCTGGAACGGAAAGACACGTGGGCTTGATCACGTTCGGACCTTCTCGGTCTTGAACGGTGTTTTAGCGCAACGATCACAGAGGCAGCACAGGGTGTCATAATATGACACCTTTGACTCCAGATTACCGCTACAACGGGAATCGCGGCACGTCCTTAACGCGATAATAGTGTTTTTTCAACGAGATAGTGGCGGAGAGACAGGGATTCGAACCCTGGGTGGGCTTGCACCCACAACGGTTTTCGAGACCGCCCCGTTCGACCACTCCGGCACCTCTCCGCGGGGGTCTGTGAAGGGGGGATTTAGTGAGGAACGGGCAGGGGTGCAAGCAGAAAATTCCCGATTTTCAAGATAGAAGGATTTTCCATTGCCAGCGGGCTGAAATCTCCTACGCTGTTTGTCATGACCCAACACATTCGCACATACACCCTGAACCTCTGCATCGCCATCTTCGCCCTGTGCTGGACTGTTTCGGAAACGCACGCCGCCAGCCGTGAACGGATTGAGGCGTTTTTGACCACGACCGGCTTTGACGTGGCGCTGGAAAGCATTGCGTTTGCGTCGGCCTCGGCACCGGACATGCTGGGGATTGACGCGGATGGGTTCGGCTCGGACTGGACGCGCCTGACGAATGAGGTGTTCGACACCGAAGCCATGCACGAAACCGCTGTGTCCATCCTTGAACAAACCCTCAGCGATGAGGCGCTGACCCATGCGGTCACATTCTATGCCAGCGATCTGGGACAACGGCTGGTCGAGGCAGAAAACGCGGCGCATATGGATGATGACGACGAAGCAAAACAGTTGCAGGGACAGAAAATCGTCTCGGAGCTGATCAAGAACGGCTCGGAGCGGGTGGAAAGTTTCAAACGGATGAACCGGGCGGTGGATGCCAGCGGCACCTCGCTGCGGGCCTTGCAAGAGATTCAGGTGCGGTTCCTGCTGGCCGCCAGCGCGTCCGGGGTAATCGACCTGCAACTGAGCGGTGACGAGCTGCGCGAAAGGATGAAGCGGAACGAGGCCGATATGCGCCGGTCGCTGCAATTGTCGGCTTTGGCGGGATCAGCCGCTACGTACAAGGACTTCTCGGATGACGAAGTCGATGCCTATGTCGTGGCATTGGAGCACCCGTTGATGCAGGAAGTCTATGAGCTTCTGAATGCTATCCAATACGAGATCATGGCGATGCGGTTCGAAGTTCTGGCCGCGCGGATGTCCGAACTGCGCCCGGCGCAAGACATCTGATGCGCGCGTTTACCATCTCTTTGATCTGCGCGGTCTGGGCTGTGTCGGCATCGGCCAATCCCAATGTGGATCGGTTGATGGAAGCGATGCAGGTGCCCGCCTTCATGGAGATCTTGAGTGACGAAGGGCGGGAACAGGGCCGCATGATGAATGAGGGGCTGCTGGGCGGTTCGGGCGGTGCCTATTTCGCGGCACAGGTGGCCGATCTTTATGACCCTGAACAGATGACGGCGCAAATGGCTGAAACCGTTGGTCTTCACATGACGGAGGCGCAGCTTGAACAGGCAGCGATCTTTTTTGAAAGCGATTTGGGGCAGACCATCGTGTCATTGGAAAACTCGGCCCGTCGCGCGATGGGGGAAGACACCATCGAAGACATGGCGCGGTCGACCTATCAGACCGTGGATACGGACAGCGCTTTTTATCAGCTTGTGGACGAGTATATCCGGGTCAACGATCTGATCGACCAGAACGTGCGCGGCACAATCAGCGCGGATTTCAGCTTTTATCGCGGTCTTTCATCAGGGCCGGGCGTGCCGGCGGATGATGAGGCGATCCTGAGCGAACTTTTGTCAAACCAGGACAATACCGAAGAAGAAACCACGGAATGGATGTATGCGTTTCTCCTGTTGGCCTATCAACCGCTGAACGAAGGTCAACTGCGCGAGAACATCGCCTTTTCCAGAACCGACACCGGCCAGGCTCTGAACCATGCCTTGTTCGAGGGATTCGACTCTTTGATAAATGACATTTCCTACCAGCTCGGTGCGGCGGTTGCGCAAGCAATGCGGGCCTCGGATTTGTGATGTTCGTTTAGGGTTGACTTTGCCCCCTATTGTTTGGATAAGCCCGCATCCCGGCCGGTTCTTCCGCGCCGGGTCTCGTTATTATTTGACCCAAGGCGTGCGCCTCAGGGTCTTCACACAGCCCGAAAAGGGCGCGCTGTTCGAGGTGGCTTTCAAGTTTCTTGGAGCCAAAACTCCCAGACGGGGACCACAGAACGCGGTTGGACAAAGGAAAGACGCATGTTTGCGGTCCTCAAGACTGGCGGCAAGCAGTACAAGGTTCAGGCGGGCGATGTGCTCCGCGTTGAAAAGCTGGCTGCCGACGCAGGTGAAAAAGTTCAATTCAACGATGTTCTGATGCTGGGCGGTGACGCTCCGGTTGTTGGCGCACCTTTCGTTGAAGGCGCTGGCGTACAGGCCGAAGTGATCGAACAGATCAAAGGTGACAAGGTCATCAAATTCGTCAAGCGCCGTCGTAAGCACAGCTCGAAGCGTACCGTTGGCCACCGTCAGAAACTGACTCTGGTCAAAATCACCGACATCCTGTCGTCGGGCGCTGACAAGTCGGGCATCAAAGCTGCAACCGGCTCTGCTCCGGCTGGCACCGCAGCACCTGCTGCAAAGCCTGCCAAGAAAGCCGAAGCCAAAGCAGAGGCACCTGCCGCTGCTGCCGCTGACGATCTGACCAAGCTGAACGGTGTCGGCCCTGCCGCTGCCAAAAAGCTGGTTGAGGCCGGTATCGAGAGCTTTGCCGCTCTGGCCGCCTTGTCGGATGAGCAGATTGCTGCTATCGACACCGTCAAAGTGAAACCCGAATGGGTTGAGCAGGCCAAAGAACTGGCTCAAGGCTAAGGAGAGAGAGAATGGCACATAAAAAAGCTGGCGGTTCCTCCCGTAACGGTCGCGACTCAGCAGGTCGCCGCCTTGGCGTGAAACTCTATGGTGGCCAGGCGGCCATCGCAGGCAACATCATCGTACGTCAGCGCGGCACCAAGTTCTGGCCGGGCGAAGGCGTGGGCATGGGCAAAGATCACACAATCTTTGCAACTGTCGATGGCGCCGTGAAGTTCCACAAAGGCCTCAAAAACCGCACCTTTATTTCGGTCCTGCCAGTGGCGGAGGCCGCAGAGTAAGCCGAAACCCATAAGGTTTGAAAAAGCAGGGGATCGGTAGAAATACCGGTCCCCTTTCTCGTTTTCAGGAGTGGTCTTATGACCGAAGTGATCACAACAGAACGTCTGGTCTTGCGTCGTTTTCGGCGTGACGACTCGGCGCGTCTGGTCGCGCTTCTGAACGACATGGATGTGGTGCGGTGGTTGACTGTCGTTCCGCATCCCTATGGCCCCGAGGATGCGTCGGCTTTCATCGAAACGATGGCTGACGAACAGGATGCGTTTGCGATCACAAATGATGACACGCTGATCGGCTGTATCTCGATCGGCAATCAGCTGGGATATTGGGTCGGGAAGCCCTCATGGGGACGGGGATTTGTGTCCGAGGCCGCTCGGGCGATGGTCTCGCGTCACTTCCGGTCTGATGTGCAGGTGCTTAGGTCTGGCTATCACGAAGGTAACGCGCGGTCCGCAGCAGTTTTGAACCGGCTTGGATTCCAGCCCGGCGGGCAGCATCGGGCGACAGTGCGCTCGACCAACGAAGACGTGATCATACAAGACATGCAGTTGACGCGGACCGCGTGGGAGGCGCTGCAGTGACCGTCGCAACCACCAGTTTCCTGATCTTTGCCGCCAGCCAGGTCGGCACGCCGGGACCGGCCAACATGGTCCTGCTGGGCACCGGTGCGCGCTATGGCTTTCGGGCTGCGCTGCCCTTTGTCGGTGGGGTCATACTGGGCAAACAATTGATCATCTGGCCGGTCGGATTTGGCCTGATGCAGATGGCCGATCAGGCGCCGCTGGTGTTCGCGGTCCTGAAATACGCGTCGGCCGCTTATATTTGCTGGCTGGCCTGGAAAATCGCCAATCTGCGGTTGTCCCGCGGGACCAGCCCGCGCGATGTACCCGGGTTTTGGGCGGGTTTGATCGTACACCCGCTGAACCCAAAGGCCTGGGCTATGATCATCGCCGGATTTACCGGATTTGTTGCGGCGGGAACGCCAAGCGTTAACGCCACGTTCACGATTGCTCTCTGTTTATTGCTTTGTCAGGCGGTTTTGCACCCGATCTGGACCTTCGCGGGGGATCGGATCGCCCATGCGGTTGAAGGACGGCCTGCGGAAAAATATCTGATGTGGACACTGGCCGGCCTAACGGTTGCGTCCGTATTTTTTGTGTTGTTCGGAGGAGGAACGCATTCATGAAACTTGAGACGATAATAAACCAGCCGGTCATCGAAACCGAGCGGTTCGACCTGCGCCCTCTGCGTCGGTCGGATATGGGTCTCATCGAGCATTATGCAGGCGACGAGCGCGTGGCGCGCATGACCACTCGGATTCCACACCCATTGCCACCCGGCTCGATCGAAGCGTTCGTGACCCGTTCGATGGCTGAAGACCGGGACGAGGATGTCTGGGCAATGGATGCTACTAAGGAGGATGGCCCCGAGTTGATTGGCCTGATCTCGCTGACGCGGTTGGATCGCAACCAGTCCGAGGTGGGCTATTGGGTCGCTCCGGTTTATTGGAACACCGGCATCGCGTCGCTTGCGGTTGAGGCGTTGGTAAATGCCAACCCGTTGGAAAACGCGAACATGTTCGCGAGCGTCTTTCAGGATAACCCGGCCTCGGCGCGGGTGCTGACGCATTGCGGTTTTGAATACCTTGGTGATGCAGAAACCTATTCGGTGGCGCGCGATGCGAATGTGCCCACCTGGACCTATACCAAGAAACTCTGACTTGTGGCCGATGGGGCCTTTGCAGTAGGGGACAGTCATGAAATTTCTCGATCTTGCAAAGGTCTACATCCGGTCCGGGGCCGGAGGTGGCGGTTGCGTCAGCTTTCGGCGCGAAAAGTACATCGAATACGGCGGTCCTGATGGCGGGGATGGCGGTAAAGGCGGCTCGGTCTGGGTTGAGGTTGTGGACAGCCTGAACACTCTGATCGACTTCCGTTATCAGCAGCATTTCTTCGCCAAGAACGGCCAGCCCGGTCGCGGCCAGCAACGCACCGGCAAGGATGGTGACGACATCATCCTGCGCGTACCGGTGGGCACCGAGATTCTGGACGAAGACGAAGAGACCGTCATCTGCGACCTGACCGAGGTTGGCCAGCGTGTGCTGCTGGCCAAGGGTGGCAATGGCGGTTTCGGCAACCTGCATTTCAAATCGGCGACCAATCAGGCGCCGCGTCGGGCCAATCCGGGGCAGGCGGGGATCGACCGCACCATCTGGCTGCGCCTGAAACTGATTGCGGATGTGGGTCTGTTGGGTATGCCGAACGCGGGCAAATCGACCTTTCTGGCGGCCACGTCGAACGCGCGGCCCAAGATCGCGGACTATCCGTTTACCACGCTGCACCCCAATCTGGGCGTGGTCGGCGTGGACAATGTGGAATTCGTCGTCGCCGACATTCCCGGTCTGATCGAAGGCGCTCATGAGGGCAGGGGGATCGGAGATCGCTTTCTGGGCCATGTGGAACGCTGTGCTGTCCTGTTGCATCTGGTCGATGGCACTTCGGACACGGTGGGAGATGACTATCGCACCATCATCCACGAGCTTGAGGCCTATGGCGGAGAGTTGGCCGACAAGCCGCGCATCACCGTCCTGAACAAAGTTGATGCGCTGGATGATGAGGAACGCGAACTGGCCAAGGCCGAATTGCAAGAGGCCGTCGGCGGCCCGGTCATGACCATGTCCGGCGTCGCGCATCTGGGTGTGACCGAGGTGCTGCGCGCCCTGCGTGCCCGGATTGACGACAACCGCGTGCGCCATAAACCCGCTGAGGAGGCCACGCCTTGGCAACCCTGACGCAGGCCCGCCGCCTTGTGGTCAAGATCGGGTCGGCCCTTCTGGTCGACCGGAATACGGGATTGCTGAGATCGGACTGGCTGAAATCGCTGGCGCAGGACGTGGCCTGGCTGAAAGGTCAGGGCACGGATGTCGTGCTGGTCTCGTCCGGATCAATCGCCCTGGGGCGCGGCGTGTTGGACCTACCGATGCAGAACCTGCCTTTGGAACAGTCTCAGGCCGCCGCGGCGGTTGGTCAAATCAGGCTGGCCAGAGCCTATGAGGAGGCTCTGACGCCGCATGAAATCAAAACCGCACAAGTGCTGGTCACGCTGGAGGACAGCGCGGACCGACGGAGATATCTGAATTCACGCGCGACGCTGGAAACCCTGCTGGGGCTTGGTGTCGTTCCGATTGTCAACGAAAACGATACAGTCGCCACGGATGAGATCCGATATGGCGACAATGACCGGCTGGCGGCGCAGATTGCCGTGACCATTGGGGCGGATCAATTGATTCTGCTGTCGGATGTTGATGGTTTCTATTCCGGCAATCCCAACGAGGACGCCTCCGCCACCCGCTACGATGTGATCGAACAGATCACGCCCGAGATCGAGGCCATGGCAGGCGACGCCGGATCAGGTCTGTCCAAGGGTGGCATGAAGACCAAACTGTTGGCCGCCAAGATGGCGACGGCTGCGGGATGTGATATGGCGATCACCGAGGGATCGCCTTTGAACCCATTGAAAACGCTTGAAAACGGCGCGAATTGTACTTGGTTCACGGCGACGCTTGATCCGCATGCGGCCCGGAAGCGCTGGATTTCGGCCATGAAACCGCGCGGCGAAATCGTGATTGATGACGGTGCGGCCAAGGCGCTTTCCAATGGCAAAAGCCTGCTGCCTGCTGGCATAGTCGAGGTCACCGGAGACTTTGGCCGGGGCGATCCGGTGGCTGTTCTGGATGCGCAGGCCCGCAGGCTGGCGCAAGGGCTCAGCCGCTATACCGCGCAGGAAGCGGACGCGATCAAAGGGCGGAGATCGTCCGAGATCGAGGCGACGTTGGGCTATCCCGGCCGGGCGGCGCTGATACATCGCGATGACCTGGCGCTGTGATGGCCCAATTGGATATACTGAGACCGAAAGGCGCTTGAGATGAAGGATTTTGACAATATTCCCGCAATGATGGCTGACCTTGGTGCACGCGCCAAAGGGGCCTCGGCCGAGCTTGCCTTTGCCAGTGCCGAACGCAAGCACGCAGCGCTGATCGCCGCCGCCGAAGCCGTCTGGAACAACCGTGCGGACATCATTGAGGCCAACAAAAAAGACCTCGAATTCGGACGTGATAAGGGCCTGAGCCCGGCCATGATGGACCGCCTGATGCTGGACGAGGCCCGCGTGCAGGGCATGGTTGACGGGCTGCGGACCGTGGCCGATCAGCCCGATCCGGTGGGAGAGGTGATCGCCGAATGGGACATGCTCTCGGGCCTGAACATTCAGCGCGTGCGCACGCCGCTGGGTGTGATCGGCGTAATTTATGAAAGCCGCCCGAACGTAACGGCGGATGCAGGCGCGTTGTGTTTGAAGTCCGGCAATGCCGTGATACTGCGCGGCGGGTCCGAGAGCTTTCATTCCTCGGGCGCGATCCACGCCTGTCTGGTCGAGGGGCTGAAAACGGCCAACCTGCCCGAGGATGCCATTCAGCTTGTGCCCACCCGCGACCGTGCGGCGGTGCAGGAATTGCTGACCATGACCGACTATGTGGACGTCATCGTTCCGCGCGGTGGCAAAGGTCTGGTCGGTCTCGTGCAGCGTGAAGCGCGGGTGCCGGTTTTTGCCCATCTTGAAGGCATCGTGCATATCTATATCGACAAGGCTGCTGACCCGCAAAAGACCCTCGACGTGGTGCTGAACGCCAAGACCCGCCGCACCGGGATCTGCGGCGCAGCTGAATGCCTGCTGATCCATCAGGATGTCGTCAATACTCTTGGCCGCGACGCGATCGCCGCGCTGCAAGCAGCCGGGGTTGAGGTTCACGCCGAAGGGGCGCTGGCAGTTGAAGGTACCGTCGCCGCGACCGAGCAGGATTGGGGCAAGGAATATCTCGACAGCATCATCGCCGCCAGACCGGTCGCAGATGTCGATGCCGCAATTGCCCATATTCGCCAATACGGATCCAACCATACCGACTGCATAATGACCGAAGATGCTGAGGCGGCGGCGCGGTTCTTTGAACGGCTCGACAGTGCGATCCTGATGCACAACGCTTCAACTCAGTTCGCTGATGGTGGTGAATTCGGGATGGGAGCCGAGATCGGCATCGCGACCGGCAAGATGCATGCACGCGGGCCAGTGGGCGCGGCGCAACTGACCAGCTTCAAGTATCTGGTTCGCGGCAACGGAACCGTGCGCGCCTAAAAGCGGATAGCCACGCGGGTAGAGGTGGTGTCCACCGCCACCCGTCGCCCCATGGAAGCTGCCGTTTCGGGCAGCAACGCGAATTGAACCTGTGCCGGGGTCACCTTGTTGACGAACCGGCCGGACGCAAGACCCTTCCAAAGCTCGGGCTCAATGTTCAGCTTGTCTGCTGTTCCGGTCACGTTCCAGTTTTTCCCAGTGGTCTGAATGTTCACCTGACCACCAAAGGGCATGGCGCTTTCGCAGCACATTACTGCGAGAAACACCAGTTTCACCTGATTGCGCGGAACAGGTTCGGTCAGGTTCCAGTTGACGCGTACACGCCCGACGCCAGCCACATCCTGCAAAAGCTCGGCAATTTCCCCCTTTCCCAAAGGTTGATCGCCAGCACCGCCAAAGGCCACGCGAAAGAACCTGATCCGGGCTTTGGCGCTGCCCACACTGCCGGTGATCAACTCCATCTCAGGCCCATGTGCGGCGCCGACCATTTCCAGCAGTTCCAACCCGTTGGTGATCGCCCCGATGGGACTGATCAGATCATGACAAATCCGCGACCCGATCAATTCGGCCAGGTTGACGTCCGTACCGCTCATGCGTACCTCCTGATACGATCTGCCGCCGGACCCGGAGCCCAGCCATGTCAGACCTCAATGCAATTCTTGCACCGGGCATGTATGTCCGTCACCCCGACTACCCCGACTGGGGCGTTGGACAGGTACAGTCCAACATCGGCGGCAAGATCACCGTTAACTTTCGCGAGCAGGGGAAAGTGGTGATCGACGGGACACGCATCGCCCTGATGCCGGTCTTTGATCCGTGAAACTGGTTTAGGAAAGGTTAACAACCTTGGCCAGAGCTACGGCAGTTGCCTTCCGCCGAAAAACTGAGGTATCAGCGCGCAGAAGCAAGAACGGACACAGCACATGCCGGATGCAGGCCCCTCATTCACCGTGAAACTCGCCGAGACCGAGGTCGAGCTGAAGGCCGCTCAGCGGCTGCGCTATGATGTCTTTGTTCGCGAACTGGGCGGCGGTGGTGACTTGGTCGACCACGCATCCGGCCTGGAGCAGGACCGCTTTGACCCCTATTTCGACCACATGCTGGTCTATGACAACTCAACCGGCAAAGTTGTTGGCGTTTACAGACTGTTACCGGGCGAACGTGCAGCGGAACTCGGGCAGTTCTACTCAGAAGATGAATACGATCTGACTGTTCTGAAGAACAGCGGGCGCAAGTTGCTGGAACTTGGGCGGTCCTGCGTTCATCCCGACTATCGCGGAGGTACGGCGCTGTACCATCTTTGGAACGGTCTGGGGCGGTATGTGGCCGAGCACAAGATCGAGGTTTTGTTCGGCGTCGCCAGTTTCCACGGCACCGATATTGAGGCATTGGCCCAACCGCTGTCCTTGCTTCACCACAACCATATTGCCCCACCAGAATTGCGCGTGCGCGCCCAGCCCGGCGTGTTTCAATCCATGGATCTGGTTGCACCCGACGACCTGGACCGTCGCGCAGCGATGGTGCAGGTTCCCGCCCTGATCAAAGCCTATCTGCGGTTGGGAGGTTACGTGGGCGAGGGCGCGTTCATCGATCACAGCTTTAACACCACCGATGTGTGCCTGATCCTCGACACGGCACGGATGAACGAGCGACAGCGCCGTATGTATAGCGGGGCGTAATCCGGTGAACGAACCCCTTTGGGACAGCGACGACGCACCTGACCCGATCCGGCTTGGCCTGCTTGGCTGGACGTTGGTCCTGTTGCGTGGGTTGCCGTTGGCTTTGCTGGTTTTCGGGGGGCTTATCGTACTACTAAGCGTCCGCTTGGTCGAGCGTCCGCTGTTTGGCGTCCGCCGCCCGGTGACGCCGTTTATCACCCAATTCGTGTGCCGCAATGCATTCCGCATCCTGGGCATGGGATTTCGCACCTCAGGCACTTTGATGCACGAACATGGTGCAGTAGTGGCCAATCACTCCTCGTGGCTGGATATCTTTGCGCTGAACGCACGCAAACGGATTTACTTTGTGTCGAAGGCCGAAGTTGCCAGTTGGCCTGGCATCGGCTGGCTGGCCCGGGCCACTGGAACCGTCTTTATCGAACGCAACCCGAAGAAAGCCCGCGAACAGACCCGTGTTTTTCAGGAACGTTTGAATGCAGGGCATAAACTGTTGTTTTTCCCCGAGGGCACCTCGACCGACGGGCTGCGCGTTTTACCTTTTAAAACAACACTCTTCGCGGCATTCTTTGCAGATGATCTGCGTAGTTTTATGTATGTGCAACCGGTCTCGGTTATTTTTCACGCACCCAAAGGCCAGCCTGACAGGTTCTATGGCTGGTGGGGCGATATGGATTTCGGACCGCATCTGATCAAAACGCTGGGCGCGCGCCGACAGGGATCGGTTGAGTTGATCTATCACGCACCCGCGCGGGTTAACGATTTCGACAACCGCAAACAACTGGCCGCGCATTGTGAAGAGGTCGTGCGCCATGCCCATGCCCTCGCACGGCTTGAAAAATAAGGGCGTTTGACCCTTGCGCCCCATCCAATCCTGTCATATACGCGCGCCATTCAAACCCGCAGGCGGGGTTTGGGCTGTTTAGGGGAGACATCCTTATCCGGCCCGCCGGTTGGAGCATCCGCTTCTTTCACCCCCGCCGAGGCGTAAACCGGAAAAGGAAAGTAAAGCATGGCTCTTCCCGAGTTCACCATGCGTCAGCTGCTGGAAGCTGGCGTTCACTTTGGTCACCAGACACAGCGTTGGAATCCCCGCATGGGCCCGTTCATTTACGGCTCGCGCAATGGCATCCACATCATGGACCTGACCCAGACTGTTCCGATGCTGGATCAGGCGCTGCAGGCCGTGCGTGACACCGTCGCAAAAGGTGGCCGCGTTCTGTTCGTTGGGACCAAGCGTCAGGCCGCTGGCCCGATCGCTGAAGCGGCCGAAAAGTCGGCCCAGTACTTCATGAACCACCGTTGGCTGGGCGGCACGCTGACCAACTGGAAAACCGTTTCCCAGTCGATCAACCGTCTGAACCAGATCGACGAAGCGATGGAATCGGGCGCCGAGGGCCTGACCAAGAAAGAGCGTCTGGGCATGGAGCGTGACCAGCAGAAGCTGCAGGCCTCGCTGGGCGGTATCCGCGAGATGGGCGGCGTTCCTGACCTGCTGTTCGTCATCGACGTCAAGAAAGAAGCACTGGCCATCGCCGAAGCCAACAAACTGGGTATCCCGGTTGTGGCTGTTGTCGACACCAACTGCTCGCCCGACGGTGTTGACTACATCATCCCCGGCAACGATGACGCAGCCCGCGCAATCGCTCTGTATTGCGATCTGGCCGCTCGTGCCGCGCTGGACGGTATGACCGCTCAGATGGGTGCTGCAGGTGTTGACCTGGGTGCGTTCGAGGAAGCGCCGGTTGAAGAAGTCGTTGCGGAAGAAGCGCCCGCCGAAGCCGAAGCTCCGGCGCAGGCGTAAGCTGCCCGTCACGTGAATGACATATGGGGCAGGGTAGACCTGCCCCTAATCCGTTTGAATTGAGGAGAGCCAAAGATGGCAATCACAGCAGCAATGGTGAAAGAACTGCGCGACTCGACTGGCGCAGGCATGATGGACGCGAAAAAAGCGCTGACCGAAACTGGCGGCAACATGGACGAAGCCGTTGACTGGCTGCGCACCAAAGGCCTGGCCAAAGCGGCCAAGAAATCGGGCCGTACCGCAGCCGAAGGTCTGGTTGCTGTTCACGTCAATGGCGGCAACGGTGTTGCGGTCGAGGTGAACTCGGAAACCGACTTCGTTGCGAAGAACGCCGAGTTCCAGGAAATGGTCGGCAAGATCGCTTATGCAGCGGAAGGCGTTGCTGACGTCGAGGCCCTGCTGGCCGCTGATCTGGGCGGCAAGAACGTTGCCGACACTCTGACCGACAAGATCGCGACCATCGGAGAGAACATGTCGGTGCGCCGTATGGCGAAGCTGTCGGGCGACACCGTTGTGTCCTATGTCCACAACGCAGCCACCAACGGCATGGGCAAAATCGGTGTTCTGGTTGCTCTGACTGGCGGCGACGAAGCGATCGGCAAACAGGTTGCGATGCACATCGCGGCTGTGAACCCGGCGGCCCTGTCCGAGGCGGACATGGATCCGGCTGTTGTCGAAAAGGAAAAGCAGGTTCAGATGGACATCGCCCGCGAATCCGGCAAGCCGGAGCAGGTGATCGAAAAGATGATCGAAGGCCGCATGAAGAAATTCGTGGCCGAGTCGACTCTGCTGAACCAGTCTTTTGTTGTGAACCCTGACCTGACCGTCGAAGCGGCAGCCAAGGAAGCGGGTGCCACCATCACAGGCTTTATCCGTCTGGAAGTTGGCGAAGGCATCGTGGTCGAAAAAGAAGACTTCGCAGCCGAAGTCGCCAAGGCCGCTCAGGGCTAAAGACGCTGGCCCCAGAAAAGGGTCCTTTGAATGTTATGAAACCGGCCGCATCGCGTGGCCGGTTTTTTCATGCGTAACAAGAACTGCAGAAAACGGATCCTGAAATAGAATGAGGGGCCCTGCATGATGGGGATGGACAGGACCCCTCACAAATTCCAACGTAGGCACGCGGACAAATAGGCGCCCCCATGTCAGAGCGATCAGAGAGCTCTGGTATTGCAGAGGTCTGACCAAATGTTCCCTGGCTAAAGCCACCACTCACGGAACATTATCACTTTGCAACTTAGAGGGTGTCTTTGGAAAGTAATGATTTCCTTACCTAGCGTCAACTGACGCGGCTTAGCATCATAGCCAGCCCTAGGCTTCCATCACAAACATCTGATTCTGCAAAGACGCCTTTAGAACGGCCTGTGCCGTTGTCTCTACACACAGGGATTCGCGCGCCAGACGCAGGTGTTTTTCGACCGTAGCGGCAGTCAGCCCCATCAGTAACGCGATGTCCTGCGTGGTCTTACCGTCACCCACCCATTGCAGCGCCTCGCGTTGGCGTTTTGTCAACGCGCGGTTGGGCGCATTGTAGGGCAGGGTCAGAATCTTAAGGTGCGCCACGTTGTTCATCAACAGAATGTCGTCGCCATGTTCACGCCAGATCTCATCGACCTCGTCCTGGCTCTCGCTGTTTCTGGAACACAGCGAGATAGCCCCTTTGGACCGCATGGAAACTGATGTGAAGCTGACGGTGTAACCTGCAGTGATTCCACGGGATTTATTGAATTCAAACACTCTGAGCTCATCCGCTGACAGCACGTCATTGGACATCATATCCCCGATCATGCTCCAACTGGCGGCCCCTTCATTCTTCAGCGCCCATTTCAACATCGGCGCATGGAAATACAGGCCCGAGCGGAGAAAACCGTTCAGATAGTCATTGCAGTGATTGGTCAGGATGACAAAGTCTTCCGGATCGCCCAACGAGGTCGCCGTGCGGAACTGGGTGTGGCCGTACAAGAGACGGTCAAAACCAAATTGCGCCATCTGGCGGCAATGTGCATCCCAAAGCTCTTCCAGCGTTTTCGTATAGCTTAGAAAATTGAGATACTCTTTGAGGTTCATCCCGCGCCCTCCGCACCAAGATGCGCTGCCAGCGCCTCAAGGGCGAGGACATAGCTTTGCGCCCCGAAACCACAAATCAGGCCGATGGCAACTCGGGAAATGTAGGATTTGTGCCGAAATGATTCGCGTGCATGAATGTTGGACATGTGCACTTCAACCACGGGAACCTCGGCGGACGAGATCGCGTCCATCAGGGCAATCGATGTATGTGTATACGCCCCGGCGTTCAGGACAATACCGTCCTGCGTCCCCCGGGCGGCGTGAATTGCGTCAACCAAGGCACCTTCGTGATTGGATTGAAAATGCGTGACGGTTTGCCCCAGCGTCGCGCCATGGGACACGCACAGCTCCTCGAGCATTTTCAGCGATGTACGACCGTAAACCTCAGGCTGCCTGATACCCAGCATGTTCAGGTTCGGACCATTCAAAACCAGGATATTCTGCATCGTCAAACTGTCCCCAACTTAATATTTTCCTTACGCATGAAACATGCGGAGGTCCAGCGGCGTCAGGGTCGCGCCACCACACTTGATTCATTATGTTGTCACAGAGCACGGGTTTGCGCTGTAACGCGCGTCACATATCGTCCATCAGAACGACAACCTTGCCCAGAACCGACCGATTGTTCAGCATTTCCAGCGCATCACCAGCGCGTTCCAATGGAAATCGGGCTGTGATCCGCGGTTTGATCTCGCCAGATGCGTACATGTTGAACAGGTCTGACATGTTCTGGGCATGACCTTTGGGGTCCCTGAACACGGATGCCCCCCAAAACACGCCTACGACCTGACATCCTTTGAGCAAGGTCAGATTGAGAGGAAGGCTTGGAATACCCGCCGGGAAGCCAACCACCAGATAACGACCGTTCCACGCCATGCTGCGCAACGCCGGTTCGGCGTAATCTCCGCCAACCGCGTCATAGACCACGTCGACGCCTTCTCCGCCCGCCAGCGCCTTAATCTGGCCTGACAGCTCTTTTTGGGCGGCCTTGTCCAGATCACGCGGATAAACAAGGGTATCATCTGCACCAAGGTCTTTGCAGAACGCAGCTTTGTCTTGTGATGAGACCGCAGCAATAACCCGTGCGCCCATTGCTTTGGCCAGTTCTATTGCGGCAGAGCCAACGCCGCCTGCCGCCCCGAGGATCAGCACCGTCTCACCAGCAGCCACCGCCGCCCGGTCCTTGAGCGCGTGATAGGATGTTCCATAAGTGAAGATGAAACAGGCTGCGTCTTCATATGGCATCGCGTCTGGTATCTTCACCGCAGATTTAGCCGTTAGGGTCAGATGCGTGGCAAACCCGCCATGGCCGGTCAGCGCCAGAACCCGGTCACCGGGGACAAATCCGCTGACACCTTCGCCCAATGCAATCACCTCGCCGGCGACCTCACCGCCGGGTGCAAAGGGCCGGGGTGGTTTGATCTGGTACAAGTCCCGGATCACCAGCATATCGGGAAAGTTTGCTCCTGCCGCGTGCACCCGGATCAGAATCTGCCCCTTCTGAGGCGTGGGATCCGGCAGCGAGGTCATCTCCAGAGTTTCAGGCCCGCCCGGCGTTACGCTGAGTAATGCTTGCATCTGTGGTTCTTGCCCCTTGCCTCATGGTTTGTGAAATCGTTGGATTGCAGACAGATGTTGTCAAGCCAATAGCCGAGTGCGGACCGATTTCCTTTGGGTCAGCTTCGATGGTTAGTGCAAATACTGACGGAGGATGCCCTGTGACGCCCGAATCATTGTTTTCTTTGAACGGCAAAACGGCTCTGGTGACTGGTGGCGCAACCGGCATCGGGCGCATGGCCGCCGAGGCCTTGGTGCGCGCGGGTGCGCGGGTTCTGATCGCGTCCCGCAAGGGCGAGGCATGCGTAGCCGTGGCGGAAGAGCTGAACGCACTGGATGCTCCCGGGTCGGCAGAAGGGTTTGCCGGGGATATCGGTAGCGAAGTCGGCATACAAGCGCTGGTAGACGAAGTTAAAAGCCGGACGCAAACTCTTGATATTCTGATGAACAACGCCGGTGTATCATGGGGTGCACCAATGGGTCAGTTTCCCTATGACGCCTGGGACAAGGTGATGTCGGTGAACGTGGCCGGGATATTCGAGCTGACCCAAAAACTGCTGCCCCTTCTGATGCATTCTGGCTCGGACGACGACCCGGCCCGGGTCGTAAATGTCGCCTCGGTTATGGGAGAGGTTCCGATGGGAGATGGTGCCTACAGCTATTCCGCGTCCAAGGCCGCGGTTATCCACCTCACCAAAATCATGGCCAAGGAACTGGCCCCTTACCGCGTCACAGTGAACGCACTGGCTCCCGGGCCGTTTGTCTCACGCATGACCGCCTTTGCAACGCAGGACCTGGAGACCCGCGAAAAAGTGGGCAAATCTGTGCCTCTGGGCCGGGTGGGCCGCGACGACGACATTGCCGGATGCCTTTTGTTCCTGTGTGGACGGGGCGGTAGCTATGTGACCGGCGGCGTCATTCCAGTATCCGGCGGGATCAACGTACAAACAGCAGGCAATATCTTTGCCGAAGCGCTGTAATCGTCCGGGGTGTCCACATGTCAGAGCCGACAACTACATTGGATTTGAACGCGGTAGCTGCGTATCTTGAAGCGAACATTGAGGGGTTTCATGGCCCCGTCAGCGCCACGAAATTTGCGGTTGGCCAATCGAACCCGACTTATCTGTTGGAATGTCCGGGGCAGTCTTATGTATTGCGTCGCAAACCTTTGGGCGTATTGCTGAAATCCGCTCATGCTGTGGATCGCGAATTCCGCGTTCAGAAGGCCTTGGCCGGCAGCGGCGTTCCGGTGCCGCGGATGCATGTGCTGTGCGAAGACGAAAGTGTGATCGGATCGGCGTTTTACATCATGGAGCATCTGCAGGGCCGCAGTTTTCAGGACCCGCTGATGGAGGGTGAGAGCAATGAAACCCGCGCACGCATTCTGGACGAGATGAATCGCGTGCTCGCGACGCTGCATGCGGTTGATATCGACGCAGTGGGCTTGTCGGATTACGGGCCGCCGGGGAACTACTTTGAACGGCAGATGGCACGCTGGACCAAGCAATACCGCGCCTCCGAAACTGAGACGATCCCGGAAATGGATAACCTGATCACCACGCTTGAACGGCAGATACCGGCGGATGACGGCCAGCGCACGCTGGTCCACGGAGATTACCGTATCGACAACATGATGTTCCAATCGGATGGAACAAACTGCATCGGCGTTCTGGATTGGGAGCTTTCGACAATCGGGCATCCCTACGCCGATCTTGCGGCCGTCATTATGCAGTGGCAGCTTCCGCCAGGCAAAGAAGGGCGTGGGCTGGCAGGAGTAGATCGTGCGGCGTTGGGTCTGCCGTCTGATCAGGTCTTTGTAGATGCGTATTGCCGCCGTCGAGGTATCGCCGGAATTGAAAATTTCGGCTTTTATCTCGCATTCAACTTCTTCCGAATGGCGGCGATTTTACAGGGCGTCTACAAGCGCGCGTTGGATGGGAACGCGTCTGATCCGACCCGCGCACGTGCTTTTGGGGCCTATGTGCCCGTGTTTTCCCGGCATGGCTTAAACGCATTGATGTAATTTTAATCAGATGGTTACGCGGTTATTTTGACACAAAACACGACCGGCAGGGCCACATGTCACAGCGACCGTAGATATTTTACGCACCGTGAATATAAACCCCGTGCCAAAACGGATTTTTCTGTTGTTTCAGCGCGTCTCGCGGCAAAGTTCAGGAAACACCAGACCGGAGTTACCGTATGGAATTCGATCCGTCCTCGCTCGGCCGTATCAGCGATTGGATGCAACGTTATGTGGATGAACGGAAATACCCCGGCAGTTCCGTCCTGATACACCACAAAGGTCACGAGGTCTTTTTTCATGCCTGTGGCCATCGCTCGGTTGAACACGGCTTACCGTTTCAACGTGATAGCCTGGTACGTATCTATTCAATGACAAAACCCGTCACATCCGTGGCCCTGATGATGCTACTGGAACACGGGTTGTTTCACCTGGACGCACCGCTTTCAGAATTTCTGCCGGAATTCAAATCGATGCAAGCTCTTGTTCCGGGTGCAACACGGATAGATCAGACCGAAAACGTTCCGACGCCAACCCTGCATCAGATTTTGACACATACGAGCGGGTTCAGTTACCCGTTCAATCCGGGGCTGTTGCCAGAGGCCATGGACGATCAACATCTGATCTTCGGGCCGAACCAGGGTCCCTTGGCAGATCGGGTCTTGGCCTTGGCAGACTTGCCTTTGGCGTTTCGTCCGGGGTCACGCTGGGAATACTCGGTCGGCATCGATGTTATTGGTCGGGTGATCGAAGTCGTGTCCGGACAACCGCTGGACAGGTTCTTTACCGACTGGATTCTCGACCCGCTGAACATGCACAACACCGGATTCTCGGTGCCGGATGGGGCAGGGGACCGGTTCGCATCGCTCTACACACCGCTGGAAGGCGATGCGATGGCGCTGAATGCGTCAAAATCGGGCGGCGAGACCTTGCGATTGGTGGATGACGCCACAGACTCACCCTTTCTGAAGGCGACGACCTTTTCGGGTGGCGGCGGGTTGATCAGCACTCTGGACGATTACAGCCGGTTTTCTCGAATGCTGCTAAACCGGGGGCATCTGGACGGCGTAAGGCTTCTAAGCCCGGCAATCGTCGACTACATGATGCGAAACCATCTGCCCGGCGACATTGCATCAATGGGACCGAAAAGCTTTGCCGAACAGCCAATGGACGGTACCGGATTTGGGATCGGTGGTGCCGTCGTCCTCGACCCGGCACGCGCGCGTACGCCGGGCTCGGTCGGTGATTTCGGCTGGGGCGGGATGGCATCGACCTATTACTGGATCGATCCGGTTAACGCAGTGTCCTGTGTATTCTTCACCCAACTATCGCCCTCCAGCTCATACCCGTCGCGCTCTGAACTTAAGGCGCTTGTCCTCGGGGCACTGATTGATTGACACGGCGGTGAATGCTACCGCTGTGCCACCCAATGCGGAGCGCAAACATGACCGAAGCTGAACGTATCCTGCTGGATTTATTGAATATTGAAGGGCTTGAGGTCGATCTGTTCCGCGGCACCGGCTCGGGCGGCGAAACGCCGACGCGCATCTTTGGCGGGCAGGTGATCGCACAGGCCCTGGCGGCGGCTTACCGGACTGTCGAAGACCGGTTATGTCATTCGCTGCATGCGTATTTCATCCGCCCCGGTGATCCATCTATTCCTGTTATTTATCAGGTGGATCGCGCCCGGGACGGAGGATCATTCACCACCCGCAGAGTGGTTGCAATCCAGCATGGCAAACAGATTCTCAACATGTCCGCATCCTTTCACAAACAAGATGACGGCTGGACGTATCAACATCCGATGCCAGGGATTGCCGAGCCGCAACATCATCGCTCGCGCGATGAACTTCGGCAGAAATACCTGTCTCGTGTGCCAGAGAAATTCAAATCCGAATTGCTGCGCGAACGCCCGATCGAGGTTCGCGATGTTGCGCCTTTGGACTTGTTTCAGCCAGAGATCGCAGATGACAAGCACCAGCTCTGGTTCCGTATGGGTGCAGCGGATCGTGCGGATACGGTCACGCAACATCTATTGCTGGCCTATGCGTCGGATATGAGTTTGCTGAGTTCTGGTTTACGGCCGCATGGGCTGAGTTGGTTTACCGGGGAGGTCGATGCGGCCAGTTTGGACCACGCCCTGTGGTTCCACGCGCCGGTGCAGTTTCAAAATTGGCATCTTTATGCGATGGAGGCTCCTTGGACCGGGCAGGGACGCAGTTTCAACCGGGGCTCAATCTTCGCACAGGACGGCACATTGGTTGCATCCGTCGCGCAGGAGGGATTGCAACGGCGACGGACGAAGCCTTAGGAGTTGCCGATAAACTGTTGATTTAACTTATTCATACCAAGGATCCATCGATCATAGTCGGCTGTCTTCATACGGATGTAATCAAGAACTTGCGGGTGTGGCAGGATCAGGAATTCTTCGTTTTCCAACGCGTCAACACAGGCCTGAGCTACGTCTTCCGGCTCCAGCATCCCATCGATGGATGCCACCGAATCCTCGAACCCACGGGTCATATCTGATCGCACAGCCTGAGGACACAGCACCGAGACCCGAATACCCTTGTGGCCATAGGTCAGCGCAATCCACTCAGCCAAACCGATGGTGGCGTGTTTTGTCACTCCATATGGCGCAGCACCCGGCTGGTTCAGCAATCCGGCGGCCGATGCTGTCATCATCAGAGAGCCACCGCCGCGCGCAACCATGCGCGGGATCAAATGCCGTGCGGTCCAGACATGAGACATCACGTTGATCTTCCAAATCCGTTCCCATTCTGCGTCTGGAACGTCCAGGCCACCCAATGTCAAAATACCCGCATTCGCGCAGAACAGATCGATTGGGCCGCAATCACGCTCAACCGTTTCGATCAAAGTCTGGATCGCAGTTTCAACCGCGACATCGCAAGGCAGGGCGCGGCCACCAATCTCACGTGCAACGGTTTCGACACCTGGCACGTTTATATCCGAACAAATGACATGCGCACCGTCTTTGGCAAACCGCTGCGCGAGACCTTTGCCAATTCCACTGGCTGCGCCGGTGATCACAACGGTTTTGTTCTGAAGCTGCATGGCACATCCTGTGATGTTTGGTTTCACAAACCAGCGTAACACCCTGAGAAGACACCGCCAATCGGACTACATGGCGGTGTCCTGCTTTTTACATAATACCAATTATACGAAATTTGGTGATGGGCTTAATAAAACGCCTGTAGCCCGGTCTGAGCCCGCCCCAGGATCAACGCATGGACGTCATGTGTGCCCTCATATGTATTGACTGTCTCAAGGTTCACCATGTGACGGATCACCTGAAATTCCAGCGAGATGCCATTCCCCCCGTGCATGTCCCGCGCCATCCGTGCAATATCCAGTGCTTTGCCGCAGTTGTTACGCTTGATGATCGAGATCATCTCGGGTGCCGCTTCGGCCTGATCCATCAATCGTCCAACGCGCAGGCTGGCTTGCAAACCCAGCGCGATCTCGGTCTGCATATCCGCAAGCTTGCGCTGGAACAGCTGCGTTTGTGCCAGAGGACGATTGAACTGACGACGGTCCAGTCCATATTGCCGCGCGGCGTGCCAGCAGCACTCTGCAGCACCCATCACGCCCCAACCTATGCCATAACGCGCGCGGTTCAGACAGCCGAACGGGCCTTTCAGACCCTGCACATGCGGCAGCAAGGCGCCCTCGTCCACTTCGACGCCATCCAAAACGATTTCACCGGTGATCGACGCGCGTAGGCTGAGTTTGTTTTCGATCTTCGGTGCGCTCAGGCCTTTTGTGCCTTTGTCCAGAACGAAGCCCCGGATTTTACCGTCATGAGCGTCGGACTTGGCCCAGATGACAAACACATCCGCAATCGGCGCATTCGATATCCACATTTTGCTGCCAGTCAGGCGATAGCCGCCGTCGATCTTTTCGGCCCGTGTCTTCATCGCCGCCGGATCCGAACCTGCGTCAGCTTCGGTCAGACCAAAACAGCCAATCCACGCACCGCTCGACAGTTTTGGCAGGTATTTGCGACGCTGTTCTTCGCTGCCATAGGCATATATCGGATACATCACCAACGAGCTTTGCACCGACATCATCGAGCGATAGCCGGAATCCACCCGCTCAACTTCCCGCGCAACAAGACCATAGGTTACGTACCCTGCGCCAAGCCCTCCGTATTCTTCGGGGATTGTGGTACCCAGCAGACCCATTTCACCCATTTCGCGGAATATTTCCGGGTCGGTTTCTTCGTTCTGAAACGCTTGGGTAACCCGTGGTTGCAGTTTTTCCTGCGAATAGGCCCGCGCACTGTCGGCCATCAGACGTTCATCTTCTTCCAGCTGGTCTGCCAGACGAAACGGATCCTCCCACGAGAAACCGCCCAGTTCGGGTGCATCTTTGGCTTTCAATGTCGGTTTGCGGTCAGGCGCATTCATTTTTGGGCTCCATGGAAACTGCTTGGCCGTACTGTAATCTGAGTATTCCGCAAAAAACAGCGAGACATTTTCAAGTTTTCATGACTAAAACGCATAGATGAAAGCCAACCGTCCTGTTCTTCCCCCAATCTCGACCCTGCGTGCACTGGAAGCCCTAGATCGGCTTGGTTCCGCGTCTGCCGTGGCCGAGGAAATGGCCTTGACCCAGAGCGCCATCAGCCGTCAGCTTCAAACCCTTGAAACCCAATTGGGCGCTGTTCTGGTGCACCGGGATCGAAAGCGACTACGGCTGACGCAGGCCGGACAAGACTATGTCGAACATATTCGTCCCGCTTTGGCCCAGATCGCGCAGGCGGCACTGAAACTGCATATCGCACCTGTCGGCGGGACGCTTAACCTAGCAATTCTGCCGACCTTCGGGATGCGCTGGCTGGTGCCAAGACTGCCGGATTTCACGCGCGGCCATCCCGATATCACCATCAACATGTCCAGCCGACTGCGCCCCTTCAACTTTGCCAATGAATCTTTCGATGCTGCGCTGCATTTTGGTGAACCGGATTGGCCGGGAACGGACCGTTTGCTGTTAAAAACCGAACGTGTTCTGCCCGTGTGCGCGCCAGGCCTGCTGCCAAAGGGCATGCCCCAATCGCCAGATGAGTTGCTGAAACTGCCATTATTGCACATTCAGACACGACCGCGCGCCTGGCAGGACTGGTTCCGGCAAATGGGTGTGACGGCCCCGTCCCCCCTGCCCGGCATGGTCCACGATCAGTTCACGACCCTGAACCAGGCCGCTTTGCATGGGTTGGGTATCGCATTGCTGCCGAATTACCTGATCGAACAGGATCTTGCGACCGGTCAGCTGATCGCCGCCTTTTCGGACGCCGTTGAGACGGTGGGCGCCTATTATCTGGTTTGGCCGACAGAAAAATCGGACGACCCCACCCTGAGGCAGTTTCGGCACTGGCTCGCGTCACAGGCACAAACAGATGAAACGCTGCCGCGTTAGGTCTTAGCCAAGCGCATATCCCGCACCGCGCACGGTCCGAACCGGATCTTCGCCGCCATGCTGAGTCAGTGCCTTACGCAGACGCCCGATATGAACGTCCACGGTGCGCGTATCTACATAGATGTCGCGCCCCCAGACCCGGTCCAGCAATTGCTCGCGACTCCAGACGCGGCCCGGCTTTTCCATGAAGGTGCTCAGCAGGCGAAACTCGGTCGGGCCGAGTTTGAGCGGCTTGTTGTCGCGGCTAACCTTGTGAGTCTCGGAATCCAGAATGATATCGTCGAATTCCAGACGGATGCCCACAGTCGCCGGGCGCACGCGCCGCAACTGAGTCCGGACCCGCGCCATCAGTTCCACGACGGAATAAGGTTTGACCACATAGTCGTCCGCACCGGTTTCCAGCCCCCGGACCTTGTCGACCTCTTCAGACCGCGCCGACAACATGATGATCGGAATAGATCGCGTGTCCGGTCGGGTTTTCAGACGCCGACATACCTCGATCCCGCTGAGATTTGGCATCATCCAGTCCAAAACGATGATGTCGGGGCAATCCTCATCCACAAGCAACATCGCCTCGTCGCCGTTTTCGGCCTTGGAGACGCGAAAACCCTCGGCCTCCAGATTGTAGGCAAGCACCTCGCGTTGGGCCAGTTCATCCTCGACAACCAGAACTGTTGGTTGGTCCGCAGACATTGGTCAGATCTCCTGAGGGGTATGTGATGTAATGTCGGCCTTCGGACGTGCTTCGGTTGGACGTTCGCCCGTTACGAGATAAACCACCTGCTCGGCGATCGCGGTGACGTGGTCGCCCATGCGCTCGATGTTCTTGGCAATGAAATGCAGGTGCATGCAGGACGAGATGTTTCGCGGATCTTCAGCCATAAATGTCAGAAACTCGCGGAACAGACCGTTATACATCTGGTCGACTTCCTCATCGCGTTCGATCACATCGGTTGCAAGCTCCGCATCGCGCTGAATATAGGCGTCCAGGGCATCACGCAGCATATGCTCAACCTCGCGGGCCATACGACGCAAGGCGGCGGCGCTGCCGTTGATCTCGCCCGTATTCACCAGAACCGTGGTCCGCTTGGCAATGTTTTTGGAATAGTCGCCGATCCGTTCAAGGTTTGCCGAGACTTTCAATACCGACAGGACCAGGCGCAGGTCCCCTGCTGTCGGGGCGCGCAGGGCAATCAGACGCGCGGTTTCTTCGTTGATCAGCTCCTCAAGCGCGTCGATGGCCTTGTCGCCCTGCCGCACATTCTGCGCCAACTCCTCGTCGCGCGACTCGAGGGATCGGGCCGAGTTCATGATCGCGGCTTCGACCAGCCCGCCCATCTTCATGATATGTGCCTGAATGGCTTCGAGATCACGGTCGAAGGCGGATGCAATATGTTGTTCGGTCATACTCAATTACCTGTCCTCAGCCGATCCGGCCAGTGATGTAGCTTTCGGTGCGGGGATCTTCGGGGTTGGTGAAAATCTGACCCGTTTCACCAAACTCGACCAGATTACCCAGATGGAAAAACGCCGTTTTCTGACTGACCCGCGCGGCCTGCTGCATCGAATGGGTCACGATCACAACTGAAAAGCGTGTGCGCAGATCGTCGATCAGCTCCTCAACCTGTGCGGTTGCAATCGGGTCCAGAGCCGAGCACGGCTCGTCCATCAGCAAAACCTCGGGCGCTGTAGCGATAGCGCGCGCGATGCATAGTCGCTGCTGCTGACCGCCCGACAGGCCGGTGCCGGGGGCGTCCAGACGATCCTTGACCTCGTCCCAGATTGCGCCTCGGCGCAGGGATTTCTCGACAATCTCGTCCAGTTCCGCCTTGTTCTTGGCCAGCCCATGAATGCGCGGCCCGTAGGCCACGTTGTCATAGATCGACTTGGGGAACGGGTTGGGCTTCTGGAAGACCATACCCACCTTGGCGCGCAACTGCACCGGATCGACGCGCTTGTCATAGATATCCTCGCCATCCAGCAGGATATCGCCCTTTACCCGACAGATATCGATCGTATCGTTCATCCGGTTCAGGCAGCGCAGAAATGTAGACTTGCCGCAGCCCGAAGGGCCGATGAACGCGGTCACGGTCTTGTCTTCGATCTCGACATCCACGTCCTTGATGGCATGGGTATCGCCGTAATAGACCTGCACGTTCTTCGCGGCGATCTTGATTGCTTTGGAGCCCACGTCTCTCTCCACTCGTGTCATATCGTTCATCACAGCCCCCTCTTACCAGCGGCGTTCAAAGCGGCGGCGCAAGATGACCGCGATTGTATTCATCGTCACGAGGAAAAGCAGCAGAATGATGATGCCCCCCCATGCGCGTTCGTAAAAGGCCGGGTCGGCGCGTTTGGACCATTCGTAGATCTGCGCCGGCATGGCCGAGTTCGGAGACAGGAAGCCCGCAACCAGCCCGTCGGGCGGGTTCGAGGCGATAAAGCCCACCATTCCGATCAGCAGCAGTGGCGCTGTTTCACCCAAAGCCTGAGCAAGACCAATGATTGTGCCGGTCAGGATACCGGGCGCGGCCAGTGGCAGAACATGGTGGAACACCGCCTGCATTTTCGAGGCCCCTACCCCAAGTGCGGCATCCCGGATTGACGGCGGCACCGCCTTCAGCGACGCGCGGGTCGAGATGATGATCGTCGGCAAAGTCATCAATGTCAGCACCAGACCGCCCACCAGCGGCGCCGACGTGGGCAGGTGCATATAGTTGATGAACACGGCCAGGCCCAGAATACCGAACACGATTGAAGGCACGGCCGCCAGGTTCGAGATATTCACCTCGATGATATCGGTCAGCCGGTTCTGCGGGGCGAACTCCTCAAGGTAGATCGAGGCCGCAACGCCGATTGGCAACGCCAGCGCCAGAACCACCAGCATCATAAACAGCGAACCCAGCATCGACACGCCAATCCCGGCGGCTTCCGGCCGTTGATCGGATGCGTCCGAGCCCAGGATAAAGTCAGGGTTAAACGCCTTATACAGCACTCCTGCATCGCGCAGTTGATCGACCAGATTCAGTTGCTCGACTGATATGCTTTTGTCATTGGCGATGGACTCGCGCGTCACACGACCCTTCATGTAGCCATCGACACGGCTATTGACCAGAAAGCGGAAGCTGATGGTTTTACCGATCTCATCGGGGTTAGCTATGACATAGTTCCGCAGTTCAGCTTGTGCCGCTTTAGACAGAATCTTTCCCATATCCTTGGGTTTCAGGTCCGTCTGAATGCCCAGCTTTTGAACTTCGCTTTCGATGGCCGATGCGACCAGAGGGGCATACCCGAAAGTCGAAACCTTCTTGATGTCGTCGATATTGCGATTGCCCTTCTTGTCCAGCTTGTCTTCCTTCAGCTCAACATTCAGTTCAAGAAAGCTCTGCTGGAAGGCACCGGTTCCCGCGGTGATGATGTTTGTGACCAGAACAATCAGCATCAGCAAGCCGATCCCGATGGCGATGATACCGTACATCTTGAACCGGGTTTCGGCCGCGTTGCGCTTTTTGGTACGGGCGTCCTGTTCAAACAGCGATCCGCCTTTGGGCTTTGCAGCCGGAGCAGCGTTCGGCGATTGAGAAATATCGGTCATTCGTACTGCTCCCGGTATTTACGCACGATGTAGAGGGCGAAGATGTTCAGCCCCAGTGTGATGACAAACAGGGTCAGACCCAGCGCAAAGGCCACCAGCGTTTCGGGGCTGGCAAAGTCGGTGTCCCCGGTCAGCTGGCTGACGATCCGGGTGGTAATCGTGGTCATCGCCTCGAACGGGTTGCCCGAGAATTTAGCGATTGCCCCGGCAGCCATCACAACGATCATCGTTTCCCCAATGGCGCGGCTGGCGGCCAGCAGGATCGCGCCCACGATCCCCGGTAGCGCGGCGGGCAGAACCACCTGACGCACGGTTTCAGAATGCGTCGCGCCCAACCCAAGCGAGCCATCACGCATCGATTGCGGCACTGCGTTGATAATGTCATCCGACAGGGACGAGACAAAGGGGATCAGCATAATGCCCATCACAAGCCCGGCGGTCAGCACGGCGTTCGAGCTGGCCATCCAACCCACGCCCAACGCGCCGCCCTCGCCGAACATCGAAACCAGTGCGGGGCCAACGGTCAGCAAGGCGAACAGACCGTATACGATGGTCGGAATGCCGGCGAGGATTTCAAGCAACGGCTTGGCGGCAGAGCGCACCGCGCCCGGGGCGTATTCCGAGAGATAAATCGCGGCAAACAGGCCGATTGGAACCGCCACCAGCAACGCGACCAGCGAGATATAAAGTGTGCCCCACAAGAGCGGCAGGATCGACAGCTCACTGCCGCCCCGAAAGTTAGGAGCCCATGTGCTTCCGAAGAAGAAGTCTTTCCAGGAATGCAGTTGAAAAAAGTTCAGCGTTTCAAAGAACATCGACAGCACGATGCCGACCGTGGTCAAAATGGCGATCGAAGCTGCCAGTAGCAGCAGCGCCAGAACCCCTTGTTCGACCACGTTACGCGCGCGGAACTCTTTGTGCGTGCGAATATAGGCGAACGCGGCCCCGATCAGTGCCACCAGCAAAACCAGAACCTGCATCGCGACCGTCCCGGTCACAGTCATGCTGCGGTATTTCTGTGCGGCGACCAAAATCGGTTTGGTGATGTCCTGCGTCAGAACCTGTCCGGCATCTTTCAGCTGCTGGGTCAGCACATCGATATCGGCCTCGGTGTTTTGGGCCTGCGCCTCGGTCATCGTGCCCAGTTTAACGGCACCGTCCAGCCCATCTGCAACGCGGCGCACTTCGCTCAGTACAAGCCCTCGGTCGGTACCTTCTGCGATTGCTGCTTCCGGGATCATCCCTGAAATCGTGCTGTTTACGATCACCGGCTGTGCAAGCAACCAGACGATCAGCAGCGCCAGCGCCGGAACCAGCGCAGTCAGCGCGACGTTGTACCCGTAGTAGGACGGCAGGGAATGCAGATCGCGCGCGTCACCTCCGGCACTGGCCAGAGCGCGTGCCCGCCCCGAAAGGTAACCGATTACTGCCAAAGCAAGAAGGATAAGCAGCAGCCAGGATAATGACATGGGAGGCCCCGTTGGGATGGCGGTGGGAGAGTCAAAAAGAACCGGGGCGCGCTTAACCCGCCCCGGTTACACAGGCAAGAGAGATCAGGAGCCACCGCCCAGAACGGTCTCGTTCGCAACGGCTTCCTGAACCTTGATCAGCTCCGGATCAGAAACCAGGCCATATTCAGCCAGCGGGCCATCGGGGCCTGCGATCTCGTCCGCGACGAAGAACTCGGCATATTCTTTCAGGCCGGGGATCACGCCGATATGCGCTTTCTTCACGTAGAAGAACAGCGGGCGCGAGACAGGGTATTCACCGGTTGCAATCGACTCGGTCGAAGGAACGATACCGGACATGGTTGCAACCTGCAGCTTGTCGGTGTTGTTCTCGTAAAAGGCCAGACCAAAGACGCCGATGCCGTCTTTGTTGCTGTCGATACGAGCCAGCGTTTCGGTGTAGTCGCCGTCGATGTCCACCGACACGCCGTCGGTGCGCAGCGCGATGCAAGCCTTTTCAGCGGCTTTCTTGTCGTCGCCATTGGCCACTTTGTAGGCGTCAAAGTCACCGGTGTGCTCGCAGCCAGCCAGGATCACTTTGTCTTCGAACACTTCACGGGTGCCGTGCTTGGTGCCCGGGATGTAAGCCGCGATCGGCTGCGCCGGGAAGTTCGGGTTTACGTCGGCCCAGGTCTTGTTCGGGTTGTCGACCAGCTGGCCGTCAACAACGATCTGAGCGGAAAGCGCTTTGTACCAGTCATCCGGCGTGAACTCGAACGAGTTGCCGTTGATGTCGGATGCGAAAACGATGCCGTCATAACCGATCTGAACTTCGATGATGTCGGTCACGCCAGCGTCGGCACAGGCCTTGATTTCTTTTTCGCGGATCTGGCGCGACGCGTTTGCGACGTCGATGGTGTTTTCACCAACGCCTTCGCAGAACCGCTTGAGACCAGCCGACGAACCACCGGATTCAACAACCGGGGTCGGGAAGTCAAAGTTTTCACCGAAGGCTTCGGCAACAATCGAAGCGTAGGGCAGAACGGTCGAAGAACCGGCAACCTGTACCTGATCACGGGCCGCAGCAGCAGTGGCCGAAACAGCAGCGATGGCAAGGGCCGAAGCCGACAGTTTTACAAAGGACATCACAGTCTCCTTGAGAAAATTGGTTTTGATCACCCCCATGATGATCTTGCGGGCACCCCTAAGGACCGCGCGTAAGCCTTTTGTGACAGGTATGTAACGGTTTCATGACAGTGTGAAAAAAACTTTAGATGACGCAGGGAAAACGTTAACGCAGCACGGCCACTGAAACTTCGGGCGCCCCGCCTAACGCGGAAGAATGACAGTAAAAACCGCGCCCTCGCCCAGCTCGCTGTCGACTCGCAGCCGACCTCTGTGCCGATTCACGATATGTTTCACAATCGCCAGCCCTAAACCGGTCCCGCCAAGCTCTCGTGATCTGTGACTGTCGGCGCGATAGAATCGTTCGGTCAGGCGGGGCAGATGAACGGCGTCGATGCCCGGTCCCTGATCGACAATCTGCACCCGGACCGACGGTCCCCGCATCGCCGTGTCACGGTCTGATGGGATCACCCTCACCTCGACACGTCCGCCGCTACCGCCATATTTGATTCCATTCTCGATCAGGTTTGTGAACACCTGGCGCAACTGATCGCTGTCGCCGGGCAGCAGAACGGGTCCACTTGGCGCATTCATTTGCAGAACCACAGACGCGTCGTCGGCCAGCGGTTTTAGTGAGTTCAGCGTCGACTGTAGCAGCCCGACCAGTTCCAGCTGCTCGCGCGGACGAACGCGCTCTTCGCTTTCCACACGATTCAGCGACAACAGGTCACCGACCAGCCGGTTCATGCGGTTGGCCTCATCGGTCATGATCTGCAGGAACCGTTCGCGAGCATTGGCATCGTCGCGGGCAGGCCCCCGAAGTGTTTCAATAAAGCCCATCAATGCGGTCAGCGGTGTGCGCAATTCGTGGCTGACATTGGCGACGAAATCACGTCGCATCTGACCGGCTTGCTCAAGATGCGTGACATCCTGAAATGTGATCATTACTGCACCGCCCGCCACCGTACCTACGCCGTTCATATACCGGCACTCAACTTCGAAGGTGGTATCCTGAGCGCCATCGCTGGACAGATGTCGCGTTCTGGCACTCTCCTTGGTTCCCAGGCATTTTTCCAGCGTTTCGATCACCTGCGGCTGGCGCAGGATCGTGGCGAAATGGCGACCTTGTATGCTCTGCCCCAACAATGTGCGGGCATCGGTGTTGGCGGCAATAATGCGTTCTGTCTGATCAACGATCAGGGCGGGCATCGGAACCGCCGAAACGATTTCGGCAAGTAATTCCTCTGACATAGCGGACGCTTTCCTGCTAGGTAGTGACCGGTTTCAGAGTGGTGCGGAACTTTCGCATATTATCCTGATAATGCAGCGCGCTGAAGGTGATGCGCTGCGCCGCCGCATCGTCCAATTGCCGCACGACTTTACCCGGGGATCCCATGACCAAAGAATTGTCGGGAATCTCTTTGCCTTCCGTGATCAGCGCCCCTGCCCCGATCAGGCAATTTCGGCCAATCCGAGCGCCGTTCAGAATGATGGCACCCATCCCGATCAACGAGTTATCGCCAATGGTGCAGCCATGTAACATCACCTTGTGGCCGATGGTGCAATTGGAGCCGATGGTCAGCGGAAAACCGGCATCAATATGCATCACGCAGTTTTCCTGCACATTGCTGCCCGCGCCCACGCGGATCTCTTCGTGATCTGCCCGGATGGTGCAACCAAACCAAACCGAGGCCCCGGCCTCGAGAACCACCTTGCCGATCAGGTTGGCATCGGGGGCCACCCAAGTGTCTTCATGCAATTCGGGTGCGTCCTGGCCCAGAGCGTATATTGTCATGAAATCCCCTCGAATTCGTTTTGCAGCTTGCGGATGTGAGACTGCAGGCGCGGTTGCTGGATGCGGCGCATCCGCTCGGCGCTGACAATGGTTTTCAATTTGTCTTCGGTCGCGTCCAGATCGTCGTTGATCAGAACATAGTCGTAATAGCCCCAGTGGCTGATCTCGTCCCAGCTTTTGAGCATCCGCTTTGCGATCACCTCTTCACTGTCCTGCCCCCGGCTCTCCAGCCTGCGGCGCAGCTCGGGGATCGAGGGCGGCAGGATGAAAATCGACAGCGCATGTTTGCCCAGATCGGAATTGCGAATCTGCACCTCGCCCTGCCAGTCCACATCGAACAAAACATCCCGACCCGTGTTGATAGACTCGCGTACCGGTCCGGCGGGCGAGCCGTAGAAATTGCCAAACACATGCGCGTGTTCCAGCATCTGCCCGTCAGCCACTTGCTGTCTGAAGGCGTCCTCGGTCAGAAAGTAATATTCTCGCCCGTCTTCTTCGCCCGGACGTGGCGCACGGGTTGTGGCCGAGATCGAGAATTCCAGTTCGGAATCCCAGCGCATCAGCCTTCGGGCCAGAGTGGATTTACCCGCGCCCGAAGGTGAGGACAGAATAATAAGTAGGCCTCGGCGATCTGCCATGTTTTGGCTCCTGTCTTTATTCCACGTTCTGCACTTGTTCACGCATCTGATCAATCACCGCTTTCAGGTCCAAACCCACCGCGGTCAGATCGGCGTTCTGAGATTTCGAGCACAGCGTGTTGGCCTCGCGATTGAATTCCTGCATTAGGAAATCCAGCTTGCGCCCGACCGGACCATCCTGGGTCAGCAGTGCTTTTGCGGCCTCGACATGCGCGGCGAGCCGGTCAGTTTCTTCGGTGATGTCCGCCTTGACCGCGATCAGCGCCAGCTCCTGCGCCACCCTGTCAGGGTCCGCACCCTGCGCATTGTCCAACACACGCGCAAGATTGTCGCGCAGGGATTTGGCGGTTTCATCCCGTCGCTTTTCCGCCAGCGCGGCGGCCTGCTCGGTCAGTTCGGCAATCCGCCGCAATTGTTCCCCCAGAATATTGGCCAAAGATGCGCCCTCGGTCTGGCGCATGTCGAGAAATGCCGCCAGCAGGTCGGAAAACTCAGCCTTCAGCTGCGCGACCAGAGGCGCGATGTCCTCGTCATCGCTGCCCGCCTCCAGCATACCCTTGAGGCCCAGCAAGTCGCTGGCCGAAGATGGCGCAAGGGTGACACCTTGCCGGGCCGCCATCGCCTCGGTCTGCGCGACCGCATTCAAGGCGGCCTGCATGGCTGTGGTATTCAGTTGTATCTCGGTCACAGCCTCTTCACGCGTGAGCCGCAAGGAGAGCGTGACATTGCCTCGGCCAAGCGCCTTGGACATGTCCGCCCGCAAAGCAGCTTCAAGGCCGGTCAGCCAATCAGGTGCGCGGACGCGCATGTCCAGCCCTTTGCCGTTCACGCTGCGCAGCTCCCATGCCCAGCTGTATGCACCGAATGCACCTTTGCCCGAGGCGAACCCGGTCATGGATCTGATCATACCTGCCCTTTCATTCTTCAACGGTCCCCGTACCGCTTGCCGCACCTAATGCCATCCGCTCAGTCGGGGCAAGTCCTTGCTGATTCCCGCCGGTCGCAGGCCGCGTTAACCAATCGTTAATGAATTGCTCCAAAATAGAGCTACCCCGTGTCATTCTGTTTGTCACAGAGGTTGGTGTGTCGCAGCTCTGCCCGTTATGTGGCATTTTAGGAAAATCGCGACGGAAAGACGTTAGGGTGATGAAATGAAAACCTTTTTCGGGTTCGGATCGGGCCAGGGATTTGGAAAGATCGTCGCAATGGACCGTTTTGACAATGGACGCAGCGTGGCCCCCATCCGTCAGGCCGAGGCCTACTGGACCGCTTTGCTCAACGGCAACGAAGTGCCGATGCGATCCCAGATCGACCCGCGTGGGTTAGAGAATATTCTGCAATACACATTCATACTGGAGCGGATCGCACCGGGTCTGGCCCGGTTTCGTCTGGCCGGGCGTCATTTGAACGCGCTTGCGGGAATGGAGGTGCGGGGCATGCCTTTGACATCCTTCTTCGAAGCCCCGGCGCGCGACGCAATGACCGAACATCTCAACAATGTCTTTTCCGCGCCGGCCGTTGCCGAGTTGGGCCTTGTGTCCAAAGGCAAAATCGGTCGCACGCAATTGCAGGCGCGGATGATCCTGTTGCCCTTGAAAAGCGATCTGGGTGATGTAAGCCGGGCCTTGGGCGTTTTCGTCAGCGACGGCGCAATCGGGATGACCCCGCGCAGGTTCCGTATTTCAGACAGTGCCATTCGCCCGGTATCTGGCATTCGCCAGCCGCCGCACCCTGTGTTGCAGGACGCAGCCGGATTTGCAGAAGAGCAAAGCGCGTTTCGGCCCCAGCGCGGTCATCTTAAACTTGTGTCATCCCGGGACGACTGATCCACAAACGAAAAAGGCGGGCACAAGACCCGCCTTTACATATATTTGTCAGTCGACCTTAGCTGGCAACGCGCTTGGTGCGTCCCCCACGCAGTTGGGTCAATTCTTCGGCCACCAGGAAGGCCAGCTCCAGCGATTGGGTCGCGTTCAGACGCGGATCGCAGGCAGTGTGGTACCGATCTGACAGGTCCTCTTCCGTCACCGCACGCACGCCACCAGTGCATTCAGTGACGTCCAACCCGGTCATTTCGAAATGCACGCCACCGGGGATGGTGCCTTCGGCCTGATGCACGCCGAAGAAGTCGCGCACTTCGCGCAGAACCGAATCAAACGGACGAGTCTTGTAGCCCGTAGCCGATTTGATCGTATTGCCATGCATCGGATCGCAGACCCATGTAACATTGGCACCTTCTTCTTTGACGGCCTTGATCAGGCGCGGCAGGTGCTCACCTGCCTTACCCGCACCAAAGCGCGCGATCAGGGTCAGGCGACCTTCTTCGTTGTCCGGGTTCAACTTGGACATCAGAACCTTGAGGTCCTCTGCGCTGGTCGTGGGACCGCATTTCATGCCGATCGGGTTCAGCACACCCCGGCAGAACTCGACATGCGCGCCGTCAGGCTGACGGGTGCGGTCACCAATCCAGATCATGTGGCCAGAGCCCGCAAGCCAGTTACCCGATGTCGAATCCAGTCGGGTCAGCGCTTCTTCATACTCCAGCAACAGACCTTCATGGCTGGTGTAAAACTCCACAGTCGAGAATTCGTGGGTGGTATCCGCTGTGATACCGGCTGCCCCCATGAAATCGATCGTGTCCTGAATCCGGTCCGCGATTTCCGAGTATTTCTGAACGTCCTGTTCATCCGCAAAACCAAGGGTCCACGAATGCACCATGCTCATATCGGCAAACCCACCGGTCGAGAACGCGCGCAGCAGGTTCAGCGTTGCGGCAGCCTGCGTATAGGCCTGCAGCATCTTGCCCGGATTGGGGATTCGGGCCTCGGGGGTAAAGTCCAGCTCGTTGATGATATCACCACGGTAGCTCGGCAGTTCCACGCCATCCACCACTTCGGTCGGCGCACTGCGCGGTTTGGCAAACTGGCCCGCCATGCGACCCACTTTGACCACCGGCACCTTGGCGCCATAGGTCAGCACCATCGCCATCTGCAGCATCACTTTGAACGTGTCGCGGATCGCATCCGCACTGAATTGTTCAAAGCTTTCCGCGCAATCGCCGCCCTGAAGCAGGAATGCCTCACCGCGCCCGGCAGCACCCAATTGTTGCTTGAGACGTCGCGCCTCGCCGGCAAAGACCAGCGGGGGATACTGCGACAGCCGGGCCTCGACTTTGGCCAACGCGGCCGCGTCGGTATAGTCTGGCATCTGAACCCGGGGCTTGTTGCGCCAGTTCGTTTTTTGCCATTCGGTCATAGCCTTGATCTCCGCTGAGGTATTTCAGGTGGCCTCTATACAAAATGCTTTGAAGAGTGACCATATCCGATTTGACCCTCTTGACTGCGCAAACAAGCTTTGAGCATGTTGGCAGGCACATCCGCCACCGCGAGAATTCCGGTGCGCATCGAATCAAGGACAGTTCGCAATGCAAGAGCAACGCCAAGTTGTCACCGTGGACCACAGCGACGGCAAGCCACATAATTTTGTATTTGTTCTTCTGGACAAATTTTCCCTTTTGTCCTTTGCGTCGGCACTGGACAGCCTGCGCATTGCAAACCGGATGGCCAACCGCGAGCTTTATACCTGGCAGCTGTCGGGCGAAGGTGGTGAGGTCGTTAAATGCTCGGCTGGCACAACATTCAAGCTCGATTGCGACCTGCTGGAATTGCAGCGCGACGAGGTGATTATTGTCTGTGGCGGCGTGGACGTTCATACCGCCACCACGAAACGAATTCTGAACTGGTTGCGGCGCGAAGCGCGCAAGGGCCTGAAGATCGGCGGGTTGTGCACGGCGGCGTATACAATGGCCAAAGCCGGTTTGATGGATGGAAAGAAAGCCACCATTCACTGGGAAAACTCCGACAGTTTTGCCGAGGAATTTGATACGGTCGAGCTTACGAAATCCGTTTTCCTGATCGACGGCAACCGCATGACGACGGCTGGCGGTACATCTTCGATCGACCTGATGTTGAAGATAATCGCAGACGATTATGGCGAGGATCTCGCAAATGCGGTTGCGGATCAGATGATCTATTCCTCAATCCGCACGGATCAGGACACCCAGCGCCTGTCGACCCCGACGCGTATCGGGGTGCGGCATCCCAAGCTGAGCCAGGTCATCATGATGATGGAAAAGAACATCGAAGAGCCAATCTCGCCATCCGTTCTGGCCAAGGATGTGGGAATGTCGACGCGGCAGCTTGAGCGTCTGTTCCGCCGGTACCTGAGCCGGTCACCCAAGCGGTATTACATGGAATTGCGCCTGCACAAGGCACGCAACCTGCTGATGCAAACGGATATGAGCGTCATCAATGTGGCGCTAGCCTGTGGCTTTGCGTCGCCCAGCCATTTCTCGAAATGTTACCGAGCGCATTACAACACAACGCCCTACCGCGAACGCGGGGCGCAGGCCGGGCGGCTTTCGGTCTGACGCATATTCACAGGTTCTTTGCAAAATAATGCAGGTGTGGTCTCAGCATGGGTTGGTCCAGATAGGTTGTCGTCTCAATAGGTTCGGACAGTTCGACGAATCCGAGTTTCGGGTACAGGTTTCGCATCTCGACATTCGGTGTAAGCGTGTCGGCCACAATGCGTTTTAGCCCCAGCGCTCGGGCCGCCTCCTCTCGGGCTTGAACCATGGCGCGCCCCGCACCTGTGCCGCGTGCGGATTCTGTGACGAACATCCGTTTCAATTCCCCGGTGCTCTGATCCAGCCGTTTCATCATACCGCAGCCAATGATCTGGCCCGCGTGGTTTCTGGCCAGCACAAGGCAGCCGTTCGGCGGCAGATAGTCATCCGACCGCGCCCAAAACTCGGCCAACGCGCTTTGCGGAGCAGCCGGGTCAATATCAAACCCCATTGCCGTCATACGCTCAACAATCAACGCATAGTACTGAGACAGGATGCCGTTCAGCTCTTCCCGATCCGGCAGGCTTTGACACAGTTCTATCGAGAAATCGCGCAATGGAGCGCTCCCTGACATGGATTGATATGGTTCCGAAGTCCCAGATCAAGCCCGGTTCAGAACCAACAGTCAAGGATTGAAACCGGACCCCTATCTGTCAGGAGAAAGCCGGAATATTGCCCCCTCGCCTACAGAAATGAACCAAATCGAGCCATCCGCAGCCTCGACAATATCGCGGACGCGTTCCGTTTCCGGGCCTTTGATCTGCTCAACCTCTTGCAACGGATTGCCCGACAAGCGCGAAATATAATCGAACTTCAGCGACCCTACAAAGATGTCCCCTTTCCATTCCGGCCAAAGCTTGCCCGAATAGACCAGCAGGCCGGACGGAGCGATGGACGGGTCCCAGTAATGCTGTGGCTGTTCGAGCCCCTGTTTTGCGGTCCCTTCACCAATCTTTTTGCCCGAATAATGCAGGCCGTATGAGATCACCGGCCAGCCATAGTTCGCGCCGGGCTTAACAAGATTAACCTCATCTCCCCCACGCGCACCATGTTCTGACACCCACAGACGTCCGCGGGCATCCAACCCGGCCCCTTGCGGATTTCGATGACCGTATGACCAGATTTCGGGCCTGGCACCTGCTTGCCCCACAAACGGATTGTCCGCCGGAACCGAGCCGTCCCGGTTGATGCGGATCACCGTGCCCATATGGTTCGACGTGTCCTGCGCCTGCGGACGGTCGCCCCGATCCCCAATGGTGAAGAATAACCGGCCATCCTGCGCCTCGACCACACGACTGCCGAAATGACGACCACCGCTTCCGCCCGGTATGGCCTCGAAGATCACGCGCAGGTTGGTCAGCCGGTTCCCGCTTTCTGACAGACGGGCGACGGCCACAGCGGTGCCTGCACCCCCGCTCCGAGGTTTCGAGAAGGTCAGGAATATCTCACGGCTTTGCGCAAAGTCTCGCGCGACCGTGACGTCCAGCAAACCGCCCTGCCCGTTCGCGGCCACTTTCGGCACGCCCCTGACGCGCTTTGATGAGCCGTCATTGATGAACAGAAGCTCTCCGTCCCGCTCGGTGATCAGAAACCCGCCCCCCGGCAACAACCCGATGGCCCATGGCGTGTCCAACCCTTCGGCCATCTTGTCCACGCGGACCGCACCGGCGGATGTCTGCAGCACGTCGGCGCTGACCAGACTTGCGCAACCGGTCAGGAACAGAATCGCGAAAGCTCGGAGCATGGTGCCCTCCCTCACTGTGTTTATCTTGCCGCGAAAGGCGACAAACCTATCAAAACAAATAGGATTGTGAGCCGTAAAAACACAGTTGCGTTAGGACTTTTCTTTTTTGAATGCCTTGCCTAGGGTCGTGCCCAGAACGATTACGTTCACAACAGGGAGTAACCATATGAAAAAGCTGCTTACTGCAACTGCAGCATCCGCTTTGCTGGCTGGTCCGGCGCTGGCCGAAGACATCACTCTGGGCGTTCTGTTCGGCTTCACCGGGCCAATTGAATCTCTGGCTCCGGCGATGGGTTCGGGCGCAGAGATGGCAATGGCCGAAGTGACCGAATCCGGCAAACTGCTGGACGGTGCCAAAGTGACTGCATCGCGCGCCGATACAGGCTGTATCGACAATGGTCTGGCCACTTCGAACGGTGAGCGCATGATCGCAGACGGCGTTGCCGGTATCATCGGCGGCGACTGCTCGGGCGTGACCGGCGCGATCCTGCAGAACGTCGCGATTCCGAACGGCATGGTCATGATCTCCCCTTCGGCCACCTCTCCGGGCCTGTCGACCATGGAAGATAACGGACTGTTCTTCCGCACTGCCCCGTCGGACGCGCGTGAAGGTGAAGTGATGGCCGACATTCTGAACGACCGTGGCATCAGCTCGATCGCTCTGACCTACACCAACAACGACTATGGCAAGGGTCTGGCAGACGCGATCCAGTCCTCGTTCGAGGCATCGGGTGGCGAAGTCACTATCGTCGCGGCGCACGAAGACGGTAAAGCCGACTACTCGGCCGAAGTGGGCGCGCTGGCCTCGGCCGGTGGCGACATTCTGGTTGTCGCGGGCTATCTGGATCAGGGTGGTCTGGGCATCATCCAGTCGGCGCTGGACAGTGGTGCGTTTGACACATTCGGACTGCCCGGCGGCATGATCGGTGACTCGCTGCCCAACAATGTGGGTCCCGACCTGAACGGCTCGTTCGGTCAAATCGCCGGTTCGGGTGGTGAAGGCGCCGAGAAGTATTTTGCCATGGCTGAAGCGGGCGGGTTTGACGGCTCATCGCCTTATTCGCCCGAATCCTATGACGCGGCTGCACTTTTCATGCTGGCGATGCAAGCTGCGGGATCCACCAACCCCGCAGAATACGGCGCGAAAATCATGGACGTCGCCAACGCCCCGGGCGAGAAGATCTATCCCGGTGAGCTAGCCAAGGGTTTGGCACTGCTGGCTGACGGTCAGGAGATCGATTATGTCGGCGCGTCTGGCGTTGAGCTGATCGGCCCCGGTGAAAGCGCGGGTTCGTATCGTGAGATCGAAGTGACCGACGGCGAGAACAAGACCGTCAACTTCCGTTGATCCAGCGCTGACAGTCATAAAAACAAGCAGCCCGGGCCTTGTGTCCGGGCTGTTTCAATGACAAAAGCCCGCACCATTCGTACAGGGATGTGGCAACAACGCCGGAAAACGGCGGCTAGGGGAAAAGATGATCGTCGTCGAAGACGTGCACAAGCATTTCGGCGGGTTTCATGCGGTGGACGGGGCATCGCTGGAAATCCAAAAGGGCTCGATCACCGGTCTGATCGGACCGAACGGGGCCGGAAAAACCACTCTGTTCAATGTGATCGCGGGCGTTTTACCACCGACGTCTGGCCGCGTCTTCATGGATGGTGAGGATATCACCGGCCTGCCCCCGCATGAGCTGTTTCACAAGGGCCTGCTGCGCACCTTTCAGATCGCGCATGAGTTTGCGTCGATGTCCTGCCGCGAGAACCTGATGATGGTGCCCGGTGCGCAGTCCGGGGAATCTCTTTGGAATACATGGTTCGGGCGCAAGCGCATCGCGGATGAGGAGCGCGCGTTGCGGGCTAAGGCGGACGAAGTGTTAGAATTCCTGACCATCGAACATTTGGCCGATCACAAGGCTGGTCAGGTCTCCGGCGGGCAGAAGAAGCTGCTCGAACTGGGTCGCACCATGATGGTCGATGCCAAGATCGTATTTCTGGACGAGGTCGGCGCGGGCGTGAACCGGACCCTTTTGATGACCATCGCCGACACGATCCTGCGCCTGAACAAGGAACGCGGCTATACCTTCGTCGTCATCGAGCACGACATGGATTTCATCGGCAAGATCTGTGACCCGGTGATCTGCATGGCCGAGGGCAAGGTTCTGGCCGAGGGGACATTGGACGAGATCAAAGCCAATGAGCACGTGATCGAAGCCTATCTGGGCACCGGCCTCAAGAACAAAGACAAGCTGGAGGCGGACGCATGAGCGATAACCCCTACCAGGACGACAAGGGCAACAAGGACGCCTCGATCACCAATCCAAAGGGCATGGGTACCATGACCCCGGCCCACCGCACCAGTGGCGAAACCCACTATGTCGGCGGCGGCCCCTTCCTGATCGGCGATACGATGACGGGCGGTTACGGCAAGGGTCCGGACATTCTGCACGACTGCACCATCGCCGTCGACAAGGGCGAGATCGCGGTGATCGTTGGCCCTAACGGCGCGGGTAAATCGACCGCCATGAAGGCCGTGTTCGGGATGCTGGACGTGCGCGCGGGCGCGGTGCGGCTGGATGGTGAGGATATCACCGCGCTCACACCGCAGGACCGCGTGATGCGCGGGATGGGCTTTGTGCCGCAAACCTCGAACATCTTCACCACGATGACGGTGGAAGAGAACCTTGAGATGGGTGCCTTCATCCGCCGCGACGACATCAGTCAGACGATGGAGCAGGTCTATGACCTCTTCCCCATCCTGCGCGACAAGCGCAACCAGGCCGCCGGAGAGCTATCGGGCGGCCAACGCCAACAGGTCGCCGTGGGCCGCGCGCTGATGACTCAACCCAAGGTGCTGATGCTGGACGAGCCGACCGCCGGTGTCTCGCCCATCGTGATGGATGAGCTGTTCGACCGGATCATCGAGGTTTCCCGCACCGGGTTGCCGATCCTGATGGTCGAACAGAACGCCCGTCAGGCGCTGGAGATCGCGGACAAGGGATATGTGCTGGTTCAGGGGCGGAACGCCTATACCGGCACGGGCAAGGAACTGCTGGCCGATCCCGAAGTGCGCAAGAGTTTCTTGGGGGGGTGAGGATGATTAGGTTTGCTGCAGCATCTCTGTTTCTGGTAACCGCATCAACCACCGCTTTTGCCCATTCGGAGCCCCAGAGCAGTTTCATCGAATATGATTGCGTGATAGTCCAGAAATGCGACCACCAGTTTCTGTGTAAGAAAACCAATGAACCGACTACGATAGTCTATACGTCGCTAATTTTCGACTTGTCACTTACTGAATTGAGTGGTCCGGCGAGTTACCCTTTTGACGAATGGCATATCGGAACAGCTTGGGTAGAGCTTATAAATCCTCGCGCCGGTAAACTGCCAATAGCGTTGTGGTATTCCGAAGATGCCGGTTTTAAGAGTGACATAACATTTCGCCTCGAAGACTGGCTTGAAGGAAAACAAAAACCTCCTTTCCGCATAGAAGGTTATGCACTTGTTATGACCGGTGACGTTGAAGAAATCAATGAAAGCAGGGCCAACATAGACAAGTCGGACGATCTACTTTGGCAAATGACTTTCTATAAGAAGAAGTGGGATGAGCCCAACAAGTATCTTACCCAAGACCTTCTCTGTGATTCCGATTGGTAATCAATATGGACTTCCTCAACGCCCTGGTGGCGCTCTCCAACTTCGTTCTTGTTCCCGCAATCGCCTATGGCAGCCAGTTGGCGCTGGGGGCTCTGGGGGTGACGTTGATCTATGGCATCCTGCGGTTCTCGAACTTTGCCCATGGCGACACGATGGCCTTTGGCGCGATGATCGCGGTGCTGGTCACGTGGGGCCTGCAGGCGGCAGGCGTCAGCTTCGGGCCGCTGCCGACCGCTCTGCTCGCCCTGCCTTTTGCCATTCTGGGCTGTATCGTTCTGGTGCTGATCACCGACCGGCTGGTTTACAGGTTCTACCGTGAACAAAAGGCCAAACCGGTCATTCTGGTGATCGTGTCGATGGGCGTGATGTTCATCATGAACGGCCTCGTGCGCTTCATCATCGGACCGGATGACCAGCGCTTTTCGGACGGTGCGCGGTTCATCGTCTCGGCACGGGATTTCAAGGCGATGACCGGGCTGCGCGAGGGGCTGGCGATCAAGACCTCTCAGGGCATTACCGTGATCGTGGCCGTCGTCGCGGTGGCGCTGCTGTTCTGGTTTCTGAACAAAACGCGCACCGGCAAATCGATGCGCGCCTATTCGGATAACGAGGATCTGGCGCTTCTGTCCGGCATCAACCCCGAGCGGGTGGTGATGATCACATGGATCATCGTTGCTGCGCTGGCGACGACAGCGGGTGTGCTGTACGGCCTCGACAAAAGCTTCAAGCCCTTCGTCTATTTCCAGCTTCTGCTGCCGATCTTTGCCTCGGCCATCGTGGGTGGCCTTGGCAATCCGATCGGGGCCATTGCGGGCGGGTTTATCATCGCCTTTTCCGAGGTCACGATCACCTATGCCTGGAAAAAGGTGCTGACCTATCTGGCCCCGGAAAGCCTGGAGCCGTCGGGATTGGTGCAGCTTCTATCCACCGATTACAAATTCGCCGTCAGCTTCGTCATCCTGCTGATCGTGCTTCTGTTTAAGCCGACAGGCCTGTTCAAAGGGAAAGTGGTATGACCGAGACTGCCAAAAACACGCTGCTTTTCGTTGTCGTCGGCGGGCTCATCCTTCTGACCGGTTTCACCCAAAGCTGGAATGCGGCAATCCTGATCCTGAACATGGGGCTGATCTCGGCCATCATGTCCATTGGCGTGAACCTGCAATGGGGCTTTGCGGGCCTTTTCAACGTCGGTGTCATGGGCTTTGTCGCGCTGGGCGGGCTGGCGGTTGTGCTGGTTTCGACCCCACCGACGCCCGGGGCGTGGACCGGAGGTGGCTTTGGCGTCATTCTGGCGCTGTTGCTGGGCGCGGCAACCGTTGTGGCCGCCGTTATGACCGCCCAGAAGATGGCTGCCGGACGCGTGCGGACGCTGGCAATCATCGCCATTTTGATTGGCGGGTTCTTCATCTATCGCGCGATCTTTGATCCGAATGTTGCGGCCATCGAGGAAATCGATCCCGCCGTCGCAGGCAATATCGGCGGCCTGAACCTACCGGTTCTGCTGGCCTGGCCCGCAGGCGGGTTGCTGGCCGCCGGGGCTGCATGGTTGATCGGCAAGACCGCGCTGGGCTTGCGGTCGGACTATCTGGCGATTGCCACGCTGGGTATCGCCGAAATCATCATCGCCATCATGAAAAACGAAGACTGGTTGGCCCGCGGGGTCAAGAATGTCTACGGCATACCGCGCCCTTCGCCGGTTGTAGGGTATGAGGTCGAGTTGCAGCAAGATCCGGGCTTTCTTGCTCGGGCCGAGTGGTTGGGCATCGATCCGGTCACGGCCTCAACCTTGTCAGTCAAGCTGGGTTATTCGCTGCTGTTCATGATCGTCTTGCTTGTCTTGCTGTGGATGGCGCAGATGGCCCTGAAAAGCCCTTGGGGCCGCATGATGCGTGCCATTCGCGACAACGAAGTTGCTGCCGAAGCGATGGGCAAAGACGTCACCCGCCGTCACCTGCAAATCTTCGTCCTGGGCTCGGCCATTTGCGGTATCGCAGGTGCAATGATGACGACGCTGGACGGGCAGTTGACACCGGGCACATACAATCCGCTACGGTTCACCTTCCTTGTCTGGGTCATGGTGATCGTCGGCGGCTCAGGCAACAATTTCGGAGCCGTTCTTGGGGCTTTCCTGATCTGGTTCCTGTGGGTGCAGGTCGAACCCATCGGCCTGTGGCTGATGAACCTGATCACGGTGGGAATGCCGGATGGCAGCGCGCTCAAGGCGCATCTGATCGATAGTGCCGCTCATATGCGCCTGTTCACGATGGGACTGATCTTGCTGATTGTTCTCAGGTTCAGCCCACGCGGTCTCATTCCCGAAAAATAGGCGAATTTCCTCGCAATCGATCCCGCCGCGCCGGCCCTACGGCGCGGTGTCTTGATTTCGTTAACAATTCTTAATAGACGAGTTCACCGCTTGCATGTCGCGCAGGCGCTATCGGCACGCACTCACACCACCGCCGATCTGTACGATCACTTGTGTTTACCAACGAGGACGTCCCTCATCATGAAAACGACCGCCACCAAAACTGCTCTTGTCCTGTCTGCATTCACGGCATTGACCGCATGTGTTCCGTCTCCGAAAGATCTGGAAACGGAACCCGTTCAGGTGTCCACGGCCAAGGGCGTGGTCACATGCCAGCTTTACACAGAACGCCGCGTGCTTTGGGATCGGGCGATCGACTTTCCGGCCACAAAAATGTCAGTCGCCGAAGCCGACAACGTATGCCGCGAAGAAGGATTGCGCCGGCTGAACAAGTAGACCGGCCGTGCCTTTATCGATTGCGGAATATCCCGCCCAGGATGCCGCGCACGATCCGACGCCCGGTGGTGCCTTTCAGCTCTTTGATCACCGCCTCGCTCATTGCAGAGGCAAAGCTGTCCTTCTTCCGGCTCACCCTTGCCGAGGACCGTCCCACGCGACTGCCGGAATATCTGCGGGCCGAGGCATATTCCCTTTCCGCCGGGGATTGCCGTTCAATCACCTCATCCGTTTCGGCAGCTTCTGCCTCGGTGGCTGCAGCTTCGGCGCGGGACTGAAGGATTTCAAAGGCGGACTTGCGGTCAACCCGGACATCATATTTCGGCCCCATGGCTGACTGGCCCAAAACCTCTTGTCGCTGGTCGTCGGTAATAGGCCCCAGCTGCGATCCAGGCGGGCGGATTAACGTGCGTTGGACAACACCGGGCACACCCTTTTTCATGAGCATCGAGGTGACAGCCTCGCCCACACCCACTTCGCGAATGGCGGCTTCGGTGTCGAAATCCGGGTTCTCACGATAGGTCTCGGCAGCAAGACGCAGGTTCTTGCGATCCCGCGCGGTAAAGGCGCGCAAGGCGTGCTGAACACGATTGCCCAACTGGCCCAGAATGTCCTCGGGAATATCCGCCGGGCTTTGCGTGATGAAATACACCCCAACACCTTTCGAACGGATCAGACGCGCCACCTGCTCGACCTTGTCGACCAGAACCTTTGGGGCGTCTTCGAACAGCAAATGCGCCTCGTCAAAAAAGAACACCAGCTTGGGTTTATCCGGGTCGCCGACTTCGGGCAGTTCCTCGAACAACTCGCTGAGCAGCCACAACAGGAATGTCGCGTAAAGGCGCGGCGCGCCCATAAGCTTGTCAGATGCCAGAATGTTCACCATGCCCTGCCCGGCCTCATCCACCTGCATGAGATCCGACAGATCGAGTGCGGGCTCGCCAAACAGCTTTGTTCCGCCTTGATTTTCCAGAACCAGCAACCGGCGCTGAATCGCTCCGATCGATGAGGTCGAGACGTTGCCATACCGCAATGACAGCTGGGCTCGGTTCTCGCCGATCCACACCAGAAGGGATTGCAGATCCTTCAGGTCCAACAATGGCAACCCATCTTCATCCGCAACACGAAAGGCGATGTTGAGAATGCCTTCTTGCGCCTCGCTCAGTTCCAGAAGGCGCGATAGCAGCAAAGGTCCCATTTCGGTAACGGTGGTTCGAACCGGGTGACCCTGTTCGCCGAAAAGGTCCCAAAACGTCACAGGACAAGCGGCATAAGTGAAATCGTCGAACCCAATGCGCTTGGACCGATCCATAAACGCCTGATGCAACTTGTGCTGATCACTGCCCGCCCGCGCAAGGCCAGACAGATCACCTTTTACATCCGCCATGAAAACCGGCACGCCAGCTTGGGAAAAACCTTCGGCCAGGATTTGCAATGTTACGGTTTTACCTGTTCCCGTTGCGCCAGCGATCAGGCCGTGGCGGTTTGCATACTTCAACGCCAGACCTTGCTTTACGCCGTAATCCGCACCGCCGCCGCCAATAAAGATTTCATTTTTCATTGAAAAACTGTCCCAGAACTCACCGATCAGGGTTGAGCATACAAAGTTAACCTATCGCTGCGATAGTCATTTTGCCTCCGTCATGACTCGTTTGCGGCGGGGGCAACTTCCTCCCTGTTGACTGGCCGTGCCTTCGGGCACGGCTTTTTTCGCCTGATCTGCAAGAAAGGGCCCTGGTGGTGGTAAATTCTTGCCAATAGCAGTTGACCCCCGGGTTCCCCTTTCGTAACGTCTGCGCATAACTAAGTCGGCCAGTCCGACGGGGAGAAAAAATTCATGAAGGGAGCCGCTCAACCGGCTCCCTTTGTTGTTTGTTTCTTTGGGTTGCGCGCGTCAGCATAGGCAACAATTTGTTGAATTCCGAACCCACCGCTCGGTTTGCGCCTGACACCATCGATTTGCAGTGCTAGATGGATCAAAAAGCTGGATCGGCAAAACGAGGCATTCATGATCAGGACCCTTTTTCCCCTCACACTGGCAACCGTCACTTTCATGGCCGGCATTGTTTATGCGCAGGAGGGTACCGACACTCAGGCGGAACCGACCACGCCATCTGTTGGCGATCTGGATTTGGGTGAGGCCGGCCCGCGCGTGGGCGAACAATATGTCAAGGAAGAAAGCGGCGATTGGACGATTGCCTGCATCAAAACGGAAAACGGCAATGACCCCTGCGCGATGCGCCAATTGCTGAACGGGGATCAAGGGCAACCCATTGCCGAAATCACACTTGAGAAACTGCCGGAAGGTTCGGCGGCAGTTGCGGGTGCAACGGTCATCGTACCGCTCGAGACATTGCTTCAGGCGCAGCTGGCCTTGTCGATCGATGGCGCGCCGGGCAAACGTTACAACTATCACCACTGTAACCCCGTCGGCTGTGTCGTTCAGATGGGCTTTACGCAGGGCGATGTCGACGCGATGAAGGCGGGCACCGAGGCAACGATGTCGCTGGTATCGATTCTGGCGCCCAACCAGTTGGTTGAGATGAGGCTTTCGCTGGCCGGGTTCACCGCCGGGTTCAACGGGATCAGCGCCAATCGGAACTGACCCTGTACCGTTCTAGGAAACGTCGCCATGGCGATCCCGGGCGACGTTTTTTATTTGTATCGTATCCGTTAAACGCGCCGCAGCGCGAGGACGGCGTTCATCCCGCCAAAGGCAAAGGCGTTGCTTAATGCGACATCGATCTTTGCCTCGCGCGCCTCGTTTGGCACCACGTCCAGAGCACATTCGGGATCGGGTTCTTGGTAACCGATAGTTGGTGCAATCACGCCGTCTCGCAGGGCCATAATGCAGGCCAATAGCTCAACCGCGCCGGTGCCGCCAATCATGTGACCGTGCATAGACTTTGTTGACGATATCATCAGATCATCGGCATGTGGTCCGAATACATCCGCCACCGCCGCGCATTCTGTTTTGTCATTGGCAGCCGTTCCGGTGCCATGAGCGTTGATGTATCCCACATCGCTGGCATTCAGCCCCGCATCAACCAAAGCCCCGGCCATGGCACGCGACGCGCCCTGTTTGCTGGGCATCACAATGTCGGCCGCATCCGAGGACATAGCAAAGCCCACAACCTCGCACAGAATCTCGGCACCGCGCGCTTTTGCATGTTCATATTCTTCGAACACAAACACGCCCGCACCTTCCCCTTGCACCATACCATTCCTGTTGGCGCTGAACGGGCGGCACGCATCTTTCGACATGACCCGCAACCCTTCCCAGGCTTTGACCCCGCCAAAACACAGCATGGATTCCGACCCGCCGGTCAGCATCGCCGGAGCCGCCCCGCTGCGCACCATTTGAAACGCCAGCGCCATCGCATGGTTGGACGAGGCGCATGCGGTCGAGACAGTAAAGCTGGGACCTTTGAGGTTATGCTCCATCGACACATGGCTGGCGGCCGCGTTGTTCATCAACTTCGGCACCACAAATGGATGCACGCGGTTCTTTCCGTCTTCATAGACCGAACGATAGTTGTCATCCCAGGTCGAAACTCCACCGCCCGCAGTACCCAGAACAACGCCGGACCGGGCGGCCAGATCACCGTGAAAAACGATTCCCGACTGATCGATGGCTTCTTTGGCGGCAGTCAGGGTGAATTGCGTGAACCGGTCATACAGTGTCATCTGCTGGCGGTTAAAGCGCCCTTCCGCCTCGAATCCGCGCACCTGACCGCCGATTTTGATGGCCAGCCGCTCGACGTCGCGGAACTCTAGCTCAGAGATGCCACAGCGACCCTCACGCATGGCCTCAAGCGTATCGGGCACCGAATGCCCCAGCGAATTGATCGTGCCCGCCCCCGTAATGACAACGCGTTTCATCGAGTGTGTCAGACCTTTTCAGCCACGAGTTTTTCAATGCCCGCGATAATGGCCGAAACGTTCGTTATGTCGAAATCGCTGGCCGTGGGTTCATTGGCATTGAACGGAACATTGATGTCGAATTCTTCTTCGATCGCAAAGATGCTCTCGACCAGACCAAGGCTGTCGATGCCCAAATCTTCAAGCGTGCTGTCGGGTGTCACATCCGAAGGCTCCAGCACGGCCTGTTCGGCGATGATTGCAATGACACGGTCACTGATGCTCATGTCGGTCCCCTGATTGTCGCGTTGCGGATGACTTAATCGCTCAGGGGCTGTTTGAAAACCGCCTTTTTCAACGTCTCGACGTCACGCGCCAGGCGCGGCAGGCGGCGTTGGGCTTTGTAAATATCGGTGTGGGTTTCCATTTTGATGCCGGGATAGCCCATAATCACGCGCCCTGCCGGCACGTTGGACAGGATTTTCGTCCCGCCGCCTGAAATCACCCCGTCTCCGATAAAGATATTGTCCACCACACCGGTCTGACCACCAAGGATCACATTGTTTCCGATCTCAACAGACCCGGACACACCGGTCAGGCCGCACAACAGACAGTCGCGGCCAACGCGCGTGTTGTGCCCGACATGCACAAGATTATCCAGCTTTGAGCCATCGCCAATCACAGTGTTTCGGATCGTCCCGTTATCCACCGTGCTGTTCGAGCCGACCTCGACATCATCACCGACCTCGACTGCGCCCAGAGAGTGGATGCGCAGCCAGCTTTGATCCTTGGCGTCGCCCTTGTCGCCCATAGTTTTACGCACATTCTCGGCCCCGGACACTTCGGGCGTGACAAAGCTGAAGCCGTCTCCGCCAATCCGCGCACCGGGTTGTGCAATGAACCGGTCTCCGATCTGCGCCCGCGCACCGATGCTGACCATCTCGCGCAAGAGGGCGTCCTGGCCCAAAACCACGTCCATACCAATCGTGCAATGCGCGCCAATCACTGACCCCGCACCGATCTGTGCCCGAGGGCCCACCACGACCAACGGGCCAATCGAGACATCTGCGCCGATTTCAGCCGTTGAATCGATCACGGCCGAGGGGTGAATGCCCGGAGCAATCCCCTGCCCCCGGTCCAGCATCGCCGTAACCCCGGCCATCGCCATTCGGGGCCGCTGGACGAATATCGCCGCGTCCAGCCCCATCGCTTTCCAATCCGCGCCATCCCACAACACAGCAGCCCGCGCCGCGCCCGCCGCAAGTGTTTCGGCATATTTCGGAGACATCGCCATCGCCAGATCCATCGGACCGGCATCGCCCGGTTCGGCGGCGCGCAAGATGGTCAGATCGGTCTGGCCTTCGGCCGTCGCGCCCAAGGCCTGAGCGACTTGATCAATGGTAAACTGCATTCCGGGCTTCCCTTGGTTCAGGACCTGGCCCGTGATTACCCCTGAACGTCCGGCAGGGCCACCCCTGCCTTTTGCAACGCGTCCCAAATCTTTGCATCTCGGCCATAGACGTCACGGCGATACTGCACATCGCCTTTGGGTCCGACATAGGCCGTGCGGTAAATCAGATGTACCGGAACCGGTTGATCGAGATTTACTCGGGTCTCTTTGCCTGTATTCAGAACCCGGTGAAAAAAGGCCTTGGGCTCCTCTTCCTGCAGCGCCAGCAACGCATAGGCAAACCCGAACGGGTCAGCCAGGCGGATACACCCGTGCGAGAAGGCCCGTACCTCACGCGAGAACAGGCTTTTCTGCGGCGTATCATGCAGATAGATGTTGTACTTGTTGGGGAACATGAACTTCACCAAACCCAGTGCGTTACTCTGACTTGGAGGTTGGCGCATCGAGAACGGGAAGTTGCGGGCAGTGAATTGCGTGAAATCAACCGCTCCGCGATTGACCTGCCGCCCGCTGCGATCCGTGATGTGGATATGCCCGACGGCATTCGGATCGGCCTTCAGTTTTGGCAGGTATTCCTTGGTGATGATCGAGCGCGGTACATACCAACTGGGGTTGATGACCATATGTTCCATCTGGTCGGAAAACTCAGGGCTGCGGCGATCATGTGTGTTTTTGCCGATCACCGTTCGGCTTTCAAACGTAACCTGCCCGTCATCCATGATCTTGGCCGAGAAATCAGCCTGATTGACCAGAATGTGGCGCTCTCCCCGATCTTTCGGCAACCAGCGTTCACGCTCCAGTGCAACCAGAACTGACTTCAGCCGATCCGATGCCGGGCGATTCAATTCAGCGATCGTTCCGCTGCCCGCAACCCCATCCGGCTCAAGCCCGTGGTCGTTTTGAAAGGCCGTGACGGCCGCCAGCATCGTATCATCGAAGGCCGGGCTGGCTGTCGGTTTCATATATCCCATAGCAACCAGCCGATTGCGCAGCTTGATCACTTTTGGACCGGTATCGCCCATTTCAAGCTTGCCATCGGGGACCGTCGCGCCCCATCCGCCTTGGGCGATCAGATGCTCCAGTTCTCTCTTCTGTTTCAACAGAGCGCGGTATTGTGCCGTCTGCGGGATGAGATTTTTGATGTATCCATCTGATTTGGCGTCAATAAGACCACGTAAATGATCCTCGGCCGTAAGCCGTGTCACCTCACGCACCAACCCGTCATCGATCTGAGCCGGTTTCAGCGCACCCGATTGCATATCAGTGGCGTATCTTGCGAAAGCCCGGCTCAGCGCGGCTTCGACCTTGCCAAGATCACGCGTTGTTTTCGCATCCTGCATCTGCGACATCAGGCTGTGGACGTCATATCGGGACGACGGCAAACCATGCAAATCTGCAGCAGACAGGGCCTTGATCAATGCGGACCGACGCGCCACATGCTGCGGTGTGTCCCCAACCCAGATCGGATCAAACTGGTTTTCGCGGTAAAAATCCGCAATGGCCGGAGTGCCAGCGGTGTTCTCGGCGACAGCCATCTGGAACGCTGTTCCGTCCGTGCTCGCCTGCACGCCCGAGGCGCAGCTCAGCGTCAAAACCGCAAAAACAACACGAGTACTGGTACGAAAGGCAAATGGCATGGGATGACCTTGGTTTTTCAATAACTTCACACGCTTCAAAAAAGCGTCCTAAAATAGTGTTGCGCGACGAAAGACTTGTCTATTCACAACTTGATCACTTGAATACATCTTTTCGACCGTGATGCGCGTTTGCATCTCAGGCCCCTTATCAGCCTCACGAATAAGCAAAACTGTGTCAATTGCGCAAAAAACTGCCGAAATTTCCCCCTTGATCTTGGCGAAACGAAACAATTCTTGGCCGATCGGGTCCACTGTGCCATAAGTTTCGCATCTGGGATGGGAAAATATTAATACCGCGCGCGTAACATCGTGTGCAGGCAGGAACAGTACGGGACGACATAAGAAATGACCAAGAGCAGTGCTTCGGGCTTGACCCGGCGTGCCCTATTGGGCGCATTCGCAGCCACGGCCGTAGCCGCGGCACCGACATATTCCCAAGCGGCAGGTTTTCTTCGTGGCAGCGGCGACATTCGCCGAATTCGCATGTATTCGGGGCGCACCGGCGAACGCATCGACATGGTGTATTGGGTCGATGGCAAATACATCAAAGACGCGGTGAAAGAGGTCAATTACTTCATGCGCGACTGGCGCAACGATCAGGTCAAGGACATAGACCTGCGCACCATCGACATCATGGCCGCATCCCACAACATGCTGGATGCGAGCGAGCCGTATATGCTGCTTTCGGGCTACCGCTCTCCCAAAACCAATGCGATGCTCAGGTCGCGCTCGCGCGGTGTTGCGCGCAACTCACTGCATATGAAGGGTCAGGCGGCGGATCTCAGATTGTCTTCACGCTCTGTCTCCCAGATGGCCAAGGCGGCCATGGCTTGCCGCGCTGGCGGTGTAGGCCAGTATTACCGCTCGAATTTCGTCCACATGGATTGCGGTGACATCCGTACCTGGCGCGGCTGACAGTACAACCTGTTGCTGATTTTGTTTGCCCCCTTCGGCCAGCCCGTCGGGGGTTTTGTTTTACCCATTCTGCACAGAACCACGGACCGAAAGGGCAGCCTGTGCAACAAATTGTCTGAAAGTGGCGCACCTGAGAGGATTCGAACCTCTGGCCTCTGCCTTCGGAGGGCAGCGCTCTATCCAGCTGAGCTACAGGTGCCTTGGCCGTTAGCTACCCTCGTTCCGATCCGGGTGCAACTGCAAATCGGTGCGCCGATCAGGCAAATAGATCATGCGCCAGTTCCAGCGCGTCGATCAAAGTGTCGACCTCGTCCGTGGTATTATAAAGACCAAAACTGGCGCGACAGGTAGCCGTGACACCAAGGTGATCCATCAGAGGACCCGCACAATGATGCCCTGCCCGAACCGCGACTCCTTTCTTGTCCAATATGGTCGAGACGTCATGCGCGTGCCCTGCCCCATCCAAGGTAAAGCTGAAAATCGCCGCCTTGTTCGCTGTCGTGCCTTGGACCTGCAACCAGTTTAACCCTGTCAATTTGTCCATCGCATAATCGCGCAGACCTGCCTCATGCGCGGCGATATTGTCCATGCCAAGACCCATCATATAGTCCAGCGCTACACCCATTCCGATGGTCTGCACAATGCCCGGAGTTCCCGCCTCGAACTTCATCGGCGGATCGTTGTAGATCACCTCGTCCTTCGAGACCTCTTTGATCATGTCGCCGCCGCCAATAAAGGGGCGCATCTCGGCCATACGCTCGGATTTGATGAAAATCGCGCCCGAGCCGGACGGACCATACAGCTTGTGGCCCGTAATGGCGTAGAAATCGCAGCCGATATCCTGCAGGTTTACCGGCATGTGCACAGCCCCCTGACTGCCATCGACCAGAACCGGCACTCCTTTGGCATGGGCACCCTGCGTGATGGCCTTGACATCGACAACTGTGCCCAAGACGTTCGAACAGTGGGTCACCGCCACCAGTTTGGTCTTTGGAGTTATGGCATCGATCACTGCCTGCGGGTCCAAATGCCCAGCCGCGTCTACATCGACCCATTTCAGGACCACCCCCTGCCGTTCGCGCAGAAAATGCCAGGGCACGATATTGGCATGATGTTCCATGACGCTTAGAACGATTTCGTCTCCGGCTTGCAGGCGCGGCATGGCCCAACCGTATGCAACCAGATTGATCCCCTCTGTTGTGCCCGAGTTCAGAACGATCTCATCCTCGTCAGCGACGCCCAGGAATTTGGCAACGGTGCCGCGGACAGATTCGTATTTTTCAGTGGCAAGATTGGACAGATAGTGCAGGCCGCGATGGACGTTCGAATACTCTTGCGCATAGGCTTGTGTGACCGCATCAATCACCACCTGAGGCTTTTGCGCCGACGCGCCATTGTCCAAATAGGTCAGAGGCTTACCGTTCACCTGCCGCGACAGGATCGGAAATTCAGAGCGGACGTTTTGGACATCATACATATTCACAGGTTTCCTAATTTAGCCCAAAGGGAACAGCAGTAGCACAATGGGCACGGCCACGAGGCCGGATAGCAGCACAACCAGAAATGACTTTCCCAACGAGTCGAACTGATGCGCCTGATTGATGAAATGCAGGGTGATGTAAATGCTGTAGACGCTCATGATCAGCACCAGAATCTCGAACAGAAACGGCATCAACAATGCGATCAGGTAAATCGCACCCTGCGCTCCGATCTGTAGCAACTGAAGCCAGATGATCAACGCCATGACACTGTCCAGGCTGGCCTGTCCGCCCAGAATTCTGCCCACAAAACAAAACGCCATGACGCTGAGGAGCAGAGCGCCGGTCGAGGTGGCAAGGGTCTGCACGACGGGTTCGACCGGAAAATTGGATTCCGGGTTGATCAGCGGAAAGACGATGCCAGCTGCGGTTTGCAGCAATGTATTCAGGATGACGGCAAGGAAAAAGGCCAGCCACAAAACATTCCGAGGTGGACACAATGCCATGACCTGACGGGCTGCATCGGCCGGGGCAGCCACGGTCATGATGACCAGACCTTTCAAATCCACCGCATTCATCCCGCTTGTCTTTCTGCTTGAACCAGGGCCGAGATCCAGAACCACAAGAAGACGCCCACCCAGACAAGCCCGACTGCGTTCAGGGCGCCGCCAGGGCCAATAAAGCCCGCGACCAGCCCAAACAACATCAATAACGGGCTGGCTGCAAGGAAAGACCAAAAGAGGGCCAGGCGCGCTCCGAACCAATCACCTTTGCCGCCGAACATCCGCGCGACCACATGGCTTAAACCGGCCAGAACATAAAGAAACAGTGGCGCGGTCAAAACCCATGCAAATAGGGCACCAGCCAACAGTGAATTCAGCTCTTGCCCCGTCAGATGAGCCTCGCGCGCAAGACGTGGTGTCTGACCGATAAAGACCAGAACACACGCCGCCATCACGATGATCAAAGCACGATCTTCACGCGGACCCATGTCCAGCAACCGCCGGACAACGCGCCCCGGTCCGCGATACGTGGCTACGATATCGGTCGTGACCGGCATCAGCTTCGGCGCGCCAACCAGCTTTCCAGGCGGGACACGATAACATCAGCCAGCGCTTCATCCTCGATCTCTTCAACCGCTTCCGCAAGGAATGACAGAGTCAGCATATCCGTCGCATCCTTCTTGGCGACACCACGCGAGCGCAGATAAAACAGGGCCGTTTCATCAATCGCGCCGGACGTTGATCCGTGCGAACAAGCCACGTCATCGGCGTAAATTTCAAGTTCGGGCTTGGCGAGGAACTGGCTGTCATCATCCAGCAGCAAAGACTGGCTGATCTGATAACCATCCGTCTTCTGCGCGCCTTCCTTGACCAGAATTTTCCCCTGAAACACACCGGTCGCGCCGTTACGCAGAACTTTCTTGAACACCTGACGGCTTTCGCAATTCACTGCGTCATGGGTGACAAAGACAGTGTCATCATGGTGAAAATCGCCATCACCCACACAGGCCCCTGCCACATGCGCAACCGCATCGTCTCCGGTCAGTTCCACGACCTGCTCATTGCGGGTCAGTACGCCATTTACAGTCAGCGTAAAGGATTTGTAGACCGACTCACGCCCCAGACGCGTGAACATGTGGGTGGCTGCACGGCGTTGATGATCGCGGCCTTGAGCACGGATATGGTGCAGCGTGCCACCATCGGCGATGTCGATCTCCATACATTTGTTGAAACGCGACGCCGCCGGGCCGTTTTCCAGTATCGTGACCTCGGCCCCGGATTCCACCCGCACGATATGATGCAAGATCGCATCCGAAGTCTCGGACGCGTGGCGATAGATCAGGCTGATCGGTTTCGAAGGCTTGCCGGTGACATGAATCGCCACCCCGTCCGAGGCAAATGCAGTGTTCAACGCGGCTAGTGGACGTTGAACAGGCGTTTGTCCCCGAGTCTCGAGAACACCGTATAACTCTTTGGCCCAGTGAATATCCTTGCAGCAGATATCCTCCAGACGATCAATCGAGACGCCTTCCATCGACAGATCATCCGAGTCATCCGGGCTGAAAACACCGTCGATAAACACGATCTTCAGCCTGTCGAAATCATGGAACACCATCGGTTCGTCAGAATCGAACAACGCAGCCGGGATGGCATTGGCCGAGGTCAGCGTGTCCGGACGGGTATACTTCCAGTATTCATCCCGTCGGCCAGGCAGCCCCATCTCGCGCAGGCGAGAGAGCGCGGCTTCACGTGCTTTCCGGGTGCATCCTGCGTCCGGCATGGTCAGAGACGACAGCCGCTCCTCGGTTGCAGTCTGTTTTGCTTGCGGAAGCGCCATCAGTTCACCTCGGCCAAAATGTCTGCGTAACCGTTATTCTCAACTTCCAGAGCCAGTTCCGGTCCACCGGTTTTCACGATGCGACCGTCCGCCATGATGTGGACAACATCAGGTTTAATATGATCCAGAAGACGTTGATAATGCGTGATAACCAGGAAACCGCGCCCTTCATCCCGCAGCGCGTTCACACCTTCGGCCACCAGTTTCATCGCGTCGACGTCCAAACCCGAATCCGTCTCGTCGAGAATGCACATCTTGGGCTCAAGCATCGCCATCTGCAGGATCTCATTGCGCTTTTTCTCACCGCCCGAGAACCCGACATTGACCGGACGCTTGAGCATATCCGCGTCGATTTTCAGTGCCTTGGCCTTGGCGCGTACTTCTTTCAGGAAATCGGTGGCCGACAGTTCGTCTTCGCCCCGTGCTTTTCGCTGTGCGTTCACAGCAGTGCGCAGGAAAGTCATGTTGCCGACACCGGGAATCTCGACCGGGTACTGAAATGCCAGAAACACACCTGCCGCGGCGCGCTCTTCCGGCTCCATCTCAAGCAGGTCTTCGCCGTCCAGGGTCGCCGACCCATCGGTGACGTCATATCCGTCGCGCCCCGACAAGACATAGCTGAGCGTCGACTTGCCCGACCCATTCGGGCCCATGATCGCATGCACTTTACCGGCCTCGACCGTCAGATCGACACCTTTGAGGATTTGCTTTTCTTCTTCCTCAAGTTTGACGTGCAGGTTCTTGATTTCCAGCATTTTTATCCTCTTGAATACACAACCATCCGACAGATGGCTTAGATCTCGTTCATTGATGGAAGGCACCGCAACTGCGCAGGCCTGAGAAAACAAACCGGTCCCGTCCGATGTCGCGACACGCTTTGGGACATACCGGTTTCTGGCCACGCAAAGGTCCGTGGCGCGCATTGGTCGGTGACTACAGTTTGCGTTAACCGAATTCGACGGACAGAGTGAACAATTGCAGACTTGAGGGCTTGGTGATGTCCTGCATGAACTCCACCCAGTCTTCTCCGTAAACTCTTTCGAACAGTTCCGGATAGGCCCAAACCGCATTGTGAAACGTGAAGGTGGTCATCAGCATCGCAAACGCACTGACGCTTGCGAATTCCTTCTGGTTGCCCTTCAACAGAAAGGAAATCAGAAAGACCGCGCCGCCCGCGATGATGAACCCGATGATATCTGCCGAGCTCCCCTCGGCTTCGCCAGGCAATCCCACCAGATTGTACTGGATGTACCGGGACAGAAACACCGCGCCCACGCCCAGAAAAAACGCCCCGATGAAGGCGGCCGGATAGCCGAGGCGCGACCAGATGCTGTAGGCTTTCTTGCGTGGTACGCCCTTCTTGGCTTCCTGCGCGCGGGCCGTGATGCGATCGACCCGATCCTGAAAACTCGCGTTCTGTTCTTCCTGCATCGACACGCTGGCAGACCCCACTGACAATCCAATGGGTGTTGCTTAGCAAGCGGAACCACCAAGGGCAATTCGCAATCATAAGGAGATCGCCAGACTGTGTGTTCGCGGCGACGCAAACGCCGCGCGAGGTCAGGCGACCCTGATCCGTTGATGCCATATTGATAGCATCGTTCCTTATGATCATTCCAATCGGCATGGAGAATTAGCCCACAGACCCTTCAAGGCTGATCGCAACCAATTGCTGGGCTTCCATGGCGAACTCCATCGGCAGGGCCTGCAGGACGTCCTTGCAGAACCCGTTGACGACCAACGCCACGGCCTCTTCCTCGTCCATGCCACGCTGGCGGCAATAGAACAATTGGTCGTCATCCACCTTGGACGTCGTCGCCTCATGTTCCACGCGAGAGGAGTTGTTTTTGACTTCGATATACGGAACCGTGTGCGCCCCGCATTTGTCTCCGATCAGCAAGCTGTCGCATTGCGTATAGTTCCGGCTGTCTTTCGCCTTGGGGTGCATCGAGACCAGACCGCGATAGGTGTTCTGCGCTTTACCTGCGCTGATCCCCTTGGACACGATCCGCGACTTGGTGTTCTTGCCCAGATGCACCATCTTCGTGCCGGTATCGGCCTGCTGATAGTTGTTGGCGATCGCGATCGAGTAGAACTCACCCTGACTGTCATTCCCACGCAGGATGCAGGACGGGTATTTCCACGTCACAGCCGAACCGGTTTCCACCTGTGTCCACATCACCTTGGACCGGTCACCCCGGCAATCGGCGCGTTTGGTCACAAAGTTATAAATACCGCCTTTACCATTCTCATCCCCGGGGAACCAGTTCTGAACGGTCGAGTATTTCACTTCGGCATCTTCTTCGACGATGATCTCAACCACAGCAGCGTGCAACTGGGCCGTGTCGCGTTGCGGCGCGGTGCAGCCTTCCAGATAGGACACGTAAGAGCCCTTGTCGGCAATGATCAACGTCCGCTCGAACTGGCCGGTATTCTCTGCGTTGATGCGGAAGTAAGTGCTCAACTCCATCGGGCAGCGAACGCCCGGCGGGATGTAGACAAAGGACCCGTCCGAGAAGACCGCCGAATTCAGCGTGGCGTAGAAGTTGTCGGACACCGGAACAACGGTGCCAAGGTATTTCTTGACCAGTTCGGGATGCTCTTTGATCGCCTCGGAGATCGAGCAGAAGATCACGCCGGCTTTCTTCAGTTCTTCCTGAAAGGTCGTGCCAACCGAGACCGAGTCGAATACCGCGTCCACGGCCACCTTACGACCTTCGGCAGGTGCATTCTCCGCGCCCTCGACGCCAGCCAGAATCATCTGTTCTTTCAGTGGGATACCCAGCTTTTCGTATGTGGCCAGCAGCTTTGGATCGACCTCATCCAGCGATTTGGGCTTTTCCTCCATCGATTTCGGACGGGCATAGTAATACTGGTCCTGAAAATCGATTGGCGGGTAATGGACCATTGCCCATTTGGGCTCTTCCATCTGAGTCCAGCGTTCGAATGCAGCCAGACGCCATTCGGTCATCCATTCAGGCTCATCATTCTTGTCCGAGATCAGACGGACGATATCCGGGTTCACGCCCTTGGGCGCATATTCCATCTCGATATCGGTATCCCAGCCGTATTTATACGTGCTGACCTCGCGCACCGCATCCACGGTTTCCTGATCAACACCTTCTTTTACCTGGGTCTGGTCCAAAGCGGCCATAAGACACCCTCCGTCAGATCACGCGGCCCGCGCGCGATGCTTTTTCTCTTTTTCCAACCACGTTTCCGCAAAACGCAGCACGTCTTCTTCCGTCGTCTCCGGCCCCAGCGATACGCGGATTGCGCTGGATGCCGTCTGTTCGTCATAGCCCATAGCGGTCAGAACCGCGCTGGCACGCACTTTGCCACTGGAACAGGCCGAACCTGCGCTGATCGCAAAACCCGACAAATCCATCTGCATGACCTGCGTCTCGCCTTTCCAGCCCGGTGTCGCGAAACACAAAGTGTTCGGGAGTCGCTTGCGATCTTTCCCGACAAAAATAGTAGATTTAGAGCCAGCCTCAAGAGCCATTTCTAGAATATTTCTAAGTTCTGAAGTTTTTTCCCAAATGCCGGTCGCCAAATCCGCAGTTGCCGCCTCAGCTGCGGCTCCGAACCCCACGATTCCAATCACATTTTCCGTGCCCGACCGGCGGCCCATCTCTTGACCGCCGCCTTTGATCTGCGCCGCAATATCCGTGCCTCGCTTCATCACCAAGGCCCCGACCCCTTTGGGCCCGCCGAGTTTATGCGCCGAGATCAACGCCATTTCGGCTCCCAGCCAATTGAACGCGACCGGCAATTTTCCGAACGCCTGTGTCGCGTCGCACACGGCCAAGCCCGCTGGCAGAGACTGCACAATACCGGTTTCGGAATTGGCCAATTGCAGCGTCGAACAATCCGCCTTGGCCACAGTGACCAATCCATTCGCCGACGTTTGCAAAACTTCGTCAGCCCAAGCTCTTACCGCGTCATGTTCAATTGCCGCACCTTGCAGATTGCGCCCCTTCATAGCCAGTGCCGCCGCCTCGGTCGCGCCGGACGTAAAGACGATATCCGCGCCATCCGCTCCAAAGGCTGTCGCAATTTGACCCCGGGCCCTCTCGATCACGGCCTTGGCCGCGCGACCTTCTGCATGCACCGAAGACGGGTTACCGCACAGATCCATGGCGGCAGACATCGCGGCCCGGGCCTCGGGGCGCAATGGCGTTGTCGCGTTATGATCCAGATAAACCCGCTTCATGGATACATCTTTTCGATCGCGTTAAAGTGGCGCTTTACCCTCATCGCTCAGTCATCCACGACGGCGAACAGATTGGGCACCGCTGGGCACGGCGCCAAATCGTTGCGGATGACATCGGATAACCGGGTCTGATGCAGGAAGACATAGACATGCGCGCTCAACCCCTCCCACAACCTATTGGTCAGGGATTGTGCCTGACTGCCAGAGGATGCGCCCGACGCGCCGGCCCCCTTGTGCATCGCGTCCACGGTCTCATCTACGGCGGCCAGAACTTCGACCACCCGAATATCAGAAGCCGGACGCGCCAGCCGATAGCCACCACCCGGTCCACGGACAGAACTGACAAGTTCGGCCCGGCGCAGTTTAACGAAAAGCTGCTCGAGATATGGCAGAGAAATATCCTGGCGCTCGGAAATCTCGCCCAAAGTGACCAGCTTGTCCGAGGGCTGCAAAGCAATATCCGCCAATGCGACCATTGCATAACGTCCCTTCGTTGACAGCTTCATACCATACCCTCTCGGCAAGAACCGCGCGAAAACATTGACGCCGCCGCAGGCAATGCGTATCTCCGACGGGCAGTGCATCAACGCACATCAATGAAATTAGAACCGTTCTAAGGTGTCCGACGATTATCGTCAAGTATATCTGGCCACCTATGCGAAAAAGACAGGACCAAAGCACACATGCCCGAGGTGATTTTTCCCGGACCCGAAGGCCGCCTGGAAGGCCGTTACCACCCGCAAAAGGAAAAAGACGCACCGATCGCCATCGTGCTTCATCCACACCCGCAATTCGGTGGGACCATGAACAACAAAGTGGTCTACAACCTGCACTACGCGTTCTACAACATGGGTTTCACCGTGTTGCGGTTCAATTTCCGCGGTGTCGGCCGCAGTCAGGGCGAGTATGATCAGGGTATAGGCGAGCTGAGCGATGCGGCCTCGGCGCTGGATTACCTACAGTCGATGAACAACAACTCGAAACACTGCTGGGTCGCAGGGTTTTCGTTCGGTGCCTGGATCGGGATGCAGCTTTTGATGCGCCGCCCCGAGATCACCGGGTTCATCAGCGTGTCACCGCCCGCGAACATGTACGACTTTTCGTTCCTCGCCCCCTGCCCGTCTTCCGGTCTGATCATCAATGGCTCAGCCGATCGCGTGGCACCCCCTGCTGACACCACATCACTGGTGGGCAAACTGCACGAGCAAAAGGGCATCACCATCACCCATCACGAGGTCGAGGGTGCAGATCACTTTTTTCAGGAACGCCACATGGACACGCTGATGGGCGATGTCACCGAGTACGTCAAACGCCGCCTGACCGAGACAACCCGCTGATGTCTGACACCATCACAACTCTTGCAGCACGACTGGCCGAAGACACGATGAAGGTCATGGACGAAACCGGTGACGACCGGTTCTTCGTTGAGGTTGGTGACGAGTTGGGAGCTGCCTCTCAGACTCTGGAAGAGGCGTTCCTGACAGAAATTCGTGTACGACTGGCTGAACGTAAAGCGCGCCGGTTCGTTGTGAAACGGTTGTCGCAACACAGGGCAAAATTGAAGGCGATTGAAAAGCAGTAAGCGTGAAGACGAAAAAAAGGAGCCCGAGAGCTCCTTTTTTAATCGTCCGATCCGCGCTTAAACCGAATTACCCGCTACCTGTTCAACATTTTGGGCTGCATCCATGTCGACGGACCCCCCGTCTGCAAGCCACCCAAGCGCCACGATCAAAAACGATATGATGATGACGGATTTCGCAAATGTCGTCATTTTGTTACTCGCAAAATACACACTAAAAACAGGGACTTTATACACGTCTCAAATTGAAAGAAACAGTGGGGTTTACCTGACCTTTCGAGACTGTTGCAATCGGGCATGGATGTTTGCCATCTTGTCTTTGGCAACGCCCGGATCGCGCTGATTTCGGCCCGATCCGCGCTCGTTCAGCCGTTTTCCGGCACGCTCCGCGCCTGACATACGGTTAGGGCTGGCATATTTCGCCGCGCCGCGTTATGCGCCGGGCCAACTTCCCGTTCAAAGGCTGACCTCTCATGGACCTGCGCAACATCGCAATCATCGCTCACGTGGACCACGGCAAGACGACCCTGGTGGACGAGCTGCTAAAACAATCCGGCGCTTTCCGGGAAAATCAGGCCGTGGCGGAGCGCGCCATGGACAGCAACGATCTTGAGCGAGAACGTGGCATCACCATCCTTGCCAAGGCCACATCCGTCGAATGGAAAGGCACACGCATCAACATTGTCGACACGCCCGGCCACGCCGATTTCGGCGGCGAGGTTGAACGGATTCTCAGTATGGTTGATGGCGTGGTTCTGCTTGTGGATGCCGCCGAAGGCCCGATGCCGCAAACCAAGTTTGTCACTTCCAAAGCGCTCGCGTTGGGTCTGCGCCCCATTGTTGTGCTCAACAAGGTCGACAAGCCTGATGCCGAACCCGACCGTGCGCTGGACGAGTGCTTTGACCTTTTTGCAAATCTGGGCGCCGATGACGATCAGCTGGATTTCCCGGCCATGTATGCGTCGGGTCGCTCGGGCTGGGCGGATATGGAGCTGGATGGACCTCGCCAAGATCTGACCGCCCTGTTCGATCTGATCGTCGACCACGTGCCCGCGCCTAAACAGGCCGCGCGCAAGGATGAGCCATTCCGAATGCTGGCCACCACACTGGGCAGCGACCCTTTCATCGGCCGCATTCTGACCGGCCGTGTTGAAAGCGGGACTCTCAAGGCCGGAGACAGTGTCAAAGCGCTCAGCCGCGACGGGTCTGTAATCGAAAACTTTCGCGCCTCGAAAATCCTCGCCTTCCGTGGTTTGGCACAACAGCCCATTGACGTGGCCGAGGCCGGCGACATCGTCACCATTGCAGGGATGAGCAAAGCCACTGTTGCGGACTCGCTGGTTTCGCCACAAGTTAACGAAGCCCTGCCCGCCCAACCGATCGATCCACCCACCATCACGGTGACGTTCGGCATCAACGATTCCCCTCTTGCCGGACGGGACGGCAAAAAGGTGCAATCCCGCGTCATTCGGGACCGCCTTATGAAAGAAGCCGAATCAAACGTTGCCATCCGCATCAGCGACACGCCGGGCGGTGAAGCCTTTGAGGTCGCGGGCCGCGGCGAATTGCAGATGGGGGTCCTGATCGAGAACATGCGCCGGGAAGGCTTTGAGCTCAGCATCTCGCGCCCGCAAGTTCTGTTCCGCGAAGAAGATGGACAACGTCTGGAACCGGTCGAAGAGGTGACCATCGACGTTGATGACGAATTCTCGGGCGCGGTGATCGAGAAGGTCACCGGTGCACGCAAAGGCGAACTGGTCGAGATGCGCCCGGCCGGTGTGGGTAAAACGCGGATCATCGCGCATGTGCCATCGCGCGGGCTGATCGGCTACCACGGCGAGTTTTTGACCGATACGCGCGGAACTGGTGTCCTGAACCGGGTGTTCCACGGTTGGTCTGCGCATAAAGGGCCGATTCCCGGTCGCCGCGCAGGCGTTTTGATCTCAATGGAAAAGGGCCAGGCCGTCGCCTATGCGCTGTGGAACCTGGAAGAGCGCGGGCGCATGTTTGTCGCGCCACAGACCGAAGTATATCAGGGCATGGTCATCGGTGAGCATTCGCGGGACAACGATCTGGAAGTAAACCCGTTGAAAGGCAAGAAGCTGACCAACGTGCGTGCCAGCGGCTCGGACGATGCGGTCCGCCTGACGCCGCATGTGCAATTCTCGCTGGAAGAGGCCATTGCTTACATTGACGACGATGAACTCGTCGAAGTCACGCCCAACGCCATTCGACTGCGCAAACGCTTCCTGGATCCGCACGAACGCAAACGCATGGCAAAATCCGCCTGATCCTGTTGCGGCATTGGAAACAATGCCGCAATTGTGACATTTTTACGTCCCTCTGGAAAATGCGTAGAAAAGCTGCTCGATACCTTGATCGGGCGCTTTCTTTTGTTTTTACACATCAATCTGCCTAAAGTTGTATTAATTTTTCTCCGAGTGTGAACTTGGCCACTTGAAATTGCGGCACAACAACGCTGTATGTATGTCAAAACTTTGGCGTCGGTTGTGTGTGAATCGCCTTGGTTAACGAGTTCAAAGGAGACGCAAGATGCGTATTAAATCACGTTTGTTGTCATTTGTTTTTGTATCGGCAACAGTACCGTTTGTTTCCGTCGCGCCTGCACAAGCAGCAGATATGTGCACAGTCAAAACGGCAAAGCAGTCAGTTTCGTCAAACACGTTATGCGCGTGCGACGTCGTCTCATCAAAAATGCTGCGCTATATTCAGCGCCGAGCAGATTTCGAACAAATCCTTTCGAGGACTTTGGTGGACTGCCCAGGCTTTGCTGCGGTGCTGACAGACTTCCCGACGGCATCTGTCGATACCAAATCGTTCAGAGGTGAGGATCAAAGCAGCAATTCTCGCGACGACGATGATGATCCTTCGGATGACACCGGATCGGATAAGGGGGGTGATACGGACAACGGTGAAGAAACCGATGAAAGTACACCTAATGAAAATGACGATGGTGAAACCAACCACAACGACGAAGGTGAGTCCGAAACCGAAACCGAGACTGAGACTGAGACTGAAACCGAAACCGAGACTGAAACCGAGACTGAGACTGAGACTGAGACTGAGACTGAGACCGAAACCGAGACTGAGACTGAGACTGAGACTGAGACTGAGACTGAAAGCCGCGGCAAGAAAGGCAACAACGGCAGCGGAAACGGTTCGGAAGGCAGCAGCCCAGCTCAGAGCGAAAATGCAAACAACGACGAAGATTAATTCGCTGACAAACTTCGAACCGGGTTGAACAGCTTCACCGTCGTTCAGCCCGGTCCACAGATGGCAGGTCTTGAATTAAATCGTCAGCTGATCTCAGCTTCTCGCGTAAACGCCGACCCAGTTCTTTGGCTGCTTCGGGTCCTGCATTCTCAGGAACATGTATTTGGTCGCAGTCCAAGGCTTGATCCGGTTGGTCAAATTGTCCAGAACCAGATCCCCCTGGCTCGAGCGGTAGACCAGAACGGCATGGGCATTGCGGCGGGTGTCCAATACTGTGGCCAGCAAAAGCTTGCTGGGGTCGATGCCCGCATTGATAAGATTCCGCTTTTTCAACAACGCGAAATCTTCGCAATCTCCGCCGCGGCGCGTTGGCAATGCCCAGCGTTCACGCGTTTTATATTGTGATTGGTCCGTAATCTCACGCGTTGAAGCATTCACTTGCCGGTTGATCTGCTGTACCAGCTTCAATTCCTGATCCGCCGGTGCCGAGAACTTAGCGCTGCTTGCGCAGGCCCATTTATATTGATGACAAAGGGTCAAAGCACCGGATGGTGGTGGGGATTTCATTGAGGTTTTGATAAATGCCGCCTCATTCGCTTCGGCCTCGGACCCATACAAAAAGGCACCAAAGCTCAACGCGAAAACCGCCAGCGCGGTGTGAACACCAAATACCGCGCGTCCAGATGTCTTGTTCGCGTATTTCCGAAACGAAATCATACCAGTTCCTCGATCAGTGCCTTGATCGATTGCGTTGGGCATAATGTGACCCTCTTCACTTAACTAAGCGCGAAGAGACGCCGCTGCGCAATCTTTAGATTAAGGTGAAGGGGAAAAACGGCGGAAATTCGTCAGGAGTCAGGGCGATTTACGCGCAAAAAGAAGGCGTAGTGCGCCACATTTCGAACAACCCTCGATAGATAGCTACGCAAAGTTTTCCTTACAGCATCCTGAAATCGAAGGGGAAATTGCGGATAAGAGCGCCCGGACTCGACGTCGCTTGAAACGATTGCCGCGAAACTCCGATCGACTGCTGAATATGAAATCTGTCGTCGGACGTGGCCCGATTCTTATTCGGTAATCTCGACAACCACCAATTCTCGCTCACTGGCACCACGTGCGTGTTCCAGGGCTTTTTGGTACTGCTCGGAATGGTAGCACGCGACAGCGGCGTCCACTGACGGGAACCGCGCGACCACGTTTCGGGGGCGCTCTTTTCCTTCCAGCTGGACATAGCGCGCAGCCCGCGCGATGAATTCACCGCCATGCGCGGCAATCGCCGGGCCTGCCAACTCGGCATATTTTCCATACGCATCCGTGTCTGTCACAGTCACATGTGCAATCCAGAGTGCCGGCATCTTATCCTCCTAAAACCTGTTCGGCGGCTTTGATCGCAGCATCTGCGTTCGAAGCATCCTTACCGCCACCCTGCGCCATGTCGGGGCGGCCACCACCACCTTTACCGCCCAGTTCCGTTACCGCAGCGCGGACAAGATCGACTGCAGAGACGCGATCCGTCAAATCCGGCGTAACGCCAGCAGCAACGGCCGCCTTTCCACCGGCGTCGGCAATCAGCAAAACAGCACCAGAGCCCAACCGCGCCTTGTGCTCGTCAATCAGGCTGGGCAGGTCTTTTCCGGACACACCCGAAAGCGATTGCGCCAGAAACGATACTCCGTTGACCTCCCGCGCCTCAGCGCCTCCGCCCTGCCCGGCGCCACCGGCCATGGCCAGATCGCGACGCAATTGCGCAACCTCATTCTGCAGTGCCTTGCGCTCATCCAGCAGAGATCTGAGCCGGTCGACCACGGTGTCCGGCTGCGCTTTCAGTTCCAGCGCGACTTGTGCCAGACGGTGATCCTGTCCCGACAGATAGCGGAACGCGGCATCCCCCGTCAGCGCCTCGATCCGGCGCACGCCTGCGCTGCTGGCGCTGTCGCCCAGCACCACGAAGGTACCGATATCCCCTGTCTGGCGCACATGCGTACCACCGCACAGCTCGATCGACCAGGTTTCACCGTCCTGACCCTTGCCGGTTGCGGCTTTGCCCATCGATACCACACGCACTTCGTCGCCATATTTTTCGCCGAACAGGGCCTGAGCGCCCAACTCACGGGCATCATCAGGTGTCATGATCCGCGTCTCGACAGTCGAGTTTTGCCGGATGAAATCATTCACCTCCAGCTCGACCTTCTGAATTTCGCCAAGGGTCAACGCCTTGGAATGACTGAAATCGAATCGCAGACGGTCCGCCGCGTTCAACGAACCGCGCTGAGCGACGTGATCGCCCAATGTCTCGCGAAGGGCTTCGTGCAACAGATGGGTTGCCGAGTGATTGGCGCGTATGGACGTTCGGCGGGAGTGATCTACTGCAAGCTCGACCGCATCGCCTTTGGACAATGAACCTTGGTTGACTGTGACCCGATGCGCATAGACCTTGCCCTCGGCAAACTTGCGCGTGTCATCAACCTGCGCCACATCCTGCATATTCTCGAGACGCCGGATTTCGCCCGTATCACCAACCTGGCCACCCGCTTCGCCGTAAAACGGCGTCTGGTTCGTAACGACCCAGCCGCTGCCCTCCGCGTCGATCTTTTCGACCAGAGCACCATCGACCACCAGCGCCAACACCTGACCCTCAGCCTTTTCGGTGTCATATCCCAGAAAGTCGGTCGCACCCGCAATGTCCAGGACATCAAACCAGACCGCCAAGTCTGCGGACTCGCCAGAACCTGCCCAAGCGGCGCGCGCTTTGGCTTTCTGTTCGGCCATGGCCACGTCGAACCCATCGGTATCTACGGTTCGCCCCTTTTCCCGCAATGCGTCCTGTGTCAGATCAAGGGGAAATCCGTAAGTGTCGTAGAGTTTGAACGCTGCATTGCCCGGCAGAGCTGCGCCATCCGGCAATCCTGCGACCTCATCATCCAGCAGCTTCAGGCCACGATCCAGCGTCTGCTGAAACCGGGTTTCCTCCAGCAACAGCGTCTCTTCGATCAACGCTTGGGCCTGGCCCAGTTCGGTATATTGCGCGCCCATGAGCTGTACCAGCGACGGTACCAGCTTGTGCATCACCGGATCCTTGGCGCCCAACAAATGTGCATGGCGCATGGCCCGGCGCATGATCCGGCGCAGAACATATCCGCGGCCATCGTTTGACGGCATCACCCCGTCAGCAATCAGAAACGAGGTCGAGCGCAGATGATCCGCGATCACCCGATGGTGGACATTCTGGTCCCCATAAGGATCGACCCCGGTCACATCCGCAGATGCCTCGATCAGGGTTTTGAAAAGGTCGGTGTCATAGTTGTCATGACTGCCCTGCAGCAGAGCACCAATCCGCTCCAAACCCATGCCCGTATCGATCGATTGCATGTCAAGTTCGACCATCGAGCCGTCCTCGAACTGTTCGTTCTGCATGAAAACGATGTTCCAGATTTCGATAAACCGGTCACCATCTTCTTCGGCCGAGCCCGGAGGGCCGCCCCAGATATGGTCGCCGTGATCATAGAAAATTTCGGTACATGGACCACAGGGGCCGGTGGGGCCCATCTGCCAGAAATTGTCGCTGGTGGCGATGCGAATGATCCGGTCTTCGGGCACGCCGACCTTTTTCCAGATCTCGAAAGCCTCGTCATCCGTGTGGTAAACGGTGGCTAGCAAACGGTTCTTGTCAATACCGAATTCCTTGGTGATCAATTCCCAAGCAAACGGTATAGCCTCATGCTTGAAGTAGTCCCCGAAAGAGAAGTTCCCCAGCATTTCGAAGAACGTATGGTGGCGCGCGGTGTATCCCACATTGTCGAGATCGTTGTGCTTGCCGCCTGCGCGCACACATTTCTGGGCCGTTGTGGCGCGGCTATAATTGCGAGTTTCAACACCGGTAAACAGGTTTTTAAACTGGACCATGCCAGAGTTTACGAACATCAACGTCGGGTCGTTGCGTGGCACCAGCGGGCTGGACGCAACCACCTCGTGCCCCTGCTTGGCGAAGTAATTCAGAAAGGTCGATCGGATATCATTCAGCGTGGGCATTTGAGGTCTCTCAGCGCGCAATCATTTTGGTCGCCAAAGGTTTAGCCCCGCACCTGCAGACTGTCCACAGGCGACGCGTCTGAAACGAAACAAGGCGACCCCGATGGACCGCCCTGTTCCCGGTATTCCCAGCATCATCGCAGTGCCGAAGGATTTCTGTTATTCCCTCTCACGCGTGCTTTATGCTTCAAGGATATCATCCTCTTCCGCTTCAGGGGGCATCTCAAAGTCCAGCCCGTGTGCGGCCCGGATCTTGTCTTCGATTTCCAGCGCGGCGCGGGTGTTGTCGCGCAGGTATTGCTTTGCGTTCTCGCGCCCCTGCCCGATCCGCTCGTCCCCATAGCTGAACCACGAGCCCGACTTCTCGACCACGCCAGCCTTGACGCCAAGATCCAGCAGCTCGCCCATTTTGCTGATGCCTTCGCCATACATGATGTCGAATTCCACCTGCTTGAACGGCGGTGCCACCTTGTTCTTGACAACTTTGACGCGGGTCTGGTTGCCGACGACCTCGTCACGGTCCTTGATCGCGCCGATGCGGCGGATGTCCAGGCGGACCGAACTGTAGAACTTCAGCGCGTTACCACCGGTCGTGGTTTCCGGGCTGCCGAACATCACACCAATCTTCATCCGGATCTGGTTGATGAAGATCACCATGCAGTTCGAACGGCTGATCGAACCGGTCAGCTTGCGCATCGCCTGGCTCATCAAGCGGGCCTGAACGCCAACATTGCTGTCGCCCATATCGCCCTCAAGCTCAGATTTCGGCGTCAGCGCCGCAACCGAGTCGACCACGACCATATTCACAGCACCCGAGCGCACCAGCGTGTCGGTGATTTCCAACGCCTGTTCGCCGGTATCGGGCTGCGAAATCAGCAATTCATCCAGATCAACGCCCAGCTTGCGCGCATATTGCGGGTCCAGCGCATGTTCTGCGTCCACAAACGCACATACGCCACCGCGTTTCTGCTGTTCTGCAATGCAATGCAGCGTCAAAGTCGTCTTACCCGAGCTTTCAGGCCCATAAATCTCGACAATCCGCCCCATGGGCAGGCCGCCGATTCCCAGCGCGATATCCAGCCCCAGCGAGCCGGTCGAACTTGCCTCGATATCCTGCTTGGAATCCTCGCCCAGCTTCATGATCGAGCCCTTGCCGAACTGCCGTTCGATCTGTGCCAGCGCGCTATCGAGCGCCTTTTGCTTGTCTGCGTTTTTCTTGTCGCTCATCGTCAGAAGATCCGCCATTGTCCTGTCGCTATCCCTTTTGTCACACCCTTTGACGGGCGGCAATCGCTGCTTTGTTCGCCTCTTGTTCCTTATGGGACCAAAAAGAGAACATTTCAATAAAAACTTATGCAACCCACTCTTTGGCAATTGTGTTAAAGAGTCGTTTACGACACTCTGAAAATTCAAAGCCCTTGAAGGTAAACGAGAAAATGCTTGTTTTTTACAAAGAGCGTCTGGCATTGCTGTCAGTTCCCAAGACAGGCAGCACCGCCTATCAGACCGCCTTGCGGGACCGCGCTGACATCGTTGTGGCCGGACCGACCGACTTGAAACATGCAACCGTGCGCCGCTACGACCGGTTTTTCCAGAATATCTTTCGCAAGATGTTCGATACAGAGATGGAGATCATCGCCGTCGTGCGCGAACCTGTCGATTGGCTTGGCAGTTGGTACCGGTATCGCAGCCGTCCAGAGCTGGAAGGTCATCCGAACTCCACGCAGAGCGTCTCCTTTGACGCGTTCGTGAAGGCGTATCTGCAACCCCACCGACCGGCCTTTGCCGACGTCGGCAGCCAGATCGAATTTTTACGCCCCCGCAGCAACGGGCGTGGCGCTACGCACGTATTCAAATACGAGAATCAGGCGGGGATTCGTGCGTTTCTTGAAGAGCGTCTGAATTGTGCCATCTGTCTGCCGCAGGAGAATGTCTCGCCCCAAGGGGAACTGACCCTGGCCGACGAGACCAGAGATCAGTACCGAGCTCAATTCAAGGGCGAATTCAAGCTACACGCGTCGGCCAGATAGCCGCGTCAGGTGAATTGCTGGAATACAGCTTCGGTCAACTGGGTCAGCGAAAACGGTTTGGGCAAAAAGGTAGATTGCGCGATCTGGGGCGCCGTTTCATCAAATGCGCCTTCGGTATAGCCCGACATGAAAACAACGCGCACATCGGGTCGGGTTTCCATGGCTTTGCGCACCCAGGTCGGACCATCCATGCCGGGCATCACCACATCCGTGACGAACACGTCCACATGCAGCGCTGCGTCTTGCAGCAGGTTTAACGCGCTTTCCGCCGAATCAGCTTCAAGGACCGTGTAGCCCTTCAGCCGCAGCGCTCTGGTGGCAAAGGCGCGCACGGGGGCTTCGTCTTCGACCAGAAGAACAACCCCCTCGCCCTGGCTGGACATATGATGCTCCGGCGTCGCAGGTTCTTCGGGAACCGGTGTCTCCTGATGGTGGCACACGGGCAAATAGACGGTGAACTCTGACCCCCGCCCCACAGTACTGTCCACGAAAATGAACCCGCCGGTTTGTTTGACAATGCCATAGACGGTCGAAAGCCCCAATCCGGTTCCCTCGCCGGTGCGTTTGGTTGTGTAAAACGGCTCGAAAATCTTTTGCAGCTTGTCCGCCGGAATGCCGGTGCCGCTGTCGATCACTTTTACGGTGACATACTGGCCTTTTTGCACCGTGGCACGGTCGCGGGTGATCGGCTTGTCAAGGGTCAGAACCTCGGTCTCGATCCGGATTTCACCGCCGTCGGGCATCGCATCCCGCGCGTTTACCACAAGGTTCATCAGAACCTGTTCCAGTTGGCGTTTGTCTGCGCGAACCGGTTTGACCACCGGATCATGGCTTAGGGTCAGCTGAACCTTTTCCCCAACCAGACGGTTCAACAGGTGGATCAAGTCCGAGATCGTATCCCGCAGATCCAGCACTTCGGGCCGCAGCGTCTGTTTACGCGAAAACGCAAGAAGCTGACTGACCAGAGCCGCCGCGCGGTTGGCGTTCTGATTGATCTGCACCAGATCACCATAGTTGGGATCACTCTGGTCGTGGCGCAGCAGCAAAAGGTCGCAATGACCTGAAATCGCAGTCAAAAGGTTATTGAAATCATGAGCGACCCCCCCGGCCAACTGCCCGACCGCCTGCATCTTTTGCCCCTGAACGAACTGCGCCTCTAGCGTTTTTAGTTCGGTCGCGTCGTTCAGTACCGCGATCAGTTGGGTTTGCCCCTCCCGCTCGATCCGCGACAGAGTCACCTGGACAAAAATCTCTTTGTCATCGCGCCGCAGTCGCAGAAACTCGGACCGCGGCGCCTCATCCGGTTGGGATGAGGCGTTCAGCCATTCTCCGACAGGCTGGGCAAAGCTTTGCATGATTTCCGCGATGTTCTCAGTGCCCACGCGGACCTCGCCGATCAAACGTCGGGCCAGGTGGTTGGCATCGAGGATTATGCCGTCCAAAGACAGGCGCAAAAGGGGAACGGGTAAGCTGGCAAAAGAAGTCTTGGATGTTGAGGCGGGCTGATCAGGAAGTTCGACCAGCATCATATCGCGTTCGACGCCGCTGCGACGCAACGGCGTCACGACAACCCAGCACGAGCCCCCTTGTCTGACGCATCTCTGTGGTCCCGCTTTGCCAAGAGGTTTTCCGGCCAGAACCTGATCCAAAGAGGCAGGCAAATCGCCAAAAAACTCATGCGCTGCTTTATTGCCGTCCAGTATCGCGTTGTTTCGTCCGATTCTGAGGACCGGCGATTCGACGGTCGCCCATGGACGGTTTTGGTCCAGTTCAAAGCGCCAACTCACCAGATTGTCTTGAAGCCATGAGACATCGACCACTATCTCGGCGCTGCGCGTTGCGATGACCTCGCGCACATGTCCCAGCGTCTTGGCTTGCGATTGCAGGCGCAACAATACAGCCGCGGGATTGGCGAAGACCGTCCTCAGACACTGTTCCAGCTGAGCATCGGGCGTGGGATGAAATCGCGCGACTGCAACCTGGTTTGACGTGATGATCCGCCCGTTTCCATCGGCAATGAAACAGGCGGCGCGGTCATGTTGCACCATTCCATTTAGCAGCAAGGTGACATGATCGGCCGTTTTGCGTTGAAATCGTCCTCGAATGAAAACAAAAAGCGAGGTGATCAGCAATGTCACCCCTGCCACGATCAGAGCATTTGTCCATGCGTCCGGAACAAATGCCACCCCCGGCAAAAGGCAAAGCAAAGCAGCAATTGCCGCCAACGAGACATAGCGGGTGCGACCGTAATGCGCAGGGCGCGATAGATCAGGGAAATTTACTGTTAAATTCGACATTAACGGCTCAGGATAGATAAATTTTGACCTATATCGGCCCGAACTCGTTAACAGCCGCTTAACATCAGGACGACAACACTTCTTGAGGTTGTTCTCAGATCAGTGTTTTCGCGTCAAGTGCGCAGTGAAAAACCCATCCGTTGCGTGGGATACAAGCCACCTGTGCCGGAAGGGGCTTGTCCAACCTCTGTGAGCTTGAAGAAACGTATCGATGACGCCTTCGTTTTCGACGTTCAGCATGGAACAGGTGGCATAAACCAGCGTTGCGGTTTCGGTCAGCAAGGGCGCTACGCAGTCCAAAATTTCGGATTGCAGGATCGGCAATGCACGCAACCGATCCGGCGTCAGCGCCCATTTTCCCGCTGGCGCGCGCCGCCAGGAACCGCTGCCGGAACAAGGGACATCCGTCAGGATCACGTCGTACGGAGCCTGCCTTTTCACATCATCACTATCCAGAATTGTGATCGTGGCCTCAGCGCGGTTAGCCCGAATGGGCAGGTCCTTCATCCGCGCAGGGTTTGCATCATGGGCAAAGACCTCGACACCTTCGGTGCGTGCGGCCAGCGCAAGCGCCTTGCCACCGCCACCAGCGCAATAGTCCAGAACACGCATGCCGGGCAAAAGGGGGATTGCCTCGACCACTGCCTGACTTGCGGCATCCTGCAACTCGATCAGACCATCGGTGAAGGCCCGGCTTTGAGCGATCTTTCGCGCGCCCTCACCTACCTGCAAAGCCGTACTGCATACAGGGTGAGGAGAAACGACAATGCCGTCCTTGGCCAGGGCCGAAACAGCATCCGCAAAGGACGCCCGGGACAGGTTGACCCGTAGGTGAACCGGTGCCCTGTGTTGCAGCGCTATGGCGACGGGCTCTGCCTCAGCTCCTAACGAATCGACGAATCCGGGCCACAGCCATTCCGGAATGTCCAAACGCTCGGCATCCGATGAAAAGGCTCGTGCGCCCTCGGTTGCGGTGACGGGTTCTGGGGCGTGTCGGTCGCCGGAAAACAACGCAATCAGATCCGTTCCGGACGCACGGCACGCTCCGATCATCAGGCCCCGGCCAGTCTCGCCCCCGCCCAAAGCGGCAAAGGACCGTCTGCATCGCACCGCATCGAACACATGATCCCGGATTGCGGCACGGTCCTTGGACCCAGCGAACCGGCTGCGCCGGGCCCATCCGGTCAAAGCCTTTTCAACCGGCACGCCAGCCAGAATCTCGTCTAGCACCTCGATCGAGGCCTGAATCCGGGCGGCCGGTGTCATTGCCGTCTTCCTGTCTTTCCCATGCCGAACCGGGCAGTAAAAGCTTCACCACCTGGTCGGTTTCGCCCTACATCACGCGATAGTTCGGGCTTTCGCGCGTGATCTGAACATCATGCACGTGGCTTTCTTTCAGGCCCGCACCGGTGATTTTGACGAAGTTGCAATTGCGACGCATCTCATCGACCGTGGCACATCCGGTATAGCCCATCGCGGCGCGCAAGCCGCCGACCAATTGGTGAATCACCGCGCTGGCTGAACCTTTGTAAGGCACCTGCCCCTCGATCCCCTCGGGCACCAGCTTGTCGTTGGCGGCATCCTTCTGGAAATACCGATCAGCCGAGCCGCGCGCCATCGCGCCCAGACTGCCCATACCACGATAGGATTTGAACGAACGGCCCTGATACAGGATCACCTCACCCGGACTTTCATCGGTTCCGGCGATCATCGAGCCCACCATGGCGCAGGACGCACCGGCAGCGATGGCCTTGGCGAAATCGCCCGAGAACTTGATGCCGCCATCGGCGATCACCGGCACATCGCCCGCGGCTGAAGCACAATCCATGATCGCCGTCAGCTGAGGCACACCGACCCCCGCGACCATCCGCGTGGTGCAGATCGAGCCCGGTCCGATCCCCACCTTGATCGCATCTGCACCCGCATCGATCAGCGCCTTTGTTGCCTCAGAAGTGGCGACATTCCCGGCAATAATCTGGACCTCGTTCGACAGCGTCTTGACCCGTTTCACTGCGTCCAGAACACCCTGAGAATGGCCGTGCGCCGTATCGACAACGATAATATCCACGCCCGAATCCACCAGTTGCTCGGACCGTTCGAACCCGGCATCGCCGACCGAGGTCGCCGCGGCCACCCGCAGCCGACCCAGACGGTCCTTGCAGGCCGTTGGATTCAGAACCGCCTGTTCGGTGTCCTTCAATGTCAGCAGACCGGTCAGCTTGCCTTCACCATCAACGACCAGCAGCTTTTCAATGCGACGTGCCCGCATCAGGCTTTTGGCCTCTTCCCGGTCGGCAGGTTCCTTCAGCATCGCAAGGTTTTCGGACGTCATCATCGCGTGAATCGGCGTGTCGTCAGAAGTAGCGAAGCGCATGTCCCGGTTGGTGACAATTCCGACAACGCGGCCATCTGGATCGACAACCGGGAAACCGGTGAAATTATAACGTTCGACCAGCGCCTTGGCATCTGCAAGGGTCTGGTCGGAGCGCAGGGTCACAGGGTTGTAGACGATGCCCGATTCAAAGCGTTTGACCCGCCGCACCTCGCGGGCTTGTTCCTCGACCGAGAGGTTCTTGTGCACCACGCCAATGCCACCCGCCTGCGCCATAGCAATGGCCATACGGGCCTCGGTCACGGTATCCATGGCCGAGCTGAGCAGAGGGATGTTCATGGTGATCTCACGCGTCACGCGCGTGGTCGTGTCCGCCGTTGCAGGCAGCACGGAAGATGCGCCCGGAACCAGGAGAACGTCGTCAAAGGTAAGTGCCTCACGAATCTGCATCTGATAACCCCATGCAAAAGCCCGTTTGACGGCGACCCTATGGCACGGATTTGGCGAAAGGGAAAGCCCCCTGACCCAACTTGTTGTACCAGCCCAGCTTCAAAACGACGCAAGTTGTGCAAAACCTGCCGCTGAATGCCCTTTCGCTTTGCGCGCAAACGCATATCTTGCGCGGCATACGCGCGAATACAAAGGCAGGCCTTTCATGACCACCGACCCTCTTGTCGTCTTCACCCCCTCCGGCAAACGTGGGCATTTCCCCGTCGGCACCCCGATTCTGACCGCTGCCCGTCAGTTGGGCGTCGATCTGGATTCGGTCTGTGGAGGGCGCGGGATTTGCTCGAAATGCCAGATCACGCCCAGCTATGGCGAGTTTCCCAAGCACGGCGTGACCGTTTCCGAGGACGCGCTGAGCGAATGGAACGCGGTCGAGCAGCGCTATGATGATAAACGCGGGCTAAAACCCGGTCGGCGTCTGGGGTGTCAGGCTTCGGTTCAGGGCGACGTGGTGATCGACGTGCCACCCGAATCTCAGGTGCACCGGCAGGTCGTCCGCAAAGCCGCCGCGGCGCGCGCGATCACCATGGACCCGGCCACGCGGCTGTATTTCGTGGTGGTGGAAGAACCCGACATGCATTCCCCCACCGGCGATCTGGAACGGCTGGAACGTGCCCTGCGGGAGCAGTGGAAGATTGAGGCTGTGACCGCCGACCTGTCGCTGATGTCCAAGCTGCAACCCGTTCTGCGCAAAGGGAAATGGGAGGTCACCGTGGCCGTCCACAAAGGCCACAAGGACGAGGTCGCTCGGGTTGTGGAAATCTGGCCCGGTCTGCACGAACAGGGGCTGTACGGTCTGGCCATCGACCTCGGCTCGACCACAATCGCCGCGCACCTGACCGATCTGGAAACCGGCGAGGTCAAGGCGTCCTCGGGGCTGATGAACCCGCAGATCCGCTTCGGCGAAGACCTGATGAGCCGCGTGTCCTACTCCATGATGAACCCCGGCGGTGATGCCGAGATGACCAAAGCGGTGCGCGAGGCGATCAACGACCTGACCACCTCGATCGCCAATGAGGCCGGGATCGATGCTGCGCTGATCGTGGAAACCGTGTTCGTGTGCAACCCGGTCATGCACCACCTACTGCTGGGCCTGGATCCGGTCGAACTGGGTCAGGCCCCCTTCGCACTCGCCACATCTGAGAGCATGTCCCTGCCCGCGCGTGAGATGGACCTGACCACCATGAACCCCCGCGCGCAGGTCTATATCCTGCCCTGCATCGCGGGCCATGTGGGCGCAGATTGCGCCGCCGTCGCGCTGTCCGAAGAACCCGGCAAGTCCGAAGACCTCGTGCTGATAGTCGATGTGGGCACCAACGCCGAAATTCTGCTGGGCAACACCCAGCGCGTTCTGGCCTGTTCCTCGCCCACCGGTCCCGCCTTTGAAGGCGCGCAGATCAGTTCCGGTCAACGCGCCGCGCCCGGCGCTATTGAGCGGATCGAAATTGATCCCGAGACCAAAGAACCCCGCTTCCGCATCATCGGGTCCGAGAAATGGTCCGATGAGGAAGGTTTTGATCAGGACATCGCCACCACCGGAATCACCGGCATCTGTGGCTCGGGCATCATCGAAGCCGTGGCCGAGATGCGCATTGCTGGGTTGCTGGATGAAAGCGGCCTGATCGGATCAGGCGAGCAGACCGGCACCCCGCGCTGCGTGCCCGAGGGTCGTACGCATGCCTATCTGATCCACGACGCCAGCGCCGAAGGCGGCCCGCGCATCACAGTCACCCAAGGTGACATCCGCGCCATCCAACTGGCGAAATCCGCGCTTTATGCCGGTGCGCGCCTGCTGATGGACGAGATGGAGGTCGACCGCGTGGATCGCGTGGTGCTGGCCGGAGCTTTCGGCGCGCATATCTCGACCAAACACGCGATGGTTCTGGGCATGATCCCCGACGCTCCGCTGGACAAGGTGTCCAGCGCAGGCAACGCTGCAGGCACCGGCGCGCGGATCGCCCTGTGCAACATCGGATCGCGCGCCGAAATCGAGCGTGTCGTGCGCGAGATCACCAAGGTCGAAACCGCCATCGAGCCCAAGTTTCAGGACCATTTCGTCGCCGCCAACGCGATCCCGCACAAGACCGATCCGTTCCCCGATCTGGCGAAGGTAGTCACCCTGCCTTCACCGTCGTTCAACACGGGCGGAGGGGATGAGGAAAAGTCTGGTCGCCGTCGCCGCCGGAGGTCATAGTCGCCCCATAGGAGGCGACATGGCCAACGCAGAACAGGCAGAACTCTGGAGCACGTCACCTTCGGCAGCGAAATGGCTGACCTATGAGGATGAGATGGACGCGTTGCTGGCCCCGGTCCTGACCCTTGTTCTGGATCGGGCGGGTCTGAGCCCCGGCCAGCGTGTTCTGGATATCGGCTGCGGCACAGGCGCAAGCTGCGTCGCTGCAGCGCAACGGGTCGGGCCTGACGGGCATGTCCTCGCGGCTGATTTCTCGCAACAATTTCTGGATCGTGCCGAGCAGCGCGCCATCGCTTCCGGGATGTCGAATATCGCGTTTCAATTTGCCGATGCGCAGACATTTCCCTTTGACGAAGGGTCCCAAGACGCCCTTATCTCGCGCTTCGGGGTCATGTTCTTCGACGACCCGGTCGCGGCCTTTGCCAATATGTCCCGCGCCTTGAAACCCGGCGGTCAGATGACATTTGCCGCATGGGGTCCGCTGGATGACAACCCGTGGTTCAAACTGCCCCATATCGAGGCGACGAAACGGTTGGGTTCCTTGCCGAAATTTGACCGCAACGCACCCGGACCACTGGCGTTTCACGACCGGGACCGGGTCAACGGAATTCTCTCACAGGCAGGTCTGACCGACATTCAGGCAGAGGCGGTGCCGCTGTTCCTGAAAGTGGCAGGCACATTGCAGGATTGCGCGGCCTTGTGCACCCGCATCGGCCCCGCCGCGCGTCTGATCACGCATTTCAAGGCGACGCCCGAAGATATTGCGATCATCCGAGAGGCCGTCGCAAAGGTCTTCCAACCTTTTGAGCGTGCCGACGGCGTGCATATTCCGGCGGTCATCAACCTGTTTCAGGCACGGCGTTCAAAATGATTGGAGCGGGTAGCGGGAATCGAACCCGCGCGTTCAGCTTGGGAAGCTACTGCTCTACCATTGAGCTACACCCGCAAGCAAAGCCTTTGGCCTCTGCACGTTAGCGATACCTTGCCTTCGCAAAGATAACAAGGCACCAAAACTTCAAAGACCAAACGCCTACTTACGCATCTGAAAACAAATCCAGTTGTTCAAGTTCGTCCGCCACCACATCTTCAACCAGTGTAATCCCATTCATTGCTGCAAGATCAGTGACTACCCTGAGGATGTGATGGGCCATATTCCATTCACGCCACATAGACGAATTCCCCGGTGACGATTTGCCCTCAGCGGCCTCCCACATACGGCGGTCAGCATACGAAAAGCCTTTACCCGCAAAATCGGGATGTTCCACAAGCTGCTTGAGGACGCCGCGCATCCTATCAGATTGGTTTCCCGCTTTAGGACCGCGGATAACAAGTGTCGAAGTTTCGGTTGTATAGCGGACATGCGGGATCGGGATCGGCGCTCCTTTAGTTTTCGGAAAGTTTATTTTTCCGCAATCCGCACCAAAGTCGCTAAATCCGAGGCGTTCCGAGGGGACGCCGCATTCTCGCACAGCCTCGTTGAAGATCGTCCATTCGAGGCGAGGAACCGTCGCAGTTTTGCCGGGCTCGGCCGGGTTAGTCGTGGGGAAGTTAGAACCCTGGAAAACTATGCAACCCCAGTTCGCGATCTCCGCCAGCGTGTCAATCGTGCCGCCGACGATTGCGGCGACATCATCTAGGCCAAGCTCAAGGTCGGAAAAATCGACGAACACTTCGCAATCCGCGGCCTCGACACCAAGGGACAACAATCCTTCAGTCAGTTGTTCCTCGTCGATTGAATCTGCGCGAACGTAAATGGCAAGCCGTGGGAATGTCGACTGCGCTAACCTTGACCAAACCGGGTTTCCAATATCCGCCGCCGGCACAACTGGAATCAGGTTTTTGTTCTGTTCGCGGGCGACTTGGAACAAGCGAACGATCCCCTCGTCACTTGGTGAGGACATAACGTATTGTGCATCAAGATATGCGGGATAACGTGGCCAGTGCTTGGCAATACGTTGCCCCGTTACGGTCGCGATTTCATCATGCGTCAAGGGGCGGTCTAGTTCTGGATCTTTTTCGGTGATCGGTGGCAGAATAAAGTATGGCCGAACATACTTTTGTACGTCGGCGCGGATACCTCCTGCCGCGGTATATTCACCTTGCTTAAACCTCAGTGCCGGACGATATGGCAGCATCGCTATTCTCCTTATCGGGTTGCTCGATTAATTGTTTCCTCACGGTTTTCCCCCCGATTTTTTGAGAGAATATCGAATAGTCGTTTCTCTCCTTTCTTATCCGGCCAAAAACGATGGCGGGATGGATGCCAAGGTCCTTGGCAAACTTTTCGATCACCTTTGGCGACTTGGCGATGCGAGCAGGTGAGCGCCGCCAAAGTTCATCCGGGATCAATAGGTTAGAAGCAAAAGCATCGGCTTCTGCCTCTTGTTCGTCAATGTCATTCTGCTGCGGTTCGCCCTCGCGAAACTGATCAAAGAAGCCGCCTTTCAAACCTGTAAGCCTGTGCAAAACGACGTGCCCAAGCTCATGAAGAAGGCTAAACCAGAAGTTGCCAATGTCGTCACGTCTCAGCGTTAAACCAACGACAGGGACAGCATCCACTATGAATGCAGCTCCATCTATTGCTAAACCCTGAATCTGCCGTTCGGGAATTAAGACGATCCCTTTTTCAAGCAACAACTGCCTTGCACGCGCAGGACCGTCTCCGTGAACACTCAATTTAGAAAGTTGCCCCAGCCAGTTTGTATCTGCCGGGTTATACTTTGGAACGCCTTTTGTGATCACGTCCACAGCACGCGTCGCAACTCGCGCACGCCACGCATGAAGCAAAACGTCCTCGCTGTGATCTTTGACATTGAGACCAGTCCTCAAAAGAGTCGGACTACCAAAGTCTATGCGGTTTTCGGCTATTAGGCGTCGAAGTTGATCCTCTGTCATCTCGGCATCGAACCAGCCGTTTTCGCGACCGTGTTTCAAAATCTTCTTAATATCAGACTTGGAAACATTATCTATTACTCTGTCCAGCCCACGAAACTGCGGGTCAGGCTCAATTGCTGCGCGCAGCCGAACACCTAGCAATGCTGCAACTCGCGCATAGTTCTTCATACTGATGCTGTTGTAGCGATCAGCCTCGTAGCGCTGTACTTGCTGCTCCTTTACACCAAGCCGCCACGCTAGATCGCGCTGCGAATACCCTTTTGCGATCCGGGCAACGATCAACATCAGCCCCGGATCTCTATCCGCCCTACTTTCGAGATGTGAGGGTTTTCCTGTTTCCTTCGCGGACTCGTAGGCCGAGATTGCATCAGAAAGATCATCACGTTCTGAGCGCATCGTTGCCGTTACTTGCTTCACGACTTCCGGGGGCAATCCATCCGCTACTCGCCGGAGCGATTCTTCGGTCGCCAAAGCCTCATCAAAGGCGCTGACGCGTGCGCGGGCTTCGCGCAATTCTTTTTCGTTGAGTATTATGCCTGTATTCATGCACTCTACATACCCAACATTTATGTTGTGGTCAACAATCCCAACAATTTTGTTGGGTTCACTTCTCTTTAAAAACAAGCACACGAAAAAAAGGGCGGCTAAAAAGCCGCCCTACTCTAGACTTTCGCTTGCCGGAGTCGACCACTCAATTCCGAAACATGCTCCTGAACATATTTTAACGTGCTGGGCGCATATCGATCCTTCCCGACCAACATCGCGGCGATTGTCGCGGCTAGTCTTTGCGTCGGATAGCCATGGAACGCGTCTGCATTCAGATGGTTTGTTATCTCATCGCACAGGTTACAACGCGCTTTGCGTGCTTGCACTTTATCCATATTGTCGTGTCCTTATCTTGTCTGACGAGATAAACATATCGACGGGTAGTCGTCCCCGCACTCAGAGGGTGTTCTAGTACGTTGCAATTTGTTGCCATGAGCAGCGCGTCACATAGCGCAGTTTGACTAGACATGCCCACTATCGTGCAAAAAACGCGTCACGCCTCAGCGCTACGCAGATTTACTGGGGTTCTCGGCGCTTGCGAGTCAACAGCACGGGCCCATTTGTCGTTGGCTCGACGAAAACGCGGGCGCTGTCACCAATAACCTCGCAACCGAACCTCGCCCACAGTTGCACCAACTGAGCGGTGATCAGACAACCACAGCGCCTGCGCGACGGACCCCGCCATATCCGCGTGCCCAGCTTTCGTGCCACCCGAAATCGTCGTGCGACCAGCCGCGGTGATCGACGCTTCGAATGACTCAAGTTCGGCCTGCAATTCGAAACGCGCCGGTATGTCCCCAATTTCGAGGTCGCCTGTATGCAACGCCCCGTTCAGGGTATTGAGGAGCAGGTTGCGCGAGACATTGTTGAACGTCACGCCGCGTTCTTTCGACTCGGACTCGTTCTCGCCCCCCGTGATTTGCATTCGGGTGTGCTGCACCCCTCGGGCATTCAGGAGGTCGCAGAACGCACGACCAACACCTGACGCGTCCACAACTAAGTAGCCAGCCGAGGCAAGTGGCTCCTGCAACATGAGGTTTCGAATTACCTGTGCGAGTTCAGTGTATGCCATCGCGGGGATACGCTCAGACCGCACGACAACGCGACGACGCGGCCCAAGCTCCTGCGCGTACTGAGTCCAGCGTGGCACACGCTCGTCCATGATGATCGAAAAAGCGTTCTGACCCGATGCGGACGCCGACTGCGCGATATCCAAGCCAACGAGATAGCGGCGATATCCGGGCGTAACGGTCACGGCTGGGTCAGAGCATGGCAGGATCAAGTCCTCGCCCCGCTGGATGATTTCAGGCGGCTGCATAGATGTCCCCCAGCTTCAATTCGGGCATATCTGTAAAAGCGTTCTCAATGGTCTCAGGCGCAAAGAATGGCGTACCGCCGCCTGACCATCTAAGTTCGTGTTCAATCGCAAAGGTCAGAGGCGGTTGGTATTTTCGGTCAAACGCGACCTTGTCAGCCATACGAGGCAGATCGGTCGAACGTGCGGTGATCTTCTCAACTTCGTCGTTGTCCACCCACAGCCGATGGGCGAACCCGCCTACGCGACCGGGCGTTGTGATCAGGAGAATGCGCCCGCCCTCCTCTCGGATGGGCAGCGTCGCATCAAATACAGCATCGGGGATAAAGGCACCTTCCTCGTAGATCAGCAGCCCGCCATCTTTAACACCCCAACCACGCGCAGACTCCCCGTCCTGACCCGCAGGAACACAGACAATGGCCGACCCATTCGCAAGTTCCATGACCTGCTGCGTGAGGCGTGTTTTTTGAATGGACAGCCCGAGTTCGTGCCACGCCTGTAAACATTTTTTGAATAGCAAGGTGGATTGCGCCAGCGTGGGCGAGAGGATCAATACGGTTCGATTAGGCATCGAGACTGTCTGAGCAGCCAGTACACCCGTTGTCTGTGATTTGCCGATCCGCCTTGAGGCAAGACACATCGCGAACGGGCTAGAGGACGTCAGAAACTTACGTTGCCAACCATCCGCAGGCCCGCCCACAATGTGCTCAAGCAGAGCAGTCGGATCAGTGCGCCGCTCGAGCCTCTGGAGAAAGATGCCGAGGTCATTCAAGGCTCAGCTTCCTTTCCGCAACCATCGCCCGGAACATTTCGAAGGCGTCGGGGTGGTTTTCGAAAACCACATAAAGGATGTCTTGCAACACCGCCCATTCGGGGGCCTCGTTGATCGACAATACGACCGTCGTTTTCTCTTTGAGAGCTGTGTAGGATTTGAGAAGTCGTTCGAATGACTGCCCCTGATCCCGCAGGAGTTGGCCGAGCGCAGGCGCAAGGTCCTCAACGTCACGGCCATCTCCGATCTTGGCTTTCATCAAGCCATAGATTTCCTTCTGCTCCTCGATGATCCCACGCAGACCGCGCTGCACGTCGTCTTGACCGCGATTGATTACCGCGTCATCTGCGGCGGACTCGGCCCGTGCTGCCTCAGCAAGCACAACCTTCTTTACTTCGTCGGTGATGAATTTCGTACGGAAGCGGTCGAGGGTCGTAATTTCGACGCCCAGCCGTTTCGCAATTTCAGCAAAAGGGCGACGATGTAGCACGCAGTCAAGAACGACCTCACCCAAATCCGACCGTTGTCGAATGAGCGATTTCCGACCGGGACCGGGGTCTTCTTTCGGAACCGCCTTCAATATGCGCTGCATGTCGATACTCATGCGGGCTTCTCCAAGAGCGGATTGGCAAGTTCGAGGAATTCGGACAACAGGTGTCCGATGGTGCCACCAGCACCCCCGAACCGCTCAATCAACCAACGCATGTCCGCAGCATAAATCGGGTTGTCTACAGCCTTTTCAGATGGGCAATCATAATTGTCCGACACCCAAGAAAGGAACACTAGCGACAACAAAACGATGCGCGACCTATCCGTGTCCGAGATTTGACAGTGATCGACATAGACGACGTTGCGCTCATCAACGTGGATACGTGAAGCGTCTATGCCACGCAGGCCGAGAACGGCTTTGGCCGCGACTTGCCTGCCCATGCGTTTGAGGGGGTCCACACGGTTCATTGGTCGGCCACGATTTCGACGTATGTACCAGCTTGTTCCGCCAGTGTCTTCGCGCGGCGATACAACTGCGGGTCTCTGGCTTGTGTTCGGGTCAGTTTGACGGATTCTGGCGTCAACGCGGCTTTGACATCTGCGGGTTTCGAATTCTGACCGAGCAAATTCTTGAGTTGAGTCAATTCATCAGCGTGTTGTTTTTCGCGAGTGTCGCGATCACGTTGCGCGTCTTTGACCTCGTCAAGCAACTTTGCCGCGTTGTCTTTCAAACCACCGATCTGTTCTTCGATCTGCTTGGACAAGCCATCCTGCATCGCCTCAAGCAGTTTCGGGGTCGCTTTCTCGATAAACTGCTCCATCAGTTTATCGTTGTTTTCGTCAGACATTTGCATCTCCACCAGCAATAGAAAAGCGGGCTCCTTGGAGCCCGCCCTTCAATTTGAACGTGAAGATGCGCGACCCCCTGGCCTCGATTTGAATATGCGGTATTGCGCCTTTTCGCTCGACCACAGCGTTCCCGACTGAGTTCGACTAAGCAGCAAGGGCGTAAGTGAAATCTGCGCTATTTCGGGTAATTTCGCCTTTTTTGATGGCCTTGTTCAAAACCTCACGAATGCCATGATCCGAAATGTCTCCATCAAGCGCGAGCAAGATGTCTTTGAACTTTGCCTCGCCCTTTTCTTTGAGCACATCAAAAATGGCCGCACGCCGCTCAGAATAGCGCATCTTCGGGAACTGCCGCTTAGGTGCACGTTTTGGTTTCGGATTGTTCGCGATGGCAACACGTGCCGCATGTGCACGCTCGTCCTCACCCTTCAACGCTTCCCAGAATGCCCGCGCCTCCTCGATATGCGAAAGTGACGACCGCCCATCAAGTTCCGGGACATCCGCGCCCTCCAAGATCGCAACGACCCTGCTGCGCAAAAGATGTGGATTGATGTCTGCCATAGTGCAGATGTCATACCGTGATCGCGCCCAGCCGCCGGACGTCGCCGTCAGAAAGCGTAATGCCTCATCACGCAAAACCCGCGCCTCATCCGGGTGCGAGGTCATTTGGATTGCGCCAAACAAATCAAAGATTGCCCGAGAAACAACCGCCCGCCACATTTCATGGGCGGGCGCTTCCACTTCAAGACCGTTTGATGCCTCCATTCAGGCGACCCTCGGAATAAGGGTTGTGGTGTCCCCGCCTTCCTCGTCGATCATGTCCTTTTCTTCTTCCCAAGTGCGGTCTGCGCGGACGATTTCGCCCTTCTGCAAGTTTTCGTGGAGTGTCTGCCGGGAAATCGAGCCGGACATATAGAGCTTCATTTGCATCTCGATCATCTTCGGATCCATCGACGCCTCAATGAAATCACGCGACAGCTTGGCTGATGCCTCGTCTGGCAACGCCCCCACCCACTCGGCAGCAATGCGAAGCAGAGCATTCAAGGCCGCTTCGACCGACACAACGACCGAGTGCAACAGCGCGAGTTCAGACCGTGTTCGCTGCGTTGCTGTGCCCAGTGTTTCGTTGCGATTGACTGTGGTCGACAACATACGGGCACCAAGGGACATCATTTCGTCCTCAAGCTCGGACATCTCCTCTTTCATCGCGGCAACACCCGCACCCGTAAACTCAAGCAAGCCCGCCTGTGCGCCTTCGGGCAGCAGCCACAGAGCACCCGACCCGATGGTCGATGGCTTGTGCTTTTCTGAGATTGATCCCGCGATCCACGGTGTCGGCGCGGCTGTCAGATGTAGGGCGTGACGTTTGTCGCAAGAGGTATTGAAATGCGCAATTGCCGTCTTGCAGAGAGCGAGAAATGGCGGTGTCACATGTTCTGGGCGAATGCCCTCATGGCTGACCATAACGAATGGGATGTAGTCGAGCGCCTTGCCATTGACCGTCGGAATGATCTCTTCGCCCACATCAACACGATTGTCCTGCGCATCACGGACAAACCTACGAAACTTATAGATCGTGTCTTCAAGGATCAGTTCATAGGTCACGTCGGCGTTTTCAAACTGCTCGTCCGAACTGAGCCAAACCCGCGACAACACCTTTTTCCCATCCACATAGGCGGTGTCGAATTCGTCGATTTCCTCTGCCTTGAAGGTCGAAAAATGCGGGACCGTTGTTGGCGTGTTGTTACCCTGTGGGAAATCAACAAGGATGCCGAAGCGACCCATTGTGACGGCCTCACGCGTCATATCCTCGGCCAGCACGTGCAACGGCGCGTTTTCGTGCGTGACACTCAAGCGCAACGGTTCGAGGCGTTCAGGCAGCTTGAACACGGGTTCCTTTCGAAGCGCGAGACCAACCAAGGCGCGCTGGGTCATGGATGGTGCCCCCGTGAAATGACCCCGATCCAGATAGGATTTGTAGTCGTCTACGGACATGCCCGACGGCTTCGGAACATACAGTTGACCCTGATCCTTGATTGCGTCTTCGCCCTCAAGACAGGAGCGAATGAGATCGAAATTGGACCGCAGGCGGTCGATGCGGTTATTAGACATCTTCACCTCGGCTAATCAGGATCGGGAACAGGTGGATGAACGGGATGTGGAACGCACCGTGACCTGCGTGGATTTTGACCATCGACTGCGTTTTCTCGAGGATCACGTCGCCGACGTGCAATTCCTTGGATTCAGGTTCAATCATCAGATTGGTCAGGGCATCCATCAAGCAGTCGATGCCAACAGGCGCGACGAACTCCATAGACGTTGAAATGGTAACTTCGGACAGCACGCATTTGTCGTCTGCGCTCGCCTTGAGGGTAATCTGCATTGGGGTTTCCTTTAGGTGCGGGGGCGAACCGCAAAGAAGGAAACTGCGCGACGACCCGCCCCCTGTTTCGTCAAACGCGCGCGTGATGATTATGCGGGGATCGGCGGTAGTAGTTCGACCGGGGCAGTGTCCCACTAAGGGCGATCTTGCGGTAATGGGCGGGGTCAGCGGATTTACTGAAAAATTCTGTGAACCCCACCCCCGCTGACGCCGCAGCCAGATTAGGGGGTCCATTCGCATTTCTGCACAGATGTTGGATGATCTATCAGGTGTTTAACGTGTCTGCACACCAGCCGTCTAACGTATGGTCACTGAGCTTACATTATAGCTACATGGCGCACTTAGTTTTCAATCGGTTACAGTTCGTGCCTAAGAATTAGTGTAGGCATTTTGTAGGCGAGACGGTGAGAGTGGATCAAAGTATGTCAATAATGGTGACATATTCTTTCAACACCGCATAGAGATCGCCCCGAGTGTGGCCGAGAGAATTGCGACTGATCCGCCATGTGATACGCAAAACCGCAAAAAACCATCATTCAAGATTTCCCTTGCGCGAAAAAAATGGATGGATGGAAAAAACGTCGTACCATCCATCCATTTAATTCACATACGAAAAGTTAAGATCGCACCGTTTTTGCGCGTTTGCGTATCACAATGGAACTAACACAGTCGGTTTCGAGCAATGATACTGATCTTTCCATTTGTGTTGTGGACAGGCTGAAACCCCCATCAAACACGCTAAACACTATATTGTGTGATAGTTCTTGGGATTGAGAATCTTATAAAAGTCCACCATCCCGTAATCCATTACTTTGACATTGCCATTGCGATCCGCGCCAAATGCACTCTTCTTTCTATCGTTCAACCAATCAGGCAACGTGTGGCTAGCAGGTTGGGTTTGCGTGGAATTAAGAGAATTCAAGCGCTCCATCATCAAATAGCGACCAGACTCACTAATTGCGAAACACCTTGCAAATTGATCGCTCAAAGTCGCATTGGGTGTGTTTCCGACTAGGTCTTCCTTCATTTTTTCCAAAGCTGTCCACACAGTCCATTCGACAAAGTTGCTGTAATGAAAAGGCAAAATGCTTTCTTTTATAACAAAATCTTTGCTGGTCGAAACGGCGTAGACGTGCCTCGCGGTTCCTTTTCCCAACAGGTCATTGCGGTCGATTAGGTTCGTGAAAGATTGTTCGGCTTGAATTCCAGTGATGGGTGCCATTTAGTATTCCCAGTCAGGTTGGTGCTACGCGCAGACGATAAGGCGCCGCAAACCTGCGACGCCCCTCTCTCTATCAATAGGCTACCGATACTCAAATACCAACCTGATCCAATGTTTTGGTCATATGCTCACGATACGCGGCCAACACATCCTCAACAGATGCCTCTACATCCGCCACCTTTTCGAACACGAACTGTCTGTTTCGTCCGCGTGACACGCGCCAGCCGTGGGTTTTCTCGATCAACCCACCAGCCTGCACAATGCGCGGTGAAATAGCACGCGCGTTTCCGGGGATGTCCTTGGGCGAAACTGTCTGAGCCAGGTCGCCGAAGCCAGATTTCATCTCAAGAAACAACTCAGTCGCAGAATAGCTGCGCAGTGTGCCAATAGCTTGATCGAAGCCAGCTAGGAAGTCAGTCAGGAAAACATAGACGCTGTCGGCTGCCGCCGCCTCGGACGCCATTTCCAGTCGCATCGCCGCATATCGCTGACCGAACCAACCCTCATCGCGACCAAGCAAACGGGCGACACACTCGCCAACGCGGGAATACACACCAAACCTGCTGCTCGACTGCTTAATCGAATGTACGTCGCGGAGAACGGCTGAGACGAGCGAATACAATGCTCCGCGCCACTGGGAGATGTGCGCCTTGCGATAGGCTCGGAATTCGTCCTCATCCATGTAGAACTTGGGGCGCGTTAGAGTCACCCGCACTATGCGCTCAATAAGGTCTTGCTTGTAAACCGTCGGATCAAGTCCAGAAATCATCAGTGGGCGCATTGCGTCGAGAGCGAACACACCGCCGTCTGAGTACAGCTTTCGCTTGGTCAGGCCACCGCCAGTAGACAAGCGACACAGCGCGTCAGACATACTCGCCAGCGTCGTCACGTTGTCAAAAGACATAACTGCCGACTGGTACGAAGATGTCACCAGATCATCCTCGCTTTTCGGCTCACCACCAAGCGCACCCACTTTAGGATCGACAATTTCGATCAGAGTAGAAAGTGTCGATGACTTCGCCGAACCTGCTGAACCGTCGAGAATTGCGATGGGACATTGTTCACCGGGGTTAATGATCGCTGTGACCATCCACGCGAGCAAAAACACCATTGAATCCTCATCCACGTTCAAAAATTCGATCAGATCAGACAAGTCACCTTGCTCTGGCATCGACATGGGCAAGCCAACACCTTTGCGAAATTGAACAGGCGCATCGTTGTTCACGCGCCATCCGGCATCGTCGATCTCAATGATCGTGCAGTCTTTATCGGCCAGAAACACATATCGCTTGCCACCAACACGTGCGAACCTCAGATCAACCTTTTCGGGGTTGGCTTCCGCAGCCTCCGCAAGTGCAATCATCTGGGCAGATTTCACGTCCTGCTCCGCAGGCATCTTTTGATAGGCGCGTAACATACCAAGTGCTGTCGCATTTCGAAATTCAGCATCTTCAATGCGAACCCAGTCGCGTGGTTTAAGTTCGGCGTAGGCAACATTCGATTGATCGCGGATGATGCGCACGTCTGTCAGAAAATCGAGAGCGAGGAGCTTGCGTTTCTCTGTGGCCGTGAACGGTATCTTGCCTTTGTATCCATTTGCCTGCGCGATGCGCCAGAACGACAACGGGGTGTACTTTGACGCGCTGGTAAGCCTGTCCCACTCCGCATCGTCACCTTGTCGATACTCGGGCGACGTTTGAGACCATTTAAGCCAACGCTCGCGAGCCCAATCGCTTTCCTTGCCGAACGCAGCCTGCAAACAAATACCAGCGGCTCCCCAATCTGAGCGATTGTCAGCGTCGTATCTCTTGATAAAGGCGTCAAAGGCATCATCTCGATTTTCCTCGCCAGATGCTTCGGCTGGCTTGCGACCTCTCTTTTTACCTGCGTAGTGATCGACAATGGTATCCTGAGGGACAGTTTCGTAGATCGAACCGTCGTCAGCCAACGCCATCCTGTAAGACTTGCGTCCAAATGGAAGCGCACAAACCTGCTTTCCAATACCTTTTGGAAGCACCTCAACGAAGCCGTCCGCGAGCTCACCTCCGGGTTTGCGTTCGAGATTTGCTTTTTTCAGAATGTGATCGGCAAGCTCTTTCATCACGTCCACGCGCTTCGGCGAGTCGAACGTGACCCAGATGTGCATTCCGTGACCACTACCTGAAAGGAACATTCGGTAAGGAATGTCGATTTCAGCAAGAACAGATGCGACGCGAGCCACATGCTCATGGATCGTTTCAATCGACATACGTTCGTTGTGATCGTCGAAATCGAAAATCATAAAACGCGTGTGTTCGCGCGCGTCGGGATCGCTTTCGGTTCCAACATTGAGCCAGATAGCACGGCAATTTTCGCCGCGCGTCTGATGCTCTTTTATCGTATCGTCCGTCAATGGTTCATTGATCGGGCGATACCACCATTCCTGCTTACTTGAGTTCCACTCGCGAACGGAATGGCCGCTTTGATCGGCAGCGGCACGCCATTGTTTCAAACATTCCATTACGCATCACCGTACCGCGGCAGGATCGACAATGCCGCTTTCGATGAAAGCGTTCAGGTCTTCGAGTCTGTAGCGTATACGCCGACCCATTCTGACGAATCTCGGGCCACGCATTGGCACGGTTGTACGCCACCATTCGAGCGTACTTGTCGAATATCCGATGTGATGGGCAGCTTGAGCAGTATCAAGCAATTGGGGTTTTTGGGCGGCCATTTTGGTCATCTCCACATTCGTTGAAAGACGAATGCCAGTGACCGAGCGCTTTCCTCCCTTCCCCCCACCGAAATGCTTTCACCCACTCTGCCCTATAAAGGGACGCGTTTTGGTTCCTGAGCAATAACGGCTTCGTAGTCGCGCATCGGCCTCAACCACCGAGGGGTTTCCCGGATCGTGGGGCGTTCACATGGTCGAACTTAGTAACCGCAAATCAGATTTGCAATACGTTTTCCAAATTTTCTCTATTTAAATCAGACCTCTGCGTTTAAACGCTGAGGTGACTTGCGCCATAGGCTCACGCAGCTTCTCGTGATTGACCACGATGTACCGCGCGCCAGTGACCGATTGTGGCGTATGGTTCAGCAATCTGCCGACCGTCTCTTCAAGCAAACCCGCTTCTGTCGTGGCAAAGGTTGCAAAGGTACGGCGATGGTCATGGGCCGACCATGGAATACGCGCGGGGCATTTCAGGTGTAACGCGTTGCGCGTACCCGGAAACACATAGTCGCTTGCGTGAATCCGAAGCGGATCAAGGATCAAGTGATGTTCAGGCATCAAAGGCAATTCGAAGGCACGACCGTTCTTGGTTTCTGGCAGGTGCAGGTGATCTTCGTGAATCTGATCCCAGCGCAGCGAACGTGCTTCGTCAAAGCGAAGACCCGTAACCAGTAGAAAACGGTAATAGGCGCGATGTACTTCGTTCTCGAGGGCATCAACAGATTTCCGCCATTGATCAAAATCATCAATGATCTTTTGCGACGGTCTTTCCTCAAACCACTCGATTGCGATGGTTGGGCATTCTGGCAGGTCGTGCACCCGCCGTGCGTGGTTGTAGATTGAGCGAAAGGACTTCATCACATGGTTCGCGCCGCGCTCGCCATTCTTCGCGGCACGTGCATGGGCACGAACGCAGTCGGCTTTTGAAATCTCATCAAGCGGCATCTTGAGCCAGCTTTTCAAGTGATTGTGCATCTGCGCGCGCACTTGCGCCTTGTTGTGCTCGGAACGCAATTTTGGTCGTGCAAGATAGTCGTCGGTGGCTTGTTCAAGTGTCGGGATGCGGGATGCGCGGAGACGCTTCGCGACCGCACCCGAAGCATGTTCGGCAACAAGCAACGACGCTTCATACCGAGCGTCTGCGACACGCGTCTCCGGCCAGTTGCCCAAGTTTGTGCGTGTGGTCTTACCGTGCACATCTTTCTGGAAGTAGAAGGTCTTCTTGGTCTTACCCGCGAATAGACCGAACCCCTTGATCTCAGTATCCCATATCTTCGCGTTTATCGGCGCGGCTTTGGCTGACGCTTCGGTCAGCTTCAATCGTTCTATCGGCATCTTCTCGTCGTCCTTTTTGCAGTGATTTTGTAGGCAGAAACCTGCAACGCGGTATAACACGTCAGGACGACGTTGCGGCGCTTTCTGCAATAAAATCAACCACTTTGGGAGAAACTAGAAGACGCCAATACTGCACTTCTACGTTTGGGAAGCTGACAGGCTACCATTACATCATACCCGCCGCGCGCGTTTGGATAGCATTGCGCGCCAACAGTCCGCAAGCGCCTTTCGGCGCTGGAGATCTGGATTATTCCGTACGGGCGCGAAGGGTGTCGATCAGAGATTGTTCAACATCCAGCGCCTCGCAAGCCGCGTCCAGCGTTCGCTTGTCCAGATGCTGCGGGTTCAGGTCGATATCTTTCGAGAACGCGTCGACAATCGCACGCATCGCGGAGATCCGGGCGTATTTTTTGTTGTTGGCCGGGATCACATGCCATGGCGCGATCTCGGTGGAGGTGCGGGCCAGCATCTCTTCCACTGCCACCTGCGCCTCGTCCCAGCGTTCCCGGTTGCGGAAATCCTCGTAGGTCAACTTCCATCTCTTCATCGGATTGCGCAGACGTTCCGTAAACCGGGCCATCTGTTCATCCGGCGAAATATGGAAGAACAATTTGACGATCCGCGTGCCGTCATCGACCAGCATCCGCTCGAAATCGTTGATCTCGCGATAGGCAGCGCTCCAGCGATGTTCGGGTGTGAACTTCTCCAGCCGTTCGACCATGACCCGACCATACCAACTGCGGTCAAAGGCCGAGATCGCGCCATCAGGGGGCAGTCTCTCCCAAAACCGCAACAGGTAATGGCGGTTCAGATAGTAATTGCGCGGCGCACCGATCGGCCAGACCTTGAAACTGCGGGGGTCCAACGCCTGACTGATCCGGCGGATCGTACCGCCCTTGCCCGCAGCGTCCCAGCCTTCGAACACCAGCACTCCCTTGACCCCATGAAACAGGAAGGCCTGCTGGATCAGGGCGAGTTGCGCCTGCAGGTCAACAAGATTCTCGAAATATTCCTTTTTCCCCAGCCGCTTACTTAGGTCGGCATCTGTCAGTTTTGGTGGGTGATGCTTGATCATGCAAATCCCGTTTCTCTGCAGTAAAGGACCTTCAGTGTCGCAAACCCTCTCCCGCAGGACATTGATCCGCATCAAACGCAAAAAGCCGGGCGCTGGCCCGGCTTTTCGATGTCCTAGGAAAGATGGATCAAGCGCGGCGGCGACGGCCACCACCACGGCGACCACGGGCCCCATCGCTTTCCGCGCCCGCTTCGGAGGGCGGTTTGTTGAAGCGGATCCATTCACCGCCATGCGGGTCGTTATTGGTCAGCAGATTGGCGGCGCGGATGGCCTCCATTTCCTTGCCTGCACGCGGCAGGGTCGAGCCCAGACCGAAAATCTGGCAGAAGGTTTCGTCATCCATATCCGCAGGCAGGATGATGCCTTTTGCTTCGATCTCGGCCTTCTTTTCGGCCAGCTTCTTGGGACCAACCGGCAGCGCGACCGGGTTCATGATCGCCGACGTCATACCAGCACCCATCGCCATCGGCAGGAAGGCGTTGTTGATGCCGTGGCGGTTCGGCAATCCGAACGAGACGTTGGACGCGCCGCATGTGGTGTTCACGCCCAGCTCCTCGCGCAGGCGACGGACCAGAGCAAACACCTGCTGGCCAGCCGTTGCCATCGCGCCGATGGGCATGACCAGCGGGTCAACCACAATGTCATGTGCCGGAATGCCATAGTCGGCCGCACGCTCAACAATAGTCTTTGCAACGGCAAAGCGCACATCGGGGTCTTCGGAAATCCCGGTGTCGTCATTCGAGATCGCAACAACCGGAACATTGTACTTCTTGACCAGCGGCAGAACCAGTTCCAGACGCTCTTCTTCGCCAGTGACCGAGTTCAACAGCGGACGACCTTCCGCCGCTTCAAGACCAGCTTCAAGCGCACCGGGCACCGAGCTGTCGATGCACAGCGGCACATCGACCAGACCCTGCACCAGCTCGACGATCTTGGTCATCAGCGGCGGTTCGGTCTCGTTCGGGTTGGGGTTCGAGTTATAGACAACGCCCGCGTTGATATCCAGAACTGTTGCGCCTGCTGCAACCTGCGCGATGGCGTCTTTCTCGACAGTCGAGAAATCGCCTGCTTCCAGTTCCGCAGCCAGTTTCTTGCGGCCTGTAGGGTTGATCCGTTCACCGATCACGCAGAACGGTTCGTCAAAGCCCAGAACGGCAGTTTTTGTTTTTGATTCGACGACTGTACGGGTCATGTCCGTTCCTTAGGAGTTTGCAGGCTTTGCCGAAGCGCCGCCGTTGTTGATGGCCCAGGTGGCGTTGGATTTGATACCGCCAAGTGGGAAGAAATGCACGTTGGTGATGTTGAAGTCCGGGTTGGCCGCCTTGTGGTTGGCCAGTTCGGTCAGAACATCGGTCGGCTCATAAGGCAGCAACAGCTTGGACACGTCCATCGCACGTTTCTGCAGTACCTTCAGCGACGGGCCAACACCACAGGCGATGGCGAACTTGATCAGCGTCTGCAGCTTGGCAGGGCCTGCAATGCCGATATGGATCGGTAGGTTAATCCCGGCCTCTTTCAGGCTGTCGGCCCAGGCGATGATCGGCTTGGCGTCGAAGGCGAACTGCGTCGCCAGCGCCATTTCAGCGTCGGTGGTTTCGCTGAATTTCTGCTTCCAGCGCAGGGCGTCTTCGACATTCCTGGTCGAACCGTCAGGATCGATGTCCTTGTTGCCTTCGGGGTGACCAGCGACATGCAGACGCTTGAAGCCCGCCTTGTCGAACAGACCGGTTTCCATCAGCTGCATCGAGCTGTCAAATGCGCCATGGGGCGTTGCGACACCACCGGCCAGCAGCAGCGCCTGCTCGACGCCGGCTTCGCCCTGATACATGGAAATCCAGTTTTCAAGCGTCGCCGCATCCTTGATGATACGCGCCGGAAAATGCGGCATGACCGGATAACCCTCGGCCGCGATCCGCTTGGCGGTCTTGACCATATCCTCGATGGGCGTGCCCTCGATATGGGCGATGTAAACGCGGGTGCCTTCAGGCAGTAGCGCGCGGAAGTCTTCGACTTTCTCGGCAGTGCGCGGCATCACCTCGATCGAATAGCCCTGCAAGAAGGCTTCGACAGTCGGGTTTACCGGGCCATTTTCAACTGCATCACGTTTCTTGAAGTTCAGCAAAGCCATCGCGGCCTCCCATAAAGATTTCGGGCTCATGCCCAACCGTCATTTGCGATCAGCGCTTTCACGCGGTCCTGATCGTATTCCGTTTCCAACCGCACCGCCTGCGCCTCGGCGATCTCGGCCGGGTCGCCTTCAACTTCGAACGGGGCGGCTTTGCGCCATTCGGCCAGGTAGGCATCACTGTCCTTGGCGTTCACCTTCATGGCAGCCCGGTCGATCGCTTGCTCGAACCGTTCCTCCAACTGCCGCTTGGCACCGCGGCGACCTTTGCCGACGATGACTTGGGCTGGAATGTCGCGCCAGTATACGATGGTGACGTCAGGCATCGCCTATGATTCCTCCTAACCAGATGGGCCGGTTCTAAACATCTATATGGGCAGGGGTCGGTCGGTTTTCGACACAAGGCGTATTTCAAACGACCTTTTTGCCTACGATGGAATACCAGCCTTGTAACGAACTATGGGCCAAAGCCGCATATCAAAATTCTCATCACTTTAATGAGCGTCTTGCGCGATTCAGGTGCGCGACCTATGGTCGGGGTAACTCGAAAATCGGAGGGCGTGGAAGATGGCGCCCAAGCGTCCCAAAGGTGCGGGCGCGTTCCCGAAGGCGGTCGAAAGCCCCGCGCCGGAAAGACCCGATCCAGATGCGTTATATGCGGCGCTGGATCTGGGAACAAATAGCTGCCGCATGTTGATCGCCCAGCCCAACGGCAGCGGGTTCCATGTGGTCGACAGTTTCTCGAAATCCGTGCAACTGGGCGCGGGGCTCGAGCGGACCGGGCGTTTGTCCCGGTCTTCCATGGCGCGTACCGTTCAGGCGCTGCGGATCTGTCAGCAAAAGCTGAAGCGTAACCGGGTCAGGCGGATGCGCCTGATCGCGACCGAGGCATGCCGTCGCGCCAGGAACTCGCGCGATTTCATCCGGCAGGTGAAACGCGAGACCGGCCTGACGCTCGAGATCATCCAGCCCGAGGAAGAGGCGCGCCTGGCCGTTATCTCTTGCGCGCCGCTGGTGTCCACCAAGACCGAGCAATTGCTGGTCGTCGATATCGGGGGCGGCTCGACCGAACTGGTCTGGATCGACATCTCATCCGTGCCGCGCCGGGATCGCCCGGCGGCGATCATGCGGCTGCATAACGGGTTTCACACCACTGACAGCCCCTTCCCCGCCGCTAAAGTGGTGGATTGGATCAGCGTGCCGCTGGGCGTGGCAACCCTGCGCGATCAGTTCAACGATGTTGAGGACGACTCTGCCCGCTTTGCGCTTATGAGCTGGTTTTTCGAAGAAAACCTTGCCGATTTCGCACCCTACAAAGACGAACAGGCGCGCGAAGGGTTCCAGATCGTGGGTACCAGCGGCACGGTCACCACCGTAGCGGCCTCGCATCTGGGGTTGAAGCGCTATGACCGCACCAAGGTGGATGGGCTGCGCATGACCAGCGATCAGATTGACAAAGTCATACGCGGCTATCTAGAACTCGGCCCTCAGGGTCGGCGCCGCGATCCCCGGATCGGGGATGACCGGCAGGCCCTGATCATGTCCGGCTCGGCGATATTGCAGGCGCTTCTCAGATGCTGGCCCACCGACCGCCTTTCCGTGGCGGACCGGGGGCTGCGCGAAGGTCTGCTTTATGCGCAGATGAGCGCGGACGGTGTATTGGAAGACGGACCGTTCTGATGGCGAAGACACCAAGTGGCAAAAGCAATTCGGGCCGCGGACAGCGCGACCTGAAGGTCAAGGTGAAGACCGCGCGTGGGCGCAAGCTCAGCTCAACCCGCTGGCTTGAGCGGCAGCTGAACGACCCATATGTGAAGCGCGCCCAAGCGGATGGCTATCGCGGACGTGCGGCATACAAGATCTTGGAACTGGATGATAAATTTCGGTTTCTGGTGCCGGGCGCCCGCGTTGTTGACCTGGGCTGTGCCCCCGGTGGGTGGCTGCAGGTGGCAGTTCAACGCGTGAACGCGCTGGGCGAGAAAAGCGGCAAGCGGATCGGCACCGTTCTGGGCGTCGACTTGCAAGAAGTGGAACCGGTCGCGGGCTCTACAGCCCATGTGCTGGATTTCATGGAGGATGACGCGGATCTGAAGGTCAAAGACTGGCTGGGGGGCAAAGCAGATGTGGTGATGTCCGACATGGCCGCCGCGTCCTCGGGCCACAAACAGACGGACCATTTGCGGATCATGGCCCTGTGCGAAACAGCCGCCTATTTCGCGTTCGATGTTCTGGATGAAGGCGGGACATTTGTCGCCAAGGTGCTGGCTGGCGGAGCCGAAGGGGACCTGCAGAAGCTTCTGAAACAGAAGTTCAACAAAGTGGCGAACGTCAAACCCCCTGCATCCCGGTCCGACAGTTCCGAGAAATTTGTCGTGGCCACCGGCTTTCGCGGCTAGCCTTATTTCAAATCGATCTTGTTGCCCGACAGGCGCTGCTCGCGCAGCGATGAGGCTGCGATTCCCTGCAGCATCAGCGCCTGACCATGGCTGATATCCGAGGGCGCACGGTCACGCAGCTCGGCAATGCGTTGATCCAGGCTGGTTTTTCCCGTTTGGGTCACGGGCTGAACATTGGTGGCCGGGCGTTCTGACATATCTCACCTTTTGGCAATGGCTGTGCTTTTACAGCGAAGCTATCGGTGAAATGGGTCGGGACTGGGGCGCAAATCTGCCAGTTCGATGCCGAAGATCAAAGCGCGACTTGAGGAGATTGAAGGTCGATCAGCGCTCCGTTGTATTCGGCACCAAGGATCAGCATGGCCGAGCACAGGTACAAAAAGATCAGTGCCGCCATGGCCCCCGCCAACCCGGCATACGTGGCGCTGTAGGTGGCAAACTGGGCGATATAGATCGAAAACCCCCACCCTCCGGCCGCCCATAACGCCAGTGTCAGCACGACGCCGGGAAGGATTTGCGTCAGACGGTGACGCCGCGTGGGCAGGATCAGATGTGCCAGCAGCACGGTGCCAGCGGGAACCGCCACGGTGAACGTCCATCGCAGCCTGTCAACGGAAAACCAGCCATCGACATCCACGGCTGTTTTTTCCGAGACCAGACGCGTATAGACCGGCAAAACCACCTCGATCGCGGCAATCGCAAGGATTGCGCCGCCGCCCATGATCACCAACACGATACACAACAGACGCGTCTTCCAGAACGGCCAGCTGTCCTTGTCATGATAGGCCTGGGTCATGGCCTTGCGGACGGCGGCTACGCCGTTCGACGCGAAATAAATCGCCAACAGACCGCCCAGCGTGATCACACCTGAACCAGCGCCCGCCAGAACCGCGCGCAACTCGGCGATGATCGGCTCGGCCACGTCCTGAGGCCAGGCCCCAAAGATCAGTTCAATCAGCTCGTCGGTGACATAGCCTTGCGACAGTGCGCCTGCGAGGGCGACGGTGAACAGCACAAAGGGAAAAAGCGCCATCATCAGGGACATCGCGACATGGCTGCTCATGACAAAGCCGTTCTTGTCGTTAAAGCGGCCCAGAGCCATCCAGAGCGCGCGGAGATACAGTCCGGGTGAGGGAATCGAAACTTGTGTCATATTCAAATCTTAGCTTGCCTTTCACCGAGGCAGAAGCCGCCACGTGGTAAATTCCCGGGTTAAGCAATTGTGCGCATTGCATAAAGCACCCAGCCTGTGCAGGATCACAGGGCGCACCTGCCCGTCTCAACCCAAGGCCCGCTTATGAGCCCTGAACAACCCGACCGCCTGATCCGCCCCCGCATGTCCCTTGCCGTTCTGCGCGACGTGACGATCATCGCGACCCTTGGCGTCTTGGGATTATATGCCGGTGCAAGCTTTCTGATTCCAATCACCATGGCTTTGCTGATCAACGTACTGATTATCGCGCTTAGTGATCGGGTTATTGCCCTGACCCGTGCTCCAGTGTGGTTAGCCAATATCGCTGGTGTGACAGTAGTTTTGGCCGGTTTGTTCATGATCATGTATATTCTGGGCAGTCAGGCCACCCAATTCGCGCGATCAATCAACACCTATGAGACGCAGTTTGACGACGCGGTGAACCGCATTGCCGGACTGGTCGGCAACGATGTGACCCGGTTCATCCGGGACAATCTGGTCAGTATCGACATGTCCTACGTGGCCCGCCTTCTGCTGGGCAGCGCGACGTCGCTGCTGAACCAATTCTTCCTGATCAGCCTGTATGTGGCGTTTCTGATGGCCGAACGACTGGCCTTTCGCAAAAAGCTGCAACTTGCGGCAGGCAACCCAAAGCTGGGGGCTGACCTGGCTTCGGTGCTTGACGCAATCTCGCTCAGCCTGCAGCGCTATGTGGGGGTCAAAACTCTGATCAGCCTGATCACCGCCGGGATCAGCTATGCCGTCTTCAGGGCGCTAGGTCTGGAATATGCCGAAACATGGGCCGTTCTGACCTTTGCGCTGAACTTCATTCCATCCATCGGGTCGATCATCGCGGTCTGTTTCCCGGCGCTGATTTCATTGGTGCAGTTTGAAACCATCGGTCCGTTTCTGATCATTGTTCTGGGATGCGGCACGCTGCAGTTCCTGATCGGTAACTTTGTGGACCCGGCGATGCTGGGTAGATCCCTGAACATGTCGACCTTTCTGGTCATTCTGGCGCTGACCTTCTGGACAACCGTCTGGGGTTTGATCGGCGCATTCCTGAGCGTGCCTCTGACCGTCTGCCTGCTGATCATCTTCAGCCACATCCCGGCGCTGCGGCCAGTTGCCATTCTGATGTCACTGGACGGACGATTGGCCGATGGTGATCAGACCTAGGCGCGATCAAAATGTGGAGTAGGATCATCGATATGGCAAATTATGGGGGGCACTTGCTATTTTGACCCGCTTCACCCGAACTGGAGCACGCTGATGTGGACTCTGCTGGTTTCTGTTTTTGTCTTTCTTCTGGCCTGCGTCGCGGTCGTGTTTTCCGTGCGCGCGGCGCAGACGGCAAGGACGCCGCAAGGGGCGGTCGGATGGGTGGTATTTCTGCTGTCCGCGCCGATGCTGGGCGTTCCGCTTTACTTGTTCCTGGGTCATCACCGGTTTCGCGGATATCGGATTGCACGGCAGGAAAGCGAACGTGTGGTCGAAGGGATCAAAACCTTTGCCGATTTCTCGAAACCCGACCCGGAGTCCATGCGCATCAACCCGCGCCCGTTCGAGGCGCTGGCCCATCTACCGGTATCCCGGGGCAATGGTGCCACGCTTCTGATCGACGGAGAAGCCACGTTTGAAGCGATCTTCGAGGCTATCGACGCTGCCAGAACCTATGTTCTGATCCAATTCTATATTGTCCGCGACGACGCGCTGGGCCGCGAACTGCAGCAAAAACTGATTGCTGCGGTCAAGCGCGGCGTACATGTGCGGTTCATGACCGATGCGGTCGGCAGCTATGGTCTGGCCTCAAGCTATCTGGAAACATTGCGTGCCGCAGGCGTCGATGTCGCTGACCCGCGCCAGCAGCGCGGGCCGAACTTCCGGTTTCAGCTGAATTATCGCAACCACCGCAAGACAGTCATCGTGGATGGCGAAACCGGGTTCATCGGCGGGCATAACGTAGGTGTCGAATACCTGGGCCAAAGTGCGCGGTTCGGGCACTGGCGCGACACCCATGTGAAAATGACCGGTCACATCGTCCGCCAGCTGCAATTGATCTTTACCGAGGACTGGCACTGGGCCCGCAACGAGGACCTGATTGACCAGCTGGATTGGGCTGGTTCGGAATCCGAGCAGGATATGAACGCCCTGCTGGTTGCAACAGGTCCGGGCGACGACACGGAAACCGGCGCGATGATGTATTTCTCGGCCATCGCCGAAGCGAAAGACCGGTTATGGATCGCATCCCCCTATTTTGTGCCCGATATCGACATCATGACCGCCCTGCAGCATGCGGCCCTGCGCGGTGTGGACGTGCGGATTCTGGTACCTGATGTGATCGATCACCGGCTGCCCTGGCTGGCCGCCTTTGCCTATTTCGATGAGCTCCGCGACTGTGGCGGCCGCGTATTTCGCTATACGGACGGGTTCATGCATCAAAAGGTGTTTCTGGTCGACGACACACTGGCGGCCGTGGGCACAACCAACCTCGACAATCGCTCGTTCCGGTTGAATTTCGAGGCGATGGCCCTGTTTTTTGACGCGCGCGCCGCCGAAGCGACCGCCGAGATGCTGCGCGCCGATTTTGAAAAAAGTTATGAATTAAGACGCACGCTGCTCCAGCAACCGTTTCACATCCGCTTTGGCGCGCCTCTGGCACGGCTTACAGCGCCGATCCTCTAATCCATCAGCTCTTTCTGAAAAACGCGCGTCATCAGGGCCACCATAAAAGCGGTCGACAGACCAAAGGCCAATAAACCCGTAACCGCAGCAAATGCACCGAAGATCCGCAGTTGTTCGCCCAGAACAATGTCGCCGTACCCCAGCGTGGTGAACGTCACCAGAGAGAAGTAAAGCGCCGTGTTCATGTCCGGCAACACATCGCTCAGCGTCCAGACGATCGCCCACAACCAGACCTGAAACGTATGGATGGTCACAATAAAGACCAGCGCCACGCTGATCGGGCCTGCGGTCATCAGAATCCGACTCTTGGCCTCGAAGCGCGCGACCAGTTTGCGGATCACCAGTGTGCACCATGTCAGCAGAATGATCTCGGCCAGAAAGCAGATGCCCAGATAAAGGCTGCCCCAGATGATCTGCTGCGATAATGTCATCAATCCCGATCCCGCTGCGTGTTGTCCCCGCGCTCGGGTCACAATGACGGTTTCGTGAGGCCCGGACAACCCCGGCAGATGCGCAACGCGGCAGGCTGCGGCGAAAGGAACCTGTGCTCTGTCTGCTCTGGACACCGGCTTTCTACGCCGCACATTGTAAGGGGCAAAGATTGGGACCACGGATGCTACTAAGCGTTGATCATATTCAGAAATCTTATCCCGGCGGACGGCCGGTCCTCAGCGACGTTTCACTGGCGCTGGAACAGGGGAAGACGCTTGCCCTGACCGGCGAAAGCGGCAGTGGCAAAAGCACGTTGCTGCATCTGGTCGCTGCTTTGGACGGCTTTGACGGTGGCGAGATCACGCTGGACGGCACACCGTTTTCAGCGCTGGACGACCCGGGCCGGGCGGCCCTGCGGCGCGAGACGTTGTCTTTGGTATTTCAGCAATTCAACCTGATCCCGTCACTGACCGTAGCGCATAACCTGTCGATCCACGCGCGGCTGGCCGGACGTCACGATCCCAACTGGATCAGCCATCTGGTGCAGCGGCTGGGCCTGTCCGACTTGCTGGAGCGGTTTCCCGAAAACCTGTCGGGTGGTCAACAACAACGCGTGGCCATCGGCCGGGCGATGGCAACCCGTCCCAAACTGTTGCTGGCAGATGAGCCGACCGGCAACCTGGATGAAACCGCCAGCGCGGTCGTGCTGGACCTGATGCTGTCACTGGTTGCCGATACCGGGGCCGCTTTGCTGCTGGTCACGCATTCCCCTGATATCGCCGCCCGGCTGGACAGTCGCGCCCATCTGACAGGTGGTCGGCTTCAATGACCGGTCCTGCAATTCAGGCGCTGTTGTCTCATTGGCGGGCGCATCCGCTGCAATTGGTCACTCTGCTCACGGGAATTGCGTTGGCGACATGCCTGTGGTCCGCCGTGCAGGCCATCAATGCCGAGGCGCGCGCCAGTTATGACCGGGCCTCGGCCCAGTTGGCGATCGGCCAGTTCGACGAGCTTCGCGACCCCGGCGGTCCTATTCCCTTATCCCGTTATGTCGCGCTTCGGCGCGCAGGCTGGCAAGTGGCAGCTGTCCTTGAGGGCTCGATGCGAATCGGCGGCCGAACCGTTCGCCTGATGGGCGTCGACATGGTGACCTATCCGGCGCTGCCCGCAGTGACCGAGGCGGAACAGGGTGCAACACCGCCCGACCCGGCTGACATGCTGACCGCACCGGGGCGTCTGCTCGCCCCGGCAAATCTGGTGCCCGACTTGCGGAACGCGCCGGGGGTGCCGCCGGTGATCGCCAGCTCCTCTCTGCCGCCTGATCTGGTGCTGACGGATATCGGCGTCGCAGAGCGCCTGCTAAACCAGAGTGGTCAGATCTCGCGGCTGATCGTGTTACCAGATCAGCCCAAGGCGATCCCGCCGCTTTCCGACATCGCGCCAGAGCTTGAGCATATCAGCCCCTCGTCGCAAATGGACACGGCCCGACTGACCGACAGCTTTCACCTGAACCTGACCGCTTTTGGCCTGCTGTCCTTCGCCGTCGGCCTGTTCATCGTGCACGGCACCGTCGGGCTGGCCTTTGCCCAAAGGCGGGGCGTGATCCGTACCCTAAGGGCGTTGGGATTGCCCATGCGGCGCCTCGTCTGGATTGTCTGCGCCGAGTTACTTTTTCTGGCATTGGCCGGGGGCACCTTTGGTCTGGTGATGGGCTTTTTTCTGGCGGGTGCTTTGTTGCCTGACGTGGCGGCCACGCTGCGCGGATTGTACGGCGCACCAATCGACGGCCAGATGTCCTTGCGGCCCGACTGGGTTATGGCCGGGCTGGCCATGGCGGTTGCGGGCACACTGGCGGCAAGCAGCCAAGCCTTGCTGCGTCTGGCGCGAATGCCTTTGCTGGAAGGTCCCGGTTTGCACGCGTGGAGCGGAACGTCGCAATCCTGGCGCCTGGCCGGAGGCACGGGCCTGCTTCTGATCGCGTTGGGGATTTTGGCCCCTCTCGTCTCGGACGGTCTGATCGCTGGCTTTGCACTGCTTGCCGGACTGTTGACCGGTGCGGCGCTATTGCTGCCCTATCTTCTGTCCCATGCGCTGCAATTTTTCGGACAAAAAGCGCGCGGCCCTGTGGCCCAGTGGGTTTGGGCGGACATGCGCGCGCAATTGCCGGGGCTGTCGCTGGCATTGATGGCCTTGTTGCTGGCGCTTGCGGCAAATATCGGTGTTGGCACCATGGTCTCGAGCTTCCGTCTGACCTTTGTCGGCTGGCTGGATCAGCGCCTGACATCCGAGCTGTACTTCACCGCACAGAACGACGCGCAGGGCGCGGACATCACCGCATGGCTGGAGCCTCAGGTCGATGCCGTTCTTCCCATCCGCAATGCCGAGCTGAGCCACCCGACCGGCCCGTTGTTTCTGTATGGTGTTGTTGATGATCCGACCTATCGCCAGTTCTGGCCGCTCATCGCCCGCAGCCCGAATGTCTGGGACCAGGTGATGCAGAACGGAGCCGTTCTGATCAACGAACAACTGGCGCGCCGCGCTGATCTGTGGCCCGGAGACCTGGTGTCCCTGACACCCCAACATACGTTGCGCATTGCCGGCGTGTATTCCGACTATGGAAATCCGACCGGACAGGCGATTGTGTCAATGCCGATGCTGGACAGGATCGCGCCCGGAACCACCGCGCGACGCTTTGGCATCCGTGTCGCCCCCGATCGTGCGGCAGAACTGGCCCAGAGCTTGCGGGACAGGTTCGAAATGCCCCCGTCATCCGTCATCCGGCAGGGCGCAATGAAAGCACAATCTTTGGCCATTTTCGAGAAAACCTTTGTGGTAACCTCGGCCCTGAACATTCTGACTTTGGGCGTGGCCGGGTTTGCGATTCTGACCAGCCTTCTGACCCTCTGGACCCAACGACTGCCACAAATCGCCCCGCTTTGGGCGCTGGGGCTAACACGCACGCAGCTGGCAAAGCTTGAACTATGGCGCAGCGTACTGCTGGCGGCGTTGACGGCCTGTTTCGCGCTGCCGCTGGGCTTGCTTTTGGCCTGGGTCTTGTTGACCGTGATCAATGTGCAGGCCTTTGGCTGGCGTTTGCCCATGCACCTGTTCCCGTGGGATTGGCTGCGCCTGTTTGCGCTGACCCTTGTGGCCGCCGCAATTGCTGCCGCCCTGCCCGCCTGGCGTCTACGCCAAATTCCACCTGCAAACTTGCTGAGGGTTTTTGCCAATGAACGTTAAGGCATTTCTGTTCTTCCTCCTTCTGCCCCTTAGCGCTTTGGCACAGGGCTATGCCGGGCTTGGAAGCAAAGCCGAAGGGTTCGAGGTGCCGCAACCCGGTTACGTGTTCGATTTCCCGGCAGATCATGGCCCCCATCCGCGCTACCGCATCGAATGGTGGTACCTGACAGCCAATCTTGTGGGCGACGACGGGCGCGACTATGGCATCCAGTGGACTTTGTTCCGGTCGGCCCTGAAACCGGAAGAGGCCGAGGGCTGGCAAAGCCCGCAAATCTGGATGGGACATGCTGCCGTCACCAGCCCCCAGGGCCATTATTTCGCCGAACGCCTGTCGCGCGGCGGCACGGGACAAGCGGGCGTCACCGCACAGCCTTTTGAGGCCTGGATTGACGAATGGCACATGAGCGGTGCTGATATCGACACGCTCTCACTCACCGCAGGCGGTCCAGAATTCCGATATGATCTGACCCTGCACGCCAGCGGGCCATTGGTGTTCCATGGCGACGGTGGCTATTCCGTCAAATCCGCCGATGGGCAAGCCAGCTATTACTACTCGCAACCCTCCTACACGGTTCAGGGCGTCCTGCACTTGCCCGAAAGAGATGTTGCAGTCACCGGCCAAGGCTGGCTGGATCGCGAATGGTCCTCGCAACCTTTGGCCGAAGATCAAAGCGGCTGGGACTGGTTTTCACTCAGCTTCGATGACGGAGACAAACTGATGGCATTCCGCCTGCGCGGCGCGCGCGGGGATTTCACCGCTGCCACTTGGATTGATCCCGCCGGCGTCGCTACCGCCTTGCCCGATGGCTCGGTGGAATTCGAGTCACTGGAACAGGCCGACGTGGCGCAGCGGCGTGTACCGGTCCGATGGAAACTCCGACTGCCTGATCGAGGGATAGAGGTTGACGTCTCGGCCCTCACGCCAAATTCCTGGATGGGAACACGGTTCGAATACTGGGAGGGCCCTGTCATCGTCGAAGGCAGCCACACCGGTCGCGGATACCTGGAGATGACCGGCTACTGAGGGTTGTTATCGAACCACATAGACCGAAGCCGTCGAATGCCGGATGACTCGTGCCGCGTTCGGGCCCAGCAAATAATCCTTGAGGTCAGGTCGATGTGCACCGATGACGATCAGGTCGCTGCCAGCTTCCTGTGCGGTGTGCAGGATTTGCTGATAGGCGCTGCCGGTGGCCACCACATGGCGAACCTTGGCATTGCGCGCCTCTCCCAGCGTCGCGGCGCAAAAGCTGATCAGCTTTTCGTGCGCGGCTTCCACGGCCCTTTCGTGGAATTCCGGCTTGAAGAAACCCGAGACCCAGCTTTCTCCAAAATCCGGTAGCACAGTCACCACATCCAGTTGCGCACCATCCAGTTCGGCCAATTGGGCTGCGCGTTGCAGCACGGTGGCGTCCAGATCATCATTGCTGATGTCCACGGCACAAAGGACGGATTTGCTCATGGTGTTACCTCTTGTTCAGTGGTGCGGGCTGCGCGGCCCCTTTGCAGGAAGGCGATGAGGCC
>NZ_JBQFXP010000010.1:0-223057 GCF_056540905.1 Ruegeria sp. AL1
TCTCGACGCTCGCGCGGCCAATGCCCTGCCCTGCGGCGGTAATCAGTGCTTTCTTTCCGGCCACACGGCCCTGTGCTTCGGTCATGTCGTCCTCAATCCGTATGGAAAACTTCGGTCATCATTGCCCATTGCTCACCTTCGGCGCGGCTGGGTAGTGGGTTTTGGCAAGGATCGGTGAAACTCCACCATTCCTGCGTTCTGGGGTCCTGCGCCATTTGGGCCATGTCCCCTTCGAAATCGGTGCCGTGATATTCCCAATAGCCGAACAAGAGGTTCTCGGGCTCACGTAGGAAAATAGTATAGTTGCGGATATTGCTGTTGGCGATCTGCGCCAGCACATCCGGCCAGACGGCAGCGTGCAGGCGTTTGTATTCGTCCAGTTTTTCGGGCTTCACCCCGATCACCATGCCCATGCGTTGCATTATGCGCCCTCCCTGATCTCAATCGACGTGGACTGGGCTGCAATAGCCTGCCAGTCCCACGCGATGCCAAGCCCCGGCACATCTGACGGAATGGCAAACCCATCCTCGATGCGCATCGCGTCCGTGGTCACGCTGTCAAGCTGCGGGATGTATTCCAGCCATTTCGCATTCGGCACGGCGCAGACCAGTGGCAGGTGCAGTTCCATCAGGAAATGGGGGCAGACCATGACGTTAAATGCCTCGGCCAGATGCGCCACCTTCAGCCACGGGGTAATCCCCCCGATGCGGGCGACGTCGACCTGCACGATGCTGGCCGCGCCCGCTTGCAGATAGTCCTTGAACTGGCTCAGCGAATACATGCTTTCGCCGACGGCAATCGGCACCGAGGTGCGGCGCGACAGCTCGACATGACCCGCGACGTCATCGGCGGGCAGAGGTTCCTCGAACCAGCCGATATTATAGTCTTCCAAGACTTGTGCCCGGCGGATCGCCTCGGACAGGGTAAAGCCTTGATTGCCATCGGTCAGGATTTCATAACCCGGCCCGACCGCCTCGCGCACAGCAGCCAGACGGGCGGCATCTTCGCTCAGATGGTCGCGCCCGATCTTGATCTTCGAGCCCCGGAACCCCTGCGCCTGCATCGCCAGCGCGTCATCGACCAAGGCCTGTGTCTCCAGATGCAGCCAGCCTCCTTCGGTCGAATAAAGCGGGATGCGATCCCGCGTGCCACCGGCGGCTTTCCACAGCGGCAGCCCCTGTTTACGACAGCGCAAATCCCACAGAGCGGTATCAATCGCAGCCAAGGCCAGCGACGTAATCGCCCCCACCGCCGTCGCATGGGTCAGGAACAGCAGATCGCGCCAGATGCCTTCGATCCGGTCCGCATCACGCCCGATCAGAGCGGGTGCCAGCGTTTTCTCAAGCAGCGCCATCACCGACGGGCCGCCGGTGCCGATGGTATAGCAATAGCCCACACCCTGCGCCCCGTCGCTGTCGGTCACGGTCACGATGGGCGTTTCCTGACTGACAAAGGACTGGATCGCATCGACGCGTTTGACCTTGGGGATCAGGTCGATCATGCGCAGTTCGATATGAGTGATCGTGGCCACGGTTGCTTACCCTCTCAGCGCCGCGCCGGTGCCTGCGTCGAAGACGTGGCATTTGTCGAGAACAAGGTGGAACGGCAGCGTCTCGCCGGGATGCACGGGGCGAGGGTTGAACATCTTGGCCTGAACCTCGACGCCTGCCAGTTCGGCGAACAGCAGGGTTTCGGTGCCCAGCGGTTCTTCCAGCGCGACGGGCAGTTCCAAATCGACCAGATCACCCTTTTCCTCGACCGCGTGGCCGACCGGCATCAGGTTGTCGGCGCGGAAGCCGAATTGTATCGCCTGTCCGGCCCGCACGTGGTCGCGTGCGGAGGCCGGGACGGGCACCGTGACCGCATCCTTCAGAACGATGGTCCCTGCATCGGTGACAACCCCATCGACAAGGTTCATCGGAGGCGAGCCGATAAAGGTCGCGGCAAAGGTGTTGACCGGCGTGTTGAACAGCTCCAACGGAGTGCCGACCTGAACGATATGGCCATCGCGCATCAGCACGATACGGTCGGCCAGCGTCATCGCCTCGACCTGATCGTGGGTCACGTAAACGATGGTATTGCCGACGCGCTGGTGCAGTTTCTTGATCTCGACCCGCATCTGCGTGCGCAGCTTGGCGTCAAGATTCGACAGCGGCTCGTCAAACAGAAACACATCCGGGTGCCGCACGATGGCACGGCCCATGGCGACGCGCTGGCGCTGACCACCGGACAGTTCCGCCGGTTTGCGGTCCATCAGCTCGTCCAGACCAAGGATCGCCGCCGCCTCGGTCACGGCCTTGGTGATCTCGGCCTCAGGACGCTTGGCAATCTGCAGCGTAAAGCCCAGATTTTCGCGCACGGTCATATGCGGATACAGCGCATAGTTCTGAAACACCATCGAGATGTTGCGTTCACGCGGCGGCAGGTCATTGACCACCCGGTTGCCGATAGAAATCTCTCCGTCGGAAATGTCCTCCAGCCCCGCGATCATCCGCAGCGTGGTGGACTTGCCGCAGCCCGAGGGGCCGACCAGCACCAGAAACTCTCCGTCATGGATGTCCAGGTCGATGCCATGCACGGCCTGTTGTTTACCATAGCGCTTGACAACGTTGGTGAGTGTGACTTCGGTCATTTCATTATCCTTTCACGCCGCCAAAGGTCAGGCCGGCGATCAGGTGCTTTTGCACGATAAAGGTCAGGATCAGGGCGGGCAGGATCATCAGCACGGCCAATGCACACATGCCACCCCAGTTGATGGTGAATTCAGCGGTGAAATCCAGCAGGCCCACGGGCATCGTCTTGGACCCCACCGAACGGGTCAGCTGCGAGGCCAGTGCGAATTCATTCCACGAGGTCAGGAAGGCGAAGATCGCCGCCGAGGCCACGCCCGAGCGCGCCACCGGAAACTCGACCCGCCAGAAGGCTTGCCAGCGGGTGCAGCCGTCGATTTCCGCCGCTTCATGCAGTTCCTTGGGGATCTGGCGGAAGAAGCCATCGGTCAGCCAGATGGTAAAGGGCACATTCATCGCCACATAGACAAGGATCAGGCCGAAATGGGTGTCGATCAGGCCCGCACGGGCAAAGACGATGAACAGTGGAAGCGACAAGGCCACACCGGGTACAGCGCGGAACAGCATCAGGCCGACGAAATAGCCGTTCTTGAACTTGAACCGATAGCGCGCAAAGGCATAGCCGCCGCCCATCCCGATCAGGATGGCAATCGCGGTCGACGTGACCGACACGATCAGCGAGTTGCGGAAATACTGGAACACCGGCACGCCACCTTCGCCCGCGCCGCCAAACATGGCGCGGTAGTGGTCCAGCGTGAAAGTCGGGGTCCAGACCGGCGGTTTGGCCATGATCTCGACCGTCGGGCGGAACGAGTTCAGCACGATCCACAGACCGGGAATGCAAATCACCGACATCACCAGAAACAGGCCGGTGAGATGCAGTGCTTTCATCAGGCGGCGCTGGTTGCGGTAGGATTGATTGCGGTCCATGCGCTTAGCCCCCCATGCCCAGCTCGGCGCGTGCGGCGCTGAGTTTGCGGAAGAAATAGATGGTGAAGGCAATCGACAGCAGGATCGAGACATAGCCCATCGCATTGGCCAGCCCCATTCGGGCATCGACATAGCCGGTGCGGCTCATCAACGTCCACAGAAGCTCGGTCCGGCGGGCAGGCCCGCCACCGGTCATGATCTGCACGATGTCATAGGCCCGCGCCACATCCAGCGAGCGGATGGTCATCGCGATGAAAATGAACGGCATCAGGAAGGGCAGCGTGATGTGGCGGAAGGTCTGCCATGCGGTACAACCATCGACCTTGGCCGCCTCAAGCGGGTCGCGCGGCATGGCAAACAGACCGGCGAGGATCAGTATCGCGAAGACGGATGTGCTCATCCAGACCTCGGCGAAGATGATCGAGAACATCGCCAACTTGCCGTCCACCAGCCACGGAAGCGCCGCATCGGTGAAGCCCAGTGATTGCAGGACGTTGTTCACCAACCCGATATTGTCGTTGAAGATGAACTTGAACTGAAAGCCCACCAGAATGGGCGAGAACATCATCGGGAACATCAGGATCGTGCGCAGGGTGCGCTGCCCCCACGTGACCTTGTTCATCATCAGCGCGATGCCCAGACCCAGCAGCAGTTCAACGTTCAGCGCGATGGTCAGGAACAGTACGGTGCGGCCGAACGCGGACCAGAATTTCCAATCTCCAAGGATTTTTTCGTAATTCGCCGTGCCAATCCAGCGCCACAGCGACGACGGGCGCGTCAGCTTGTAGGGGGTAAAGCTGGAATACAGCGAGAAGAGGAGCGGGATCAGAACAACGGCTGCCATGATGATGAAAGCAGGCAACAGAAGGACAAACCACTCCGGTAAGCGGCGGCGCATAACGTCTTTCCTTGGATTGAGTATAAGGTGCGGGGGTGGCAACCACCCCCGCTTGGGCCGGAGGAGGCCTTAGTAGTAACCGGACTCGCGCATCAGCTCGTCCACCGCCTCGGCGGCATCGTTCAGCGCGTCCTCGACGGATTTGTCACCGACGATAGCAGCTTGCAGTTCGGGGAAGACGATATTGGTGGTCTCACCCCATTCCGGGATCGGCGGAACCGCGAACGCGTATTCGGCACCGGCAGCAAAGGCGGCCAGAGCTTCGGCGCGGAACGGATCGTCACCCGCTTGAGCGGCTTTTACGTTCGCATCCCAAACAGCGCTACGGGTGGGCAGCGAACCGCCCGAGGATTCAGCCAGCTGGCTGTCTTCGCTGGTCAGGAATTTCACCAATGAAACGGCGGCTTCCTTGTTTTCGCAGTCATTGGTGACCGAGAAGCCGTGATGGCCCGACCAGCCAGTGCGCGTGACCGACCCCATCGGCTGGATCGCAACACCGACATTGCCTGCGGCCTTTGAGGATTCAGGATCGTTGAAGAACCCGGCCCAGCCCGGCCAATCCAGGTTCAGCGCGACGGTGCCGCTGGCAAAGCCCTGACCCAGATCGTCCCATACATACGACGTGGTCCCTGCAGGAACCGCTTGCGCCTCATAGAGGTCAACGAACCACTGCAATGCGCGCTGGCCCGCTTCCGAGTTGAAGATGGGCTTCTTGTTTTCGTCCAGATAGTTGCCGCCCTCGGCCACGACCATCTCGTAGAACCGGCCAACGATGGCCTCGTCCTTGCCGGCATATTGCGTGCCATAGAAGTTCGGCGGATCTGCGAAGAAGATCGCCTGATCCTTCACCTGCTCCCATGTTTCAGGAACGGCCAGATCATAACCGTATTCCGCTTTAAAAGCTGCCGCCTTGTCGGCGTCTTCGTAGTTCGACTTGAGGTAATACAGAACCGAGACATCAAACTGCGCGCGCGGCAGCATCAGAAGCTCGCCGTTCACGGTCGACGCACCGATGTTTCCGGGCACGAATTCTGCAACCGTTTCTGCGGGAACCAAATCGGTCAGGTCAACATAAAGACCTTCGTACTGAGGCGCAAAGGACGAGTGGTTCGAACCCACGCACCACGAGGTGGTGCCCGCCGCCATGTCCGACTTGATTTCCTTGTCGATCTCAAAATGGCTTTTCTTCGAAATGATATCGACCTTTGCCCCGGTCGCGGCCTCCCAGTCCGCAATCCGGCCATACAGCGCTTCGTACTGCTGACCCCCGATCAGCTTGGCCTCGACGACGGCCCCGGGGAACGAACCCCAATCTGATTCGGCGTAAGCTGCACCTGCGGCCACGACGGCGCAGCTGGCAAGCAACCCGCTGATTTTTTTCGACGATTTCATCACTTGCTTCTCCCTAAATTTGATTATGGCGATCCTTGCGCACCGCTATAATTCGTATTTAAAACATTTATTCACAAATAAATCAACATTGACATCCGCCGCTAATTCAAGACAATTTCACGGTCAAAGGTTCGCAAATACGGCCCGGGAGAACATTTTGGTTGCTGCTTCAGAAAAGTACCGCGCCCCTGCGCTGGAGAAGGGGCTGGATATTATCGAACTGCTCTCGCGCCATGCGGATGGACTGGCGCAGGGCGATATCGCGCGCGCTCTGGATCGATCCCAAAGCGAGATATACCGGATGCTGTCAACGTTGGTGCGACGCGGGTATGTCATTCGATCTACCGAGGATGACCTCTATTCGCTGAGCCTCAAGATGTTTGCGATTTCTCAAGCCTATCCACCGGTGGAACGGCTGCTTGAGATGGCAACGCCCAAGATGCGCGCGGTTACCCGCAAGGCGTGGCAATCCTGTCATATGGGCATGGAAAGCAACGGTGATATTGTCGTCGTGTCCTCAATCGCGTCGCCGGGGAATTGGGGCTTGGCCCTGCGTGTCGGAACGGTGATCGGATTGGGAAACACCGGGACGGGCCGCGTGCTGGCCGCCTTCCGCAGCGATGCCGAGCTTGATGAGCTGCTGGATAAACACCGTCTTGCACAAGGTGAGCCCGACCTGGACCCGGTCGAGTTTCGGGAGCACATCGCCAGAATTCGCGAGTGGGGATACGAACGAATGCCATCAGCGACCGCCGTTGGCGTGACGAACCTGGCCTACCCGGTACTCAACCTTGAAGGGCGGGCCATCAGCGTGGTGAACTGTCCGTTTCTGGAGCGCATCGACCAGTTGGACGTTCCAGGAATTGAAGAAGTTCACTTGCTTTACGAAGCGTTGGCCACGGAACTGACCGATTTCTACACCGGTAAGTCACAAGGTTGACGCGCCGCCAGGTCACGGCACTTCTGTTCTGTCTTTAGCGGAGAGTGAAGTTATCTGCGCTATCGTATTCTTCTCTACGAAGTGTCTTGATTGGTTTTACGGCCTCTCTCAGTACGGGTCGAAGGAACTTCCCTCAAACCCGACGGGATGAGCTTGGTCATAGTGTTTCAAAACACCAGCCCAGTAGTGCATCGTGATCATAACGGTCAAACATAAACCGACCCTCTACGGACATATTGATTGGTAACTGTAAAACAATAAAATCTTGTTGCGAAATCATTGAATTTGTTCCAGCAAATTCCGGCCTGATCATGTAAGATACACTGGAACGCGTCTTAAGCGTTGGCTTGGATGGACAAGGTGAGACAGTGTTGAAGCGTGGACGGCGTGTTACAGCCCAGGATGTTGCCGAGAAGGCTGGTGTTTCACGCCATACAGTGTCGCGGTGTTTTCGTGATGGCACATATGTTTCAGAAGAAAAACGCCGCGCAATTCTGGCGGCTGCAGATCAGCTGGGGTATCGGCCCAACGCTTTGGCAAGCAGCCTGAAAGGTGCTGACTCGCGCCTTGTGGGCATCGTGTCCGGCAACATTTCGAATTTCTACGATACTCAGGTGATCAGCGGGCTGGTCGAGCGCCTGACTCGGATGGGGAAATGGCCTGTTGTTCTGGGCGGTGATGGCGACGGAATTCGGGATTCCCGCGTGCTGGATGTATTATCCTACCCTCTTGAGGCGATGATTGTCCGCGCCGGGAGTATCGACGCCGCCCTTGCCGAACAATGCGGGCGCCTCGGAATACCGCTCATATTGTCTGGTGCTCAGCCCGAGCACTCCGATTTTGCCGATTACATCGTCTGCAAAAACACACAGGGTGCCAGCTTGGCTGCGCATTGTTTGATTGAGCGTAAACGTGACCGCATCGCCTATGTCGGCGGACCCACGCAACTAAGTTCGGAAAGAGAACGCTTCGACGGGTTCGTGAACACTCTCAACGAGCACAACATGGAACCCATCAAAATCATTCACAGTGATTTCAGCTTTCATGGCGGTGAACGAACGGCCACTAAGCTGTTCTCGGACAACATCACCCCGGATGCTGTGTTTTGTTCGAACGATGCATTGGCCTTGGGGGTTTTATCGGCGGCGCGGGAAACTTTTGGGATTTCAGTTCCAAGAGAGCTTTCGGTTATTGGGTTTGACGACATCCCGATGGCTGGATGGCCCGTGTTTGAATTGACGACGGTGCGTAATTCGATCACCGAGACCGTGGACGGGATCATCCAGTTGTTAGAGCAACGGCTGGAACACCCCGAAGAACCAACACGTCAGTTGCTGATTGAACCGCAACTGGTTCTGCGTAAATCGCACTGAGTTTTTGTAATAAATCGGCTTATTGCGCGGACAGAGAAAACTTCTCGAGACTGCGCCAATGATCTACTGGGCGGTCCTCGGACGAGGCCATGACGACGAGGTCCGAAAAGCGGGCCACACAACCGGAAAATTCCTGATCGATTCTGCTCAGATGCTCGACCAGCATGTTGGTATCATCCACGCCATAAGCCAGGCTGACATGGGGCGGATACTCTGCGGACAAATCGAGTTGCGCCAACAGCGATGACCTAAGCCCGTCCAAAGCCTCGCGCAGTTTTATTGTTAGGAATACCGATTGGAAATATGTCGCCCCAAAGCCGATATTTCCAAATTCGCCAGATTCGTGCTGAAAAGCCAACCGGATCGATTTCGCCAGATGCAGCACCTCGTGACGTGGAAGGTCCAGATCACCGACGACGGTCAGATGCGGCTCAAACACCGGGCCACCAGTTTGGCGGGCCAGTGTCGAAATCTGATCTCTCAGCTTTTGGGCCAGAGTCTCTTCAAAGGTAAGCCAAATCGAGTACATCCTTCGTCCTCAGAGATCTGGCGCACCAACACGTTTCACACCTTCAGGTCCCACGCGCAGGTCTGCCAATGTCTGGTCGTTCCGTCTTTGTCGAAACCGCAAGAGCGCTTCCGCCGCATGCAGACGTTTCCCCTGAAATGACGTCTGCTCGGCGACGTTTTCAGCGCAAATGGCGGTGGCGCCCGTTTCGAACAACAGTGGCGGACTTGCAGGTGAGCTGACATAAAGCATGTCGGCGTCCAACCGCGCCTGAAGGTGGAAATCAGCCAGATGTTCTGTCGCTTCTTCACCCATTGGAACGCGGTCTCGGTAGTCAAACTCCCAATAAGCAGCGTCTTGTCCTGTTTGATCGGTCTGCGCCCGCAGAATCGGGCCGAGATCCTGACCATCCAGGGCGTTGGTCGCGCGGCCGCCGATCAGGCCCAAAAGCGTCGGAAACAGGTCGACCGCTGATGTATAGCTGTTGCACACACGCCCATCTGTCTGGCCCGGCAAGCGGATGATCAGTGGAATTTGCTGGCTGTCCGGGAAAAAACCACCTTTTCCGAACAACCCGTAATCTCCCATCATCTCACCATGATCCGAGGTCATGATGATGATCGTGTTGTCCCATTGCCCTGCCGCTTTGATGTGATCGAACAGCCGACCCAGTTGCGCGTCCACCTCGGTTATCAAGCCAAAATAAACGCTGCGTATGCGGCGCTTGTCTTCGACACTCAGGTCAGGAAGGTTCCCTTCGACACCCGGCACAAAATCGTCGACGGGTTTGTTCAACAGCATCTGCACGACCGGGTCCGCCATGACCTCGGGGCTGGTGGTCTGAAAGTCGCGCCCCAGATCCGGGTCGTACATGTCATTATAGGGGGCGGGTGCAATAAAGGGCGGATGCGGATGGATCAGGGAAAGATGCGCAAACCAGCCTTGATCCGCGTCATGCTGTTCCAGCCAGTCCATCAAACGTCCGGTCAGATAAGCCGTCTGACTGTGTTCGGCCTTGAACCCGGCAGGGCCGGTGGGCACGCGTTCGTTTTCCTCGGGTGCCAACCGGTAGGGGTCATCGACAATCTCTGGGGCGTAGCCAAGCGATTTGAGCCATCGTTTCCAAGGAGCCCGATCCCCGATCAGCGGCTGCTCGACGTCGAAACCCGGCAAGACACCTTCATAGGTTCGCCCGGCGGGATCATTCGGATCGTGGGCGCGCGGGTCCGCCGCGATGTCCGTATAGCCAAACAGTGTTGGCGCATATCCCGCCCGTCGCGCGGCGCGGGCCACATTGTCGAACCGGTGATCCAGAGGAGCGCCGTTTGCAACAACCCGATTATTCATCTGATACAGGCCTGTATACATCGCCGCCCGCGCGGGCGAACAAGGCGACGCCGCAGCGTAGTGCTGCATAAATGCTGTCCCCTCAGCAGCCAACGCGTCCATATTCGGGGTCTTCACAACGTCATGTCCGGCATAGCCCAGACAATCGCCACGCCATTGATCGGCCGTAATGAACAGGATGTTCGGGCGTGTGTCAGACATTGGAGGGCTCCAAAGCGTCGTGGAAATGACAGGCAATCGTCCGGTCCTTTGCCACCGTCTCAAGCTGCGGAACATCGGTCCGGCAACGCTCTTGCGCAAAAGGGCAACGGGTGTGGAACCGGCAGCCCGATGGCGGGTTCAGCGGCGAGGGGATTTCGCCTTTCAGCTTGGTGCGCTTGCCGCGTTTGCGAGGGTCGAGCTTGGGCACTGACCCGATCAGTGCCTGCGAATAAGGATGCAGCGGCTTGCGGAACAGATCGGCGGGTTTCGCAATCTCGACAATGCGGCCCAGATACATCACGGCCACCATATCGCAGACATGCGCCACAACGCTCAGGTCATGGCTGATGAACAGCACGGTCAGATGCAGCGTCTCCTGCAGCTCGCGCAACAGGTTCAGAATATCTGCCTGCGTCGATACATCGAGCGCCGCGACGCTTTCGTCCGCCACAACATAGTTGGGACCCATGGCCAGAGCACGCGCAATCGAAATCCGCTGCCGCTGGCCGCCCGAAAACGCATGCGGAAACCGGCGGAGATGTTCGAGGTTCAGCCGGCAACGGCGCGCCATCTCGCGCACCCGTTCATCGGTCTCCTTGCGCGAGCGTGTGATCTTCATGATTTCCAGTGGTTCGGCGATAATGTCCCGCACCGTCATGCGCGGGCTTAACGCCGCATAAGGATCCTGAAAGATCATCTGCGCTTCGCGCTGAAAACCCCGCAGCTTGTCGCCTTTCAGATCGCCCAGATCAAACTCGTGGCCGTCATCGCCGGTAAAGTGAATCGACCCTTCGCTGACCGGCGCTGCGTTGAGCGTGGCGCGTCCCAGCGTGGTCTTGCCGCATCCGGATTCACCCACAAGGCCAAAGAAGCTGCCCTTGGGAATATCCAGCGAAACCCCATCGACAGCCGTCAGGTATTTGTGCCCGCCCAAAAAAGCACCGCCGACGTCATAGCGCACGATCAGATCGCGGATACTGATGGTCGAGACCGGTTCAGTCGTGGTCATGTACGTAATCTCCGATCTCTTGCGCCAGATGACAGGCGGCACTGTGTCCGGCAACTTCGGTCATCGGGGGAACCTGACTGTCACACAGCCCGGCCCGGGCAAACTGACAGCGCGTATGGAAGACACATCCACCGGGTCGCTCCAACGGGCTGGGAATATCGCCCGGAACAGGCGTCAGTGCAGCCGTCAGATCCGAGAGCTTCGGCAACGCATCCAAGAGACCCCGCGTGTAGGGATGCGCCGGACGCAGGATCACATCCTCGACGGCGCCATATTCGACAATCCGGCCCAGATACATCACGGCGACCTTGTCCGCGGTTTCCGCAATCACGCCCAGATCATGGGTGATGAACAGAACACTCATCCTGTTTTCCTGCGCCAGTTCTTCGATCAGATCGAGCACCTGCGCCTGAATGGTCACGTCAAGCGCCGTCGTCGGCTCATCCGCGATCAGAAGGCCGGGATGTGTGGACAAGGCCATGGCGATCATCGCGCGCTGCCGCATCCCCCCCGACAGCTCAAACGAATACTGGCCGAACCTCGTGGCCGCATCCGAGATACCGACCCGTTCCAGCATCTGGATCGAGACCTGTTTCGCTTCGGCCTTGGACAGGTTCCGATGCAATTGCAGCTGCTCGACCATTTGCTTGCCGATGGTCAGTGCCGGGGCGAAACTCGCCATCGGCTCCTGAAAGATCATCGACACGCGATCTCCGCGCACCACGCGGCGCTCTTTTTCCGAACGCAGTTGCATCACCTCGACAGGGTCACCATCGCCACGCACTGCAATCCGGCTGCCATCGCTATAGTGTGTGTTGCCCGCATTCAGCTGCATAATCGCTTTGGCCGTCACCGATTTGCCTGATCCGCTTTCGCCGACCAGACCCAGCACCTCGCCTTCGGCCAGTTCAAAGGAAACATCATCGACCGCAAGCACAGGGCCTTCGCCTGTCTGGAACGTTACAGTCAGGTTTTCGACGCTCAGGATTGGCTCGCTCATCCTTTTCGCTCCGCATAGGGGTCGGCCGCATCGCGCAGGCCGTCACCAACAAAAACAAACGCCAGGACAAGCGTGACGAAGATCGGGACCGGGATGAAATACCAGGAATAGTTCAACAGCACGTCCACATTGGTCACGTTCTGAAGCATAACCCCAAGCGAGTTCACCGGATCTTTCAGCCCCAGCCCGATAAAGCTGAGCGCGGTTTCGCTGAGCACCATATACGGGAAAGAAATCACCAGATCGACGATGATATAGCTGGTGAAACTGGGCAACAGATGCCGCCTGATGATGTGACCCGGACGGGCACCAGCCATCTGCGCCGCCAGTACATAATCTGCCGTACGCTCGGCCAGAACATGGGTGCGGATGCGGCGCGCCAGCGTTCCCCAGCCAACAAGGCCGAGGATCATCGAGATGAAGAAAAACCGCATCTCCGCCGACCATTCCTGCGGGATAAACGCTGCAAGCGCCATGAAAAGCGGAATCGTCGGCACCGCCTTGACCGTGTCCATCAGCGCCTGAAGAACAATATCGACCCGCCCGCCGAAATACCCCGCGCACCCGCCAATGATCAGCGCGAGAACGAAGGAAATCAGCACTCCGACGGTTCCGACTGCCAGGCTGACCCCCACCGCATGCAGGGTGCGCGAAAAGATGTCCTTGCCCCCCGCATCAGTCCCGAAAACGTGGATGAACCCTTCTTCAACACCGAACAGGTGCCGGTCGAAGGTGATCCCCAGCATTTTGTAGTCCCAGCCTTTGGGCAGAAACGTGAGGTAATTGCGTTCATCAGTTTCGCGGGTCACCCAGCGAAAATTGGTATCCGCGCCGCGGTGTCGTTCCACCTTATGGATAAAGGGCCTCAGGCTGCAGCCTGCTGCGTCACAGAATTTCGGCAGCTGAGGCGCTCCGTTCACGTATTCCGTATCACGCCCCGCCGCATTGGGTTCGTATGGCGACAGAAACGAGGCAAAGATACCGCTAAGGATTATGAATATCAGGATATTGGCAGCAATCCGAGCCGATTTCTTGCGCCGGAACCGTTCCCAGATCAGCTTGCTCTGCGAGGCGGTGAAATAGTCTTCTTTGGACAGGCTGCGTTTCTTGAATATGCTCAAAGCCATCAGAAAAACCCTTTCCGGACACGCGGATCGATAACGGCCAAAAGGATATCGGTCAGAAAGTTGAAGAAGACGATCACCGCAGTCATCATCAGGATGATTGCACCAGCAAGCTGTTGATCATTGGACTTTGCCAACGCGTCCAGCAACAGCGCTCCGGCATCTGTCAAAACCAGAACCGCAGCCACGATAGGCAGATCGTTGAACACGCGATTCAGGTCGAAGCCAAGGCTGTTGATCACCGGTCCCAGCGCGTGGCGTCCGGGATACTTCAGCAACAACCCCGTCCCGGATTGCCCGCGCGCGCGGGCGGCAGTCACATATAATTTGTCCTTTTCATCGGACATCAAGGCCCGCACGGTTTGCAGTTGAATTGCCGTGGCCGACCAGGCCAGTATCACGATCGGCAGCCAAGCCCGGCTCATCATGTCCTTGAATTTATCCCAGGACCACGGAGCGTCCCGATATTCGGGACTGAACAGTCCGGTCAGGGTCTCTCCGAACACGATGGTCGAAAACAGCATAACACACAGCGCCAGAAGGAAGTTCGGCAAGGCCAGACCTAGATAGCTGATCACCCGCAGAGAGCTGTCGAACCAGCTGTCACGCATGGTGGCCGAGGCCATCCCGACGGGGATCGAAATCGCATAGGTGAGCATCAACGCGGTAAACGACAGTGCCAGAGACAACACCATCTTGTCTCCGACCAATTGAGTCACATCGACGCGCCACAGACAGCTTTCGCCAAAGTCAAACCGGAAGAAAATGCCCGACACCCAGTTCAGCCAACGGATGACATAAGGACGGTCAAGGCCCATGCGCACCTCTTCGGCGCGAATATCTTCGGCGGTGACCACCACACCTTGCGTGTCTTTGTAGGCCAGAAAGCGCTCGGCGCAGTTTCCGGGGACCAGTTCCATAAGGGTAAACACAAGAAACGACACCAGCAGCATCGTGGTCAGTGCTGCCCCGAAACGAGACAACAGGAAGCGGGCGAAAGAGGACATGTTTGGTAAACTCTTCAGATGCGGCAAGGACGGCCGGCACGGGCCGTCCTTGCCTTGTGGTCATGTTCGATTATTCGTCGAGCCACCACTGGTCAGCGTGATAGGGATAGGTCCGGTAATAGTCATAAGACCATGTCTTGAACTCATCCATATTCTGCAGCTTGTTGGACCGGTAGACGATGTTCTGTGTCTGGACCGTCCCAATATACTGCATGTTAGCCAGCTGCAGGTCGATAATCTTCGATCCAAGCTCATTATAAGCATCCGAGCCCGGCGTGGTTGTCTGCCACTCTTTGGCCAGGGCAGCCAGCTCGACCGTCCATGCGGGCGGCTCAACCCCTTCCGCACCATTGGTTGTCAAATGGCGATCCCACAACATCCCGTTGCGCTGGTGGAAAAACGTGCCGAACGGAACCACCAAACGGTCGATATTGCCCTGCATGAGGGCCGCCGGACGACCGTTGTTCCACGCAGTGATATCCAGCTCGTTGGCCGATTGCGCCGCGCGGTATTCATCCGAGGTGACCTCTTTGATGTTGGTCTGAATACCTGCATCACTCCAGTATTGGGCGACGGCTTCGGCGGTTTGAACGGTCATACCTTGCGTCGAGAATTGCAGGTTCAGGACCAGCTTGGCACCCGACGGCAATTCGCGGAAACCATCACCATCTGTATCTGCCAGACCCAGACCGTCCAAAAGGGTTTTGGTCTTCTCGGGGTCATAGGCGGTAGCAAACGAGGTCTGCTCTTCGCTGGCAAATTCCGGCACCGGATCGAAGGCAATATATTGCGAAGGCTTGCCAAGACCGAAATTGGCCAGCTCATTCAACTCATCCCGGTTGATGGCGTGAGACATGGCCAGGTTGAAGTCCTGCGACGAGAAAATTGCCCGCTTTTCCTCATCCTTGGCTGTGTGGTTGAAACCAAGGGTCGGAATTGTAATCGCTGGGCGCAGGCTGACCGTGTAATTGCCAGCTTCCTGACCGTCCAGCAATGTCGGCGCCTGGGTCAGCTGGTTGGATTGCGATTTATAGTCCGCCTCACCATTCAGCATCTTCAGCAAACGCACTTCCGCGTCTGGGATATACTGCTCGAAGATTTCATTGACATAAGGCAATTGCTGACCCGCTGTATCCACGACGTGATAATAGGGGTTTGCAACCACGCGACGGGTTTCCGTCGTGTCTTCGATTACGATATGGCTTTCCAATGTCGGAACAACAGCCGCGGGTAGGCCATCGATCTTGGAAGCATCCTTCAGGTAGGGTGACGGGACATCTTTCCAGTCCGACCCGCCAAAGTAGAAGGCAATGACTTCGTACCCGTTTTCAAACCCGGCTTCTTGCGCCCGCTTGTCCGCATCCGGATTGATCTCGGGATGGAACTGACCCAGGAAGTGCTTTGGCTGAAATGGCTGTCCGTAATATTGCGACAGCGCAGCCAGGAAGCCCGGATTCGGAGCAGCAAAAGTGAACGTGAAAGTCTGGTCATCAATGATCTCGATGCCCATGACCTCATCGGCCACGACCCAGATATCTTTGACCGAACCGATGACGTTCTCGTCCTTGGTCATGTTCTCGAGCCAGAACTCGACGTCAGCCGACGTGAATGGTGCACCATCGGACCATTTGTGGCCTTTGCGCAGCGTGAATGTGATGGCGGTAAAGTCATCATTCCATTCGAACGACTTGGCGACATTCGGCTTGATGGTCAGCAGATCGCTATCGAACCGGGTCAGGTTCACATGACGTACCGACAACAGGTCCGAGGTGCCGGATTCCGTCGCATTCGAGTACCCGTCCAAGACACCGCCATATTTGCCGATCAAGGTGAGAGGCATGACAACCAGCGGCTCTTCCGGCAGCCGGTCCGCGACGACAGGCAGATCGCCATTCCCGACAATGCGTGCGTTCAGCGCGCCAATGTCAGGGTTCTCGCTGAATGCCAGGTCACAGTTTGCAGCCGCTTCGAATTCGGCCAGTTCAAGCTGTTTCGGAAAAGCGCCGCTGATGTTTTGCGGATCGCTGACGGTGATTGCCGGACAGGCTGCAAAGGCGGCATTGGCCAGCACCATGAAGCTGACGGAAGCTAAGTATTTCATTATTGTCCCCACTGGTGTTTCAGTTGCACTGTTATTGTGCTCTCGTGAGCATACTCACAATTAATAACGTTTTTACGACAGAGTCCAAATTTTTTTTGCACCCTTGTTCGGAACGAAACTGAGCCGGTTTACGGCTTGTCAACGAAATGCCTCGCAAATGAGCTGCGCGCAATTTCCATCGGAGTTACCTTAAAAGCAGGCTGATCACTTCTCGTCTGCCCATATACGCACTGCGTGCTGAACTCCGAATCTTCATCAGGAAGTTACTCAAAAATCAGTTCATTGGTGCCGTGCTGCACGCGCTGACCGTCCTGATTCAACACATCAAACCGGAAGGTGGCGATTCCGCGCCCCGACCCTTTTGTGACACGCTTGGATATCACAGTCAGTTCGGCCCGGATCACATCCCCGGCGAAAACAGGTTTTTCAAAGCGCCAGTCCCAACCCAATGATGCCAATCCATCAATTTTTGCATCTGACCGGAATTTCAATCCATCGACCACCGACAAAATCAGTAGGCCATGCGCCACCCGCGATTTGAAACCGCGGGCCTGCGCCGCGTCATCGTCGAGGTGCAGAACATATTTATCGCCAGTCAGATTGGCAAAATCGGATATCAGGTCCGCCGAAATTTCGGCAGACCCGGTGCGAATGACATCTCCGACCTGCAGATCGTGAAACCCATAGACGCCAGAGGGCAACGAATCTGTCATGCCGGAACCGGGGCATCCTCGCGCAGCAACCCTTTTGATTTCAGATCGGCCCAGAACGCGGTCGGGATATCATGGCTGAACCAGTTCAGGTTCTGATCCAGCTGCTCGACCGTCCGGGTGCCGGCCATGAAAGTCGGGACAGCAGGGTGCGCGACAACAAACTGCAGCGCGGCAGCTGGCAGCGGTACATTGTATTCGGCGCACACCGTCTCAATCTTGCGAACCTTGTCCATGATATCTGCGGGTGCGGGTGCGTAATTGTATTTTGCACCCTCTTTCGCACCGGTGGCCAGAATGCCCGAATTGAAGCCGCCACCCACAACAACAGCAGCACCGCGGTCTTCACATAGCGGCAGGAACTTATCCAGCGCGTCCTGTTCCAGCAGCGTATAGCGCCCGGCCAGCAGGAAACAGTCAAAGTCGCGCTGTTCCAACGCGGCGTGGCAGACTTCCCATTCATTCACCCCGACACCAATGGCCTTTACAACGCCCTGATCGCGCAGGCTTTCCAGAGCCTTCCACGCGCCATCCATCGCCTGCCTGAACACCTCGGGCTGCTCGTCGCCGCGCGTAAACACGTCTATATCGTGAATGAAACAGATATCCATCCGCTCCAGCGCCATACGTTGCAAACTGTCTTCGACCGAGCGCATCACGCCATCATAGCTATAGTCGAAATGCATCGTGAATGGCGCGGCGTTGGTCCAGGGCTCATAGGCGATATCCTGACGACGGGCGGGCTTGAGCACACGGCCAACTTTTGACGACAACACAAAGTCATCGCGGTTCTTCCAACGCAGACTTTGACCGGTTCGCAATTCGGACAGACCATGGCCGTACATGGGCGCCGTGTCGAAATAGCGAACCCCCGCATCCCAAGCGTGCTGAATCATGGCATCCGAAGTCTGTTCATCGATTTCACGAAAGATGTTGCCGATCGGCGCGGTTCCAAACCCAAAGGTAGAGACCTCAAGATCGACGCGGCCAAATTTGACCTTGGAATTCGGTGTCATGCAAACCTCCCTGATGCAAACCGCTTTGTTGGATTTGCGTGATTTTAAGTAACTGATTGGTTATTTATATCAGTTTCCCCACGCGATCAACCCACTTGACGAACCAGTAGGTGGCATCATATTAGTAACTGATTGGTTACATTAAGGTGCGATACCATGTTTCTGACCGAAACACATATCCAAGTCCGTGACATGACCCGCCAATTCGCGCAGGACGTTATCCGCCCGGCCGCAGAGGAGCTGGACCATGAGTCGCGATTTCCTTCTGAAATCTATGATCAAATGGCCGAGCTTGGCCTGTTCGGCATCTGTGTTCCCGAAAACCTGGGCGGACCGGGTTTCGATACCCTGACCTACGCATTGGTGATGGAAGAACTGTCGCGTGGCTATGCCTCGATCGCGGATCAGTGCGGGCTGCTAGAGCTGGTGACCACCTTGCTCGTGCGTCACGGGACCGTCGAGCAGCAACAGAAGTGGCTGGGCAATCTGCTCACCGCCAAACTGCGCCCAGCCTATTGCATCACCGAGCCCGAAGCAGGGACCGATGTCTCGGGCATTCGCACCACCGCTGTTCGGGACGGGGACGGATGGGTGCTAAACGGAGGCAAGATATGGATTCACAACGCGCCTGTGGCCGATGTTGGTTTTGTCCTGGCCCGCTCCGACCCCGAGGCCGGGCATCGCGGTATGTCGATTTTTCTGGTCGACCTGCACGCAGATGGGGTAACGCGCGGCCCCAAAGAGATCAAGATGGGTCAGCGCGCCAGTCAGGTTGGGCCGCTGTCTTTCGACGATGTGCGTCTGCCTGCTGATGCATTGCTGGGCACCGAAGGGCGCGGCTTTCATATGATGATGAGCGTTTTGGACAAGGGCCGAGTTGGCATCGCCGCGCTGGCCGTGGGGATCGGTCAGGCCGGGCTTGAGGCCGCCACGGAATATGCCCAGCAACGCAAACAGTTCAACAAACCGATTGCCGACTTTCAGGGCGTGCAATGGTTGCTGGCCGATATCGCCAAGGATGTCGAAGCAGCACGCTTGCTGGTGTTCTCGGCCGCGTACAAGATCGACACTGGGCAGGACGCGACCAAAGCCTGTTCCATGGCCAAGTGTTTTGCCGGTGACATGGCGGTACAGCGCTCGTCCGACGCTGTACAAGTCTTTGGGGGATCAGGTTATATCCGAGGCTTTGAGGTCGAACGTTTGTACCGCGATGCCAAAATCACTCAGATTTATGAAGGCACAAACCAGATTCAACGTATGATTATCGCGAGGGAATTGCTGGCAAAAGGGGCCGCCGCATGAGCAGACAGGCAGCACTTGTAACGGGGTCATCACGCGGTATCGGACTTGCAGCAGCAGTGGCCCTGGCGCGAGAAGGGTTTGCGATTGCCGTCAATGGCCCGCAACGGGATGCCGAATTGAAGGCTGCGCTCGAGACGATCCGCGCTCTTGGAGTTCCGGCCATGGCTGCTGCTTTTGACGTCTCGGACATCAAAAGCCACGATGCGCAACTGGCCGCGATCGAAGACCAACTTGGCCCGCTGACCACTTTGGTCAACAATGCAGGTGTCGGCGTCCTGCAACGCGGCGATCTGCTGGAGGTGTCCGAACAGAGCTATGACCGCTGCATGGCAATCAACACCAAGGCGATGTTCTTTCTGTCACAGAGTTTCGCCAAACGCCTGCTCGGACGCGACCGGAACGCCGAGGCCTTCCATTCCATCGTCAATGTGACCTCATCCAACGCTATAGCCGTCGCCGCGCCCCGTGCGGAATATTGTGCGTCGAAGGCCGCGGCCGCGATGATCTCGAAAACCTTTGCCGTGCGACTGGGCCCCGAGGACATTGCGGTCTATGACGTGCAACCCGGTCTGATCGCCACCGAGATGACCGCCCCGGTTATCGAGATGTATGACCAGCGCGCCAAAGACGGGCTGACACTGTTCCCGCGCGTCGGGCAGCCCGAAGATATGGGCAATATCATCGCCGCGCTTGCGAGCGGAAAGCTTCCCTATACCACCGGACAGGTGATCTCGGCTGATGCCGGGATGCTTGTACCCCGTTTTTGAGGTCGACCGATGAAAATCAAACTGCCCGACACCACCGGCAAACTTCACGACTATGCGCTGGTGGGTACGCCGGTTACGCCGTCGAAGCTGAGCGAAAATTCGGCCCGAGTGTTGTATTCCGCCGCGCATGTGGTGGCCGACCCGTTTGGTGATCACGACCCGACCGGCCCGGCCCACGTGGACTGGGCCAAAACCATGGAGTTCCGCCACTATCTGGCAGGCATGGGCATGGGCATCGCCGAGGCGATGGACACGGCCCAACGTGGCATGGGGCTGGATTGGCCCGGTGCACTGGAGCTCATCCGCCGCACGAAAGAAGAGCTCCCTGACGCATTGGTTGCCAACGGATGCGGCACGGACCACTTGGATCCGAAAGATGCAACATCGTTGGATGATGTCCGCCGCGCCTATTTGGAACAGGTCGAAGCAATTCAGAAACTGGACGGGCGGATCATCCTGATGGCCTCGCGCGCGCTGGCCAAGGTGGCGCGCGGACCGGACGATTATATCTCGGTCTATACAGACGTGCTGAATGCCTGCGACCACCCGGTTATTCTGCACTGGCTGGGGGAGATGTTCGATCCTCAATTGGCCGGGTATTGGGGCGGCAACAGTTTTGACAACGCGCTTGAAACCGCTTTGACCGTGATCCGATCCAATCCCGGCAAAGTGGACGGAATCAAGATTTCGCTTCTGGATGCTCAAAAAGAAATCATTATGCGCCGCCTGTTGCCCGATGGTGTCAAGATGTATACGGGCGACGATTTTAACTATCCTGAGTTGATCGAAGGTGATGATCAGGGCTTTTCGCATGCGCTGCTGGGCATTTTCGACCCCCTCGCCCCGGCGGCGGCCTATGCGGTCAGCAAGCTGAGCGAAGGAGATTCCAAAACCTTCCGCGCGACGCTCGATCCCACCGTTCCATTGGCCCGACACATCTTCCGCGCGCCCACACAATACTACAAGACCGGCGTGGTCTTTCTGGCATGGCTGAACGGGTTCCAGGATCATTTCATCATGTTGAACGGCGCCCAGTCCACACGTTCTTTGCCCTATTTCATCGATTGCTTCAAAATGGCCGACGAATGCGGATTGCTGCGCGACATCGATCTGGCGGTGGAACGTATGGAGCATATGTTGAAACTCTACGGAGTCTGAGACTTGCGCGACTTCTCGAACGATCATTCCGCACTCGCGCTGAATACAGCAACGCTGGGTCATAACCTGGATGGGCACGGCGCGGGGTGGTCGCCTGAGCAGGTAATCGATGCCTGCGCTGCACGCGGCTATGGCGGGATCACCTTCTGGCGACGGGAACTGGACGGGCGCGCAGCCCAGATCGGAGAACGAGTCCGCGCCGCAGGCATGCAGGTGGTTGGCTTGTGTCGCACGCCATTTCTGACCGGCCCGCTTGCGTTGCCCTCGGATCAGCAGATCATGGACGATTTCCACATGTCCATCGATCAGGCGGCAGATCTTGGCACCTCGGTCCTGACCATTGTCACCGGCGGGCCCGAGCCCGGCACCAAGGGCGTTTTGGATAGCCAGAAGATTCTGGCGGACCGCGTCGCGCGCGCGGCCCCATACGCGGCGCAGCGCGGGGTTCAACTGGCGTTGGAGCCGCTGAACCCTGCGACCGCAGGTAACCGAACATGCCTGATGACCGCCGCAGATGCGCTGAACGTTTGTGATGCTGTCGGGGCTGATAACGTGGGCGTTGCCATCGACGTCTATCACGTGTGGTGGGACACGACTTTGGCTGACACGTTAGCCACCCGGGCAAACGGCCGCATCCTGGGGTATCACTTGTGCGACTGGTTGGCGGATACGACAGACATCCTGCTGGATCGTGGCATGATGGGAGACGGGGTAGCCGATCTGCCTGCGATACGCGCCGCAGTCGAACACGCCGGCTACGACGGGTTGTGTGAGGTCGAGATCTTCTCGGCCAACAACTGGTGGAAACGTGACCCGGACGAGGTTCTGGACACCATCGTCACCCGGTTTCGCTGCCAGTGCTAGGCCGGTCTCATCTCACTCCCACTCTGCGTCAGAGATACCCATCGATTTAATGCGCGAATGCAGCGTCGTCGGTTTCACACCAAGCAGGGCTGCCGCTCCAGATGCGCCGGAAACCCGGCCTTTTGTCTCGCGCAATGTGGCGACCAAATTTGCGCGCATCAACTCTTGCATCTGTGTTTCCGTCCGAAATGGCGCGTTGGTCTGTGGCGTCGGTGTTGTGCCTGTCAGTTCGATCACAAGCTTGGTGCCATGTGACACGATCGCCGCCCGTTCGATCACATTGTGAAGCTCGCGAACGTTGCCGGGCCAGTCATAGGCCTGCAACTGCTGCACCCCCAAGGCAGTCAGCACGGGAACCGGTCGGTTCAGGCGGCGACATGCGATGTTCAGCAGATGGGTTGCAAGCAAGGGGATGTCCTCTTGCCGGTCGCGTAACGGCAAACAGGTGATCGGAAAAACGTTCAGGAACAAATAAAGATCCTCGCGAATGCGGTCCGCACGGCGCGCCTGCGAGTCGGTCAGGGATGTCGATGCGATCACGCGAATGTCGATGGGCTTTTCGCGCGTGTCGCCCAGCCTTGTAACCGTTCCATTCTGCAGCGCAGCCAACAGCTTACCCTGCAACTCAAGCGGCAATTCCTCGACATCATCAATGAACAGGGTGCCCCCATGGGCCAGCTCCAGCTTGCCCGGCTTGTCGCGCGTGGCCCCGTTGGGCGCACCACGCACATGGCCGAAGAGTTCGGCCTCGATCTCGTCCCGTGCCAGTGACCCGCATTTGAAATGGATCAACGGGCGGCGGGCACGTGGGCTGGCTTTGTGGATTTCAGTCGCGACCAGTGATTTTCCGGTGCCTGTTTCGCCAGACACAAGCACTGTCGCATCTGTTTCTGCCACCAGATCGATCCGGGTTACGATCTGACGGATTGCGGGTGAGGTTCCGATGATGTCGTGATGGGCGCGCTCCGAGGTAATCGCCTCTTGCAAATACGCGTTTTCCTGTTCCAGCCGGTCACGCAACGCGGCCACCTCGTCCAAAGCATCCCGCAACTTGCGCTCGTTTTCCTTGCGGTCCGTTATGTCACGGAAAATCACCACCGCCCCGGCAAGAACCTGTTGGTCGTAGATCGGAGTCGAGACATATTCGACGCGGATCGGCTTGCCATCCTTCCGCCAGAACACCTCATCTTCGATCCGATGCACCTGTTCGAAACGAAACGAGCGGTAAATCGGGCATTGCTGCGAGGGATAGACGTCGCCGTTCAGATGATGGTGATGGATCATCGAGTGGATGTCCTTTCCCAACAGATCCTCGGTCGTCCAGCCCAGCATCTCTTGCGCTGCGCGATTGACGAATGTGGTCTTTCCTTCGGCGTTCACACCGTAAATCCCCTCACCCGCCGCGTTCAGGATCAACTGGTTTTGGCGCTCCAGCTCTGCAAAGAAACCCTCCGTACGCCTCCATTCCAGAATACCTGCGCGAAAGGTCTGGGCCGTCGCAGTCAGTTCCGCCCGTTGATCCAGCGCGTCCAGATCGGTGATCGTCATCATCAACCAACCGGCTTTTCCTCGCACAGGACGGGCGCGCAGCTCGACCCGAATGGCTTTCCCCTGCACGGAGGTCAGAGTAACGTCGCGGGTCCAGCTTTCGCACCTGTGATCCACCTCCTCGATAAACACAATAAACTCGGGCAGCGCCTCTTTCAGGTAAGACGAAAAGGCGCGCGGGGATGCATTGGGCGCGCCCGACAACAATGTTGCGGCGGGCCGATTCCAACGAACCACGCGATCAGACGCGGTGTCGAGAACCAGTGCGGCCTCCGGCATAGACAGCAAAACGGAATCAGGTGACAGATGATCAAGGGACATGGGGTCAGTGTATCGCTGCGATGCAGCGTCAGAAAACGAAATTTCGTAATTTACGATTTATCGTAAAATCTAAACCGCATGACTCTCTTTAAAACCATGATCTTATTAATCTTTTATGAGTGCACAAATTTTGTGCCCCTACTGTTTCACGCGACATCCGGCTGGCACGATGGTGGCAACTCCATTGCGAAAGGGTGAAGCCATGACACTGAAGAGCCTGGGAAATCCGTTTTCCGAGAAAACCGATCTGCGACATGGGGCCGATTGCGGCTGCGAGGGATGCTTGTCGGGGCACGGGCATGACAAGGACCATGTCGAGGCCACAACCATGTCCTCGGAAGAAATGACCGAACGCGTGGTCGAAAGCGCGATCGTCCGGTCGATTTTTGGTCAGAGCGACATCAGCCGCCGCTCATTCATGGGGATGCTGGGCGGTGGCACGGCTGCTGCTGCGCTGGCCTCGGTCTTTCCTCTGGATCAGGCCAAAGCGGCCATTCTGGACAACCTTGGCACACCCGAAAAAACCGATCTGAACATCGGTTTTGTCCCGATAACCTGCGCCACGCCGATCATCATGGCGCAACCGATGGGTTTCTACGAACGTTACGGTCTGAACGCGCAGGTGATCAAGACGGCCGGTTGGGCTGTGGCGCGCGACAAATCTCTGTCGGGCGAATATGACGCCAGCCACATGCTAACTCCGATGCCTCTGGCCATGACGTTGGGCGCAGGCTCGGTTGCGACCCCATACATTATGCCAGCGGTCGAGAACATCAACGGACAAGCCATCGTGCTGTCGAACGAACATCTGGACAAGCGCGACCCGAAGCAGTGGAAGGGGTTCACCTTCGGCGTGCCATTCGAATACTCGATGCACAACTTCCTGCTGCGCTATTACGTGGCCGAGTTCGGGCTGGACCCCGATGTCGATATCCAGATCCGCGTTGTGCCGCCGCCAGAGATGGTTGCGAACCTGCGCGCCGGAAACCTCGACGGCTATTTGTCGCCCGATCCGTTCAACCAACGCGCGGTCTGGGAAGGGATCGGGTTCATCCACACCCTGACCAAAGAGATCTGGGAAGGGCATCCGTGCTGCGCCTTCGCCGCCCCGCTGAGTTTTGCGACCGAGCTGCCCAACACCTACGGCGCGTTGCTCAAGTCGATCATCGACGCCACTCAGTTCGCGTCAAACCCCGACAACCGCAAGGATATCTCGGAAGCGATTGCGCCGACCAATTACCTCAATCAGCCTGTTCCGGTGATCGAGCAGGTCCTGACCGGCACCTACGCCGATGGTCTGGGCGAGGTGCAGCAAGTGCCTGACCGGATCGATTTCGATCCGTTCCCGTGGCATTCGATGGGGGTCTGGATCCTGACGCAGATGAAGCGTTGGGGATATATCGAAGGCGACGTGGATTACAAAGGTGTGGCCGAGCAGGTTTACTTGGCCGCAGATGCCAAGAAGATCATGAACGATCTTGGGTATGACGCACCCGATGTGACTTACAAATCCCATACAATCATGGGCAAAACTTTCGATCCCAAAGACCCCGAAGGTTATGTCTCCAGCTTCGCGATCGGGAAAGCCTGACAGATGCTGGACACTCTTTCCATCAACCAGCGGGCCGCGCTTTTGTCGGTGGTCATGCTGGTGTTCGGCCTCCTGATCTGGGAGGCCGCCATTCCCGCCCAGAAAGCCGCCGGAGAACTCACTGAATACGAGCGCCTGACAGGTGGAGGAGCGCAAAAGGCTGGCGTCCCCCCGCCAAGCCAGGTCATCGCCAAGGCATGGGAGCAGTTGTCGAACCCGTTCTATGACGCAGGCCCGAACGACAAAGGCATCGGCATTCAGATCGGCTATTCGATCTACCGTGTTCTGACCGGGTATTTCATGGCCGCCCTTGTGGCAATCCCGCTGGGTTTTCTGATTGGTATGAGTCAGGTCGCCTACAAAGCCTTCAACCCGTTCATTCAGGTGCTGCGGCCCATATCTCCGCTGGCATGGATGCCATTGGCGCTGTTCATCATTCAGGACAGCGAGGCAAGTGCGATCTTTGTGATCTTCATCTGCTCGATCTGGCCGATGCTGATCAACACGGCCTTCGGAGTGGCTGGTGTCAGGCAAGATTGGGTCAACGTGGCGCGCACGCATGAACTAGGGCCGTTTCGCACTGCCTTTACCGTGATCCTGCCCGCTGCTGCGCCAACAATTATCACCGGCATGCGTATCTCGATCGGAATCGCCTGGCTTGTGATCGTGGCGGCCGAGATGCTCGTTGGCGGCACAGGCATCGGCTATTACGTGTGGAACGAGTGGAACAATCTCGATCTGACTTCGGTCATCTTTTCCATCCTCATGATCGGCGTCGTCGGAATGCTGCTGGATTCGGCTTTTGCCTACCTGCAACGCGCCGTGGCCTACGCGGAATAAGGAGCAGCATCATGAGCAAACCGTTTCTGAGTATCGAATTGCTGACCCAGCAGTTCCCGGATGGACAGGGCGGCACCCTGACCGTGTTCGAAAACGCCAGCTTCGGCATCGAGAAAGGCGAATTTGTCTGCATTCTCGGGCATTCAGGCTGCGGCAAATCCACGATCATGAACATCCTTGCCGGACTGGCCGAGCCGACCTCGGGCGTCGTCAAGATGGACGGGTTCGAAGTCTCTGGCCCGTCGTTGGATCGCGGCGTCGTATTTCAGAACTATTCGCTGCTGCCATGGCTGTCGGCGTTGAGAAACGTAACCTTCGGGGTCAAGGCCCGATATCCGGATTGGCCCGCCGCCAAGATTGACGCGCATGCCCGGGCCTTTCTGGCCAAGGTCGGACTGGAGGGGGATGTGGTTCACCGCAAACCCAGCCAGTTGTCGGGCGGAATGCGGCAGCGTGTCTCGATCGCGCGGGCCTTTGCCAACCAACCCAAGCTGCTGTTGCTGGATGAACCCTTTGGCGCATTGGACGCATTAACACGGGGCACCATTCAGGACGAACTGTTGAAAGTCTGGAGCGAAACCGAACAGACGGTATTCATGATCACCCATGACATTGACGAGGCAATCCTTCTGGCCGACCGCATCCTGCTGATGACCAATGGTCCGTTTGCACGGGTCGCTGAGTCCGTTGAAATTACGATCCCCAGACCGCGCAGCCGGACCGAAATCGTCGAGCATCCGAACTACTACGCGATCCGCAATCATCTGGTGCAATTCCTGGGTCAACGCTCGAAAGAACTGGCCGGGCAAGCCAGTGATGGTGCGGCGCAGACACCGGACTCGGTCGTTATCGATCTGACCGAAGCCGCCCCGGCCGAAGCTGAAATCAACCCCCCATTACGCGCGGTCAATGACTGACCCGACCGGCGCTTTGACACCACGACCAAGCAGGAGGAACCCCCTATGAAAGATACACTTGAACTGCCTCAAATGATGACCAAAGAAGATGTAACGCTGATGATCCTGTCCGCCAAAAAACAGGCGGGGCTGACATGGGAAGGTATCGCGGAAAAGATTGACATGTCGCCGGTCTGGACCCACTCCGCCTGCATGGGCATGAACGCCTTTCCCAAAGACAAGGCCCAAGCGCTTGTGTCCATGATGGGCCTGCCGCAAGAAGCGGCGGGCGTGCTGGAAGAGCCCCCCACCAAGGTCTGGGAACAAAGCGTCCCAACTGACCCTTGCATCTATCGGTTCTACGAAATCGTCGGCGTCTACGGCCCGACACTGAAAGCGCTGATAGAAGAAAAGTTCGGAACCGGGATCATGTCTGCGATCGATTTCGACATGCAGGTCACACGCGTACCGCACGAAAAAGGAGACCGGGTCAAGGTCGAGATGTCCGGCAAATACCTGTCTTACAATTCCTGGTAGACCAGACCCTTACGCGGTTTTTTCACTCAGATAAGCAAGCCAATTGGCTGCTTTGCCTCACCGCTTTTGGTTTACGCGGTGAGGCATATTCAGGGGGCCGTCATCAAAGCTCGATATCGCACACGAAAACGCCATCCGCGCCACCGTCTAGCTGCGCGACGATGCGGCCACCGATTTCCTGATGGGTCGGGTCTTCAAGATAGGTGTCGCGCACTGGTGTGTCGCGAAAGTCGAACCAGAACATATCGGTGAACCCACGCACCAGCGGCGTTTCAACCGAGACGTTCTTGCGATGCTGAAAGTCCAAAATACCTTCGATATGGCCTGACAAAGCGGCCAGATCGGCATAGAGCGCCTGCTTGTCGGCCTCCGGCACGTTTTCCCTGAATCGCAGATGGACGAGGTGGCGGATCATCAAAGCCTCCCTTCGATATTATTCCCAGAAATCAGCCTTTTTGCGGGCTTTAAAGGCGGACAATCCGGTTTGCAATTCCGGCTGCATGGCTGCGGCGCGACCAGCCAGAACTTCAAACACGCGCTCACGCTCTTCGCCTTCGGCAGCGTTGATCAGCATCTTGACCAACTCGGTGGCAACGGGCCCGCGATGACGCAGGCTTTGGGCCACCTCATAGGCGGCAGCCATACCTTCACCTTGCGGGACAACCTGATCCACCAGCCCCAGACCCGCAGCCTCGGTCGCGTCGAACTGTGCACCAAATACGGCCATACGCCGAACGATCTGCGCCCCAAACCGGCGCACGGTGCGCTGTGTGCCGGACCAGCCCGGAATGATACCCAAAGCAGGTTCAGGTTGACCGATGCGAATATGCGCCTCGGCGATACGCAAATCGGCGCAAGCGGCAAGTTCCAACCCACCCCCCAGCGCATGACCGTTCAAGACGGCAATCACCGGTTGTCGCAGTCGCGCCAGCGCGTCCAGCGCCTGATGCCCGTCCCGCAGCCAATGGCGTGCGAACCCGTCCGCTGAGTGATCGGCCCAAGCATCAATGTCACCACCTGCACAAAATGCACGCCCGGCACCGGTGAGGATGACCACATGCGCATCTTCGGCCCGCTCAATACGACGGCACACAGCCAGCAGATCGTCCATCATTGCTTCGGTCAGCGCATTCAGCCGTTCGGGGCGGTTGAGCGTAAGACGGGCAATGCCGGCCTCAATATCAAGCAGGAAATGGTCCATCATGCGGCAGGCAGCGCCAGACCCATCAAGGCTGGGTCAAACAGATTGGCGTCCATGACCTTCAGATCATCTGCCACCAAAAGTGGCGTTGCCGCCTTATCCAGAATATCCCGCTGCAGATCAATACCAGGCGCGATTTCCGTAACCATCAGGCCCTGATCGCTCAACCTGATCACGCAACGCTCGGTCACATAGGTCACATCCTGTCCCTGAAGCCGCGCCCGTTTGCCCGAGAACGAGATCTGATCAACCTCATCCACAAATTTGGCGACTTTGCCCTCTTGCAGGATATTCAGTTGCCCGTTTTCGATAGTCATCTTGGCGCCTGCGTTAAAGTTGCCAGAGAATACGATCTTACGCGCCCGAGCCGTGATGTCCACAAATCCCCCTGCCCCGGCGGTGCGATGTGGGATAGCCGACAATCGAGACACGTTCACCGATCCGTTTTTGTCGACTTCGAGGAAAGACAACAGCGACGCGTCGAAGCCGCCCGCCTGGAAATAGCAGAACTGATGGGGTGACGGCACGAAAGCCTCGGCATTGGCAGAGCAGCCAAATTTGAAATCCAGCAACGGCACGCCGCCTACGGCACCCTGCTCGATCATCCATGTAACCGATCCATGAAGCCCTTCTTCGACCAGAATACGCGGCACGTTGGCCGAGATGCCAAATCCGATATTCACGGCCCAGCCATCCTTGAGTTCCTGAGCGACCCGGCGGGCAATAACTTTGCCGACATTGAATTCCGCCGTGCGGAAACTTTCAATCGGGCGGGTCAATTCACCCGAGATAGCCGGGTCATATTCCGTCGCCGTGGTCTGCAACTGCTCTGGCGCTTCGACAATCGCATCTACCAGAATGCCCGGCACATGCACGTCATGGGGGCGAATACTGCCCGCAGCGGCGATACGCTTTGCCTGCGCGATCACCACGCCGCCATTATTTCTTGCGGCCAGAGCCATTTCCATCGCGCCCAGATACGCCCCTTCATGTTCGAAACTCAGGTTGCCCTTTTCATCGGCTGTCGTGGCCCGGATGATTGCGACGTTTGGGGCCATGGATTTAAAGTACAACCAGTCTTCGCACTCAAACGCCATCCGTTTGACAATGGGTTCGGCGCGGGCTGCCTCGTTCATGGCGCAACCTTCGATATCGGGGTCAACAAAGGTATCCATCCCAACTTTTGTCAGAACACCCGGACGTTTGGCTGCCGCTTCGCGCAGCATGTCAAAGATGATGCCCGAGGGAACATTATAGGCGCGCACCTGCTCGGCGGTGATCATTTGCCAGATCAGCGGCGGTTCCGCCTTGCTGGGCCCCGATGGGTACGAGCCGCCTATGATCCGTGTCAGCAAACCCGGTTTGGCGATGTGATCGACCCCTTTCGTGCCGAACATATCCCCCGCCGCAATCGGATGGATCGTAGTCAGATTCCTTGGCGCCCCTTCCGCATCGAACCGCTCGCCCAAACCTTGCAAAACCACATCCGGACAGCACAATCCGCTTGAGGAGTTCACCGCCACAGTTGCCCCATCCGGTATAAGGTTGGCGGCATCACGCGCTGTCATCTGCTTGGTCATAAGGCCCTCATCAAGTAACCGTTTGGTTATATAATGTATGACCCAGCCATCGCCCGAAATCAATACATAATCTGTTACATGGAATGAATTGACCTGACCTCAAGTAACCATTAAGTTACTTTTCAGATCTATATGGGAGACACCCGATGAACATATACTATCAGGGCACAAATCAACGCACTTTCGGCACTTTTCCGTTGACGGGAAACGAATTGCGCGACGCGATGATGATCGCTGCCGAAGTCGGGTATCGATCATTCGACACAGCACAGATGTACGAAAACGAAGCGGAAACCGGCGCCGCGCTGGCCGAGCTTGGATTGCCGCGCGACGAAATCTGCGTCACCACCAAGGTCCATCCCGACAACTTCACTGATCAGGCTTTTCTCGCATCCGTCGAAGAAAGCCTGAAGAAACTGAACCTGGACTATGCTGACGTCCTGTTGTTGCACTGGCCACCCGTCGGAGGCGATATCGGCCCATCCCTGAAACTGCTGGAACAGGCACACACAAAAGGGCTGGCGCGCAATATCGGAGTGTCTAACTACACCGCTCAGATGATGCGGGATGCGACCCAAATCATAGACGTTCCTTTGGTCACAAATCAGGTGGAATTCCATCCGCTGCTAAATCAGGACATCCTTCTGACTGCCGCAACCGAAACTGGCATTCCGCTATCGTCCTATTGTTCGGTTGCGCGCGGAGAAGTCTTCAAACACGCGATCTTCGAAGAAATCGGACAAGGCTATGGCAAGACTGCTGGTCAGGTCGTGCTGCGGTGGATTCTGCAAAAGGGTGTTTCGATCAACACCATGTCCACCAAGCGCACGAATATTCAGGCGAATTTTGACGTGATGGACTTTACTCTGTCCAGTATTGACATGGACAGGATCGATGCCATGACCCAAACCGGATATCGCATCGTCAGCGCTGATCTGGTGCCTTGGGCGCCCGATTGGGACTGACAAAAAAGGCGGTGCCCATCTGCGGCACCGCCAGTCTGGGGAGAAACCCTACACCTTCAAAAACCGCGAACCTCAGTGGTTGCCCCGGATCATGTCCGAGGCTTTTTCCGCCATCATGATCGTTGGCGCATTGGTGTTTGATCCGATCAGGCTTGGCATGGCCGAGCTGTCGCAAATCCGCAGCCCGTCAACCCCGTGCACCCGCATCTGCGGATCAACCACGGCCATATCGTCCACACCCATCTTGCAGGTACAGGTGGGGTGATACGAGGTCCGGCCATATTGCCGTGCATAAGCCTCGTACTCCGCCTGTGTCTTTACATTTTCATCGGGGAAACGAATTTGGCGAATGTACTTCTGCAAGCTTTTCTGCCGGAAGATCTCAACGCTGTGCTTCACACCCTCGACCGAGGTTTTCAAGTCATCAGGATGCCCGAGGAAGTTTGGATCAACCAACGGCATGTCTTCCACCCGATTTGACCGCAGCCGCACAGTTCCACGTGCCTTTGGCCGCACCGTGTACGAGTTCAAGGTAATGCCGGAACTGCCTTTGGGCACGCTCGGAACGCCTGCTTCAGCCCCTGCTCCGGCCAGGAAATGGAACTGCAGGTCAGGCACTGGCGCGGACGTATCCCCATACCAGAACGCACCGCCTTCGACCACGTTCGATGCCACCGGGCCCGAACCGAAAAGGTAGTATTGAATACCTGCCCATGCGGCCCAATGGGGTTTGTTGTATTTGTCCAGACTTTGATGGCCCGTCAACTCTGCCACGATATCAATACCGAAATGGTCGTTGAGGTTCTCGCCCACGCCCGGCAAATCATGTTTCACATCGATCCCATGCTCTTGCAGATGCGCCGCCGGGCCAACACCCGACAGCATCATCAGCTTGGGCGTTCCGATTGCTCCCGAGGTGACGAGAACCTCCTGATCTGCGGTGACGGTCTGAACCTCGCCGCCCTTGTCATATTCGACACCGGTCGCGCGCCCGTTTTCAATCACGACCCGATGAACCTGACATCCGGTTTCGACCGTCAGGTTAGCCCGTGACAAAGCAGGTTTCAGGTAACCCACCGCCGCCGAACACCGCCTGGCGTTCCAGGTTGTCGTCTGATAAACACCCGCACCTTCCTGAACTGCGCCATTGAAGTCAGGATTATAGGGAATCCCGGCCTCCTGGCAGGATCGCACGAAGGCGCGGGTCATCTCTTGCGGCGCGTCCAGATTCGAGACCCCCAGAGGGCCCTCGGTTCCGTGCCAGTCGCCGGATAGAATGGCGTTGCGTTCTGACCGGATGAAATATTTCTGGATATCCTTGAACGCCCAGCCTTCACATCCTTCTTCATTGGCCCAACGGTCATAGTCCACGGGGTTGCCACGGGTGAAGACCTCGGCGTTGATCGAGCTACCGCCGCCGATCACCCGACCCTGAGCATAAGGTATCTCGCGGTTGTTGGCGTTGACTTGCGGAACCGTTGTAAAGCCCCATGTGTGAGGCCCGTCGGTCATCTTGGCAAAGCCCACCGGCATGTGGATCAACGGATGGCTGTCCTTGCCACCCGCCTCCAGCAACAGGACCTGCACATTGCTGTCCTCGCTCAGACGACGCGCAAGAACACACCCGGCGGCACCACCGCCGACAATCACATAATCGTACCCGCCTTTTACCATCACTCCACCCAATGTGCACGCTTACCGATCTCGACATGGATCGATTTGACCTGCGTATATTCTTCGACCCCATGCATCCCGGCTTCCCGCCCCCAGCCCGAGGCTTTGAAGCCCCCAATGGGCAGCTCGGGCCCACCGGCCAGCGTGGTGTTGACCCAGAACCGGCCCGCCTGAACGCGGCGCGAAATGGTCAGGGCCTTGTCTATATTCTTGGTCCAGACGCTGGCGGCCAGACCATATTCGGTATCGTTGGCGATCGCGATCGCGTCGTCAATCGTATCGAAAGGGATGACGCAGAGAACAGGGCCGAAAATCTCTTCTTTCGCGATCACCATGTCGTTGGTCACATCGGTGAACACGACCGGATCAATATACTGCCCACCCGAGATCTGAGGTGTGGTTCCCCCGGTCAACAAGGTCGCGCCCTCTTCCTGACCTTTGGCGATATAGGACAGGATCGTGCGGTTCTGCGCGTCCGTCGTAATGGCCCCGGCCTGAGTGCGCTCATCCAGTGGATCACCGACGCGAACCTTGCGCAGCTTGTCGGTCACCATCTCAGCGAACTTATCGGCGACCGAACGCTCGACCAGCAACCGTGCGCCGGACACACAACACTGTCCGGTATTGAAGGCAATCCCAAAGGCGACGCCGTCCGCCGCATCCTCAAGATCGGCATCCGCAAACACGATCTGCGGGTTCTTGCCGCCCAGCTCCAGTCCCAGCTTCTTGAAATTGCTCTGACCAGAGGCCGCCACAACTGATCGGCCAACAGCGGTGGAGCCGGTAAAGGACAGCATGTCCACGTCCATATGCTCGGCCAGCTTTTGACCGATGACGCTGCCCGAACCGGTGACCACATTGAACACGCCGTCGGGCAATCCGGCTTCCGACAATATTTCGGCCAACATCAGAGTGGTCGCGCTGGTCACCTCGGACGGTTTCGCAACGATGGTGCAACCTGACGCCAGAATGTACGGGACCCGTTCGCACAGGATGAGGAACGGGAAGTTCCAAGGCGTGATGAGGCCGACCACACCCACAGGTTCGCGCGTGACGATCCCCATCGCGCCGTCACCGCTGTTGTTGAAACTGTCGCCATGCAGCGCTCGGGCCAGACCTGCAGCGAATTCGAACATGCCAACGCAGCCCGACACCTCGGCCCGCGCCTGGCTGATTGGCTTGCCGTTCTCCAGCGTTTCCCAATAGGCAATCTCATCCGTCCGCTCCCGGATCAGCGTCGCCGCTTTCAGCAACACCGCCGCCCTGTCAGCGCCGGACTGACCGCACCAGCGCCGATCATCAAACGCGGTGCGGGCCGAAGCGACCACCGCGTTCAGATCATCCTCAGTACAACGCGGAATGCGCGTCACCGGGACTCCATGCCCAGGAGAGGCGCGTTCAAACACATCGCGGTCTGCCGCGGCCACGGATTTACCATCCATAAAAAACCCGAATTCGCGCGGTTCAGAGGGCGGGGTCAGAATTTGACTTTGTTGATCCATCAGAAGGGCTCCAGAATTGGGGCGCGGTCAGGACGATGCGTCCAGCCCGTCGCGGAAATCGTTCCAGCCACCGTCAACGGACGACGGCGCATCGTGCCACTGGTGCAGTATCTCACCGGTGGCGGGGTCTTTGTCAGGGATCGGTAGCATCATGATACGCTTGACCGCAGCCTGAAACATCTCGGGCGTCAAGTGGGCTTCCTGAATATTGTCCCAATCGCGCCCGCCTGCGTAACCGCCAACCATCATGATATCGTCGGAATGGCCCACCATCTCGTGGCTGATACCAGCGGGCATGACGATCACGTCGCCGGCAGATATCCGGACCTTGGTCCAGCCTTCCACAGACAGGTTGAACTCCATCCAGCCTGTGGCACATCCCAAACATTCGTGCGAGGTCGAATGGAAATGCGGATACTCATAGACACCCGGATATTCCCAATTGTTGCCCCAACCGTTCTCGCGAAACCGGGCCTTGACCGCATCGATCCCACCGCCGGGAATGGCATTGCGGTGAATCAACAGCGGAAAACGGCTGTTGGGGATCATACCTTCGGGCTTGGATGTATAGGCTTCAACGGTCATCGGGGTGTCCTCCGTGTTTGGTTAATGGGCCAAAACGATCTGTGTCTTCAGGTCTCCGGGTCTGTCGGAAAAAGTGTCAAAGGCGTCTTGAATGCGGTCCAGCGGGTAGGTCGCGCCGGTAAAGCGGTCGGTCTTGATGCGACCGTGGGTCAGGAGTGTCAGCGCATCGTGCATGTCCTGCCCCATCCCGGCCACAGACCCCTTGATCGAGTTTTCCTGCAGGATGGTCTGCAGAATATCGACGGGCAGAGTTTCGCCCACACCGGTCAGACCAAATGCCGCGATATGGCCGCCTTTGCGGATCAGGCGCGTGGCCTGCTGGTAGAGCGCGGGCAGACCGACGCTTTCGATCACCACATCTGCACCGCGCCCATCCGTGTGCTGCAGAACCACGTCTTCCAGTTGGGCAGCGTCAGTAACGCCGATATCGGCCCCGGAATCCAATGCCATGTCCACCCGATCTTGCGACAGATCAGCGACGATGATCGGCGCTGCCCCAATGGTGCGCAGCAACTGCACATGCAGGTTGCCGATGGGGCCAGCGCCCAGCACCACCACCGATTGTCCAAAGGTGATACCGGCCTTACGCGCGCAACGCACCACGCAGGCAAGCGGCTCGGTCAGCGCCAGAACCTCGGGTGGTATGTCCTGTGCGGCGGGTATTACCAACCGGGCGGGAACCGAGATGTATTCGGCAAACGCCCCGTCCATCGTGATGCCCATCTGCTGCATCTCGGGGCAGTTCAGAATCTCGTTACGGCGACACCAATAACAGGTGCCGCAGCCGATGTTCATATCGACGACGACCGGCGCACCAAGGGTCAGGCCAGAGGCACCCTCGCCCAGTTCGGCGATTGTGCCAGTGAACTCATGGCCGGGGATCATCGGCAGATTCTCCGACGCGTAGTGGCCGTTGAAAATATGAATATCCGTACCGCAGATGCCGACACGTGAAATGCGCACCAGCACCTCGTCTCGCCGAGGCACAGGGCGCGGCACATCTTGCACTTCGAACCTGCCGGGTTCGACCAGAACGGCGGCGCGCATTGTTTGTGTCATTTGACGACCCTCAGCTTGGTTCGGTCGATGGTCAGGGCAATCGCGACGATCAGGATGAGGCCGAACACCATCTGCTGCTGGGTCGCGTCCACTTCGAAATACAGCATCGAGGATCGGATCACGGCCACAATAAGCGTGCCGATCAGCGTGTTGATGACCCCGCCAACGCCGCCGGTCAGCGGCGTGCCTCCGACCAGGACCGCAACGATCGCAGGCAGCAGGAACCCGTTTGCCAGAGTGGGAGAACCTCCGGACAACTTGACCGAGAACAGCAAGCCCGCAATCGCCGCCAGTCCACCGGACAAGGCAAAGGCCATGATCTTGATCCGGTTGACGTTCAGACCCGAGGCCACAGCGGCTGGCTCACCTGCCCCTACAGCCTTTAGCGCGCGGCCAAAGGTTGTGCGGGATTGCAGGAACCACGCGCCCAGAACCAAAACAGCCGCAATGATGAGTTCGCTCGGCAACCCCGCAACCGAGCCGGTCATCCAACCAAAGGTGGAATCCCGCAGCGTGGCATCCATGAACAGTGCCCGCTGGCCCGACATATACTGCGCCGCCGAAAAGGCGATGCCGCCCACCGCAAGGGTCGAGATGAAGGACGGCACATAAAGCCGCGTCGTGACATAGCCCGAGATACTGCCCAGAACCACTCCGGACAGAATACACAACAGCGCCGCGCCGATCCCGAATGTCGGCAGGGCTATCGTGGCGACCACCGTGGTCATATTGGCGACCGACTGCGCCGACAGGTCGATCCCGCCGATATAGATCGCGAAAGTCATACCAAGCGCCATGATGAACAGCGGTACGATGTCGGCGGCCATCGAGATCAGGTTGGCGGGCCGCAGAAAGTTGGAATCTGCAGCGCCGACGACCAGCACCAGAACCAGCAGAGTGATCCAGGGCAGATGGGGTTTGATACGTTCAAAACTCATGGGTCCGGCCTCAGATCATGTGGTGGACAAGGTCATAAAGCGACGGTTTGTCCCCCGGGCTGCAATCGAAACGTTTCTGGGCGATGCCATCCTTCAGGACGATGATCGTGTGGCTGAGGCCAATGGCCTCTTCCAGTGTGTCCGCGACCAGAATGATGCCGACGCCGTCGTCCGACATCTCTCGCACCATGTCATAAACATCTTCCTTGGCGCCAATATCCAGACCACGCGTCGGGTGATCCAGCAGGATGATATCCGACCCGGCCGAGCGCCATTTGGCCAGCACCACTTTTTGCTGGTTGCCGCCGGACAGCCCGCCACAATCCTTGTAGACATCCGGTGTCTTGATCGCCAAACGGTCGATCCATTGGCGGGCCAGCGATTTTTCCTCGCCAATCCGCAGCACGCCCGAATTGGCATAGTTTCCCATTTGGCTGAGCGTCATATTCTCATACACATTCATCCCCGCGACGATCCCTTCGACCTTGCGTTCGCGAGGGATGTAACCAACGCCACTGGCGACCCCAGCCTGTGCTTTGAATTTGCTGACAGCAGATCCTTTCAGGCTGACCGCACCCGAGGACGGGGTTTCAAGACCAAAGATCGTCCGCAGGATTGCCTCGCGCCCGGAACCTTCGGTGCCGACCAGACACAGCACCTCACCCGGGCGCAGATCGAAGGAGATGTCCGAATACCGGCCGGTGATCGAGACATTTTCGAAGGACACCAGCGGCGGCGCATCGGCCTGATAGGGTTTCTGCTTCTGCTCGCGATAATATTCCTTGTCGACATCGCGCCCGACCATCTTGTGCTGGATCGCATCGACATTCGCGTCGTCATGGGCGACGACGTCCACCACCTCGCCATCCTTCATCACATAGATACGGTCAGACAGGTCCAGAACCTCGTCCATGCGGTGACTGACGAAGATAAAGGACGCCCGCTTGGTCAGTTCGCGTACCAGCGAAAACAGCAACTCTACCTCTTCCTTGGCCAGAACCGAGGTCGGTTCGTCCAGCAGAATGACCAGATCGCCGTCGATCCGCTCTTCCAGCGTCAGAACCTTTGCAAGCTCTACCAGTTGCCGCTGCGCGAAGGACAGTTTCGAGGTCGTCGTCGCCGGATCGATATCCAGCTTGACTTTGGCCAGTTGCTTACGCGCGGCCTCGGCCATGGCTTTCCAGTTGATAACGCCGTAACTTACGAATTGCTGCTCGAACCCCAGAAAGATGTTCTCCATCACGGTCAGGTTGGTGATCAGGGATTGTTCCTGAAACACCATGCCGATGCCGTGATCCATCGCCTGACGTGGATTCTGGAAGCGAACCTTGGTGCCATCGATGGTGATGTCGCCGCCGTCGGGCTGATAGGCGCCGTAGATGACCTTCATCAGCGTGGACTTGCCCGCGCCGTTTTCACCAACGAGGCCCACGATCTCGCCCCGTCCTATCTTGAAATCCACGGATTTCAGAGCGTGGACGCCGGGGAATTTCTTGTCGACATTGATCAGTTCGTACATTTGCCCGCCCCTATTTCACGAAGGTTACGGATTTGCGGTCGGTCGACAGAACCACCGCGGCGATGACCAATATGCCCAGAACACCATCCTGCACATAACCGGGCAACCCGATCACAACCATGCCGTTGTTGATGACATTCACGATCAGCACTCCGATCAGCGTGTTCCACACTCCGCCGATCCCGCCCCACAGCGCGGTGCCGCCAACGACGACCGAGGTGATCGAGACAAACATGAAATTCGACCCCGTAGCTGTCTCGGCAATGCCGATCCGGCCCACGGCCAGCAGCGCACCGACCGCATAGAAGACGCCGGCCAGCGCAAAGCCCATGATCCGCACGCGGTTGACGTTCAGACCCGAGGCATGGGCCAGTTCCTCGCCCCCGCCCACGGCGTAGAAGTTGCGGCCCAGCGTGGTGCGGGACTGGATGAACCATGCGATCAGCAGGAAGACCAGCGCGACGTAACACATGATCGGAAAGCCGAACCAGCGCTCGGTCAAAAGCGAGCGAAACAGCTCATCTTCGACGCGCACGCGGTCGCCTCCGGTCAGTAGAAGGGCAAAACCGGTACCGACAAAGCCCATCGCGAGCGAGGCCATGAAGGACGGGATTTTCAACAGCACGTGAACCAGCCCGTTCACCAACCCGATGGCTGCCCCCACCGACAACGCCAGCGGAATGGCCAGCCACGCCCAAGACGCCAGCGTGCCGCCCAAGGCAATAAACGCAAAGGCGAACACGACGGCACACACCGAAACCGTGCCCTCCATCGACAAGTCGATCGAGCCCATGATGATGATGAACGTCACACCGATGGCCACCATCAGCGCGGGCGCGGACGAAATTCCGATCCGTGCGAAATTCCGCAGCGAGAAAAAGCGCGGTTCCATCACTGTGAAAAACAGCACAAGAACCAAAAGGACGATCAGGGGTGCCCATTTGATCAGAACATCCCGTGTCAGCACATTGCTCATGTGCGTCCTCCAACTGAGTGAATTGGCTGAGCCTGCTGTCATCGGATCAGGCCCGGATGCGCGGACCGACGCTTTGGCCGGTCCGCGTCTGGTTTACTTGTATTGAATCTGACCGTTCGACGTGGACCAGAAATCTTTCCAGTCATAGGACGGAACGCTGTCCAGATATTCGGCCTTGAACGCCTGAGCATCTTCGGGCTTGACCATGATGGTCGGGCCATAGAATTCGCGGTGCTCGTTGGGTTCATCCGACGGCTTAAAGTGACCGGTGGCCGCATAGTAGGCCAGCGCCGCCGTGATGCCGCCGCCCCAATGCGGGTTGGTGAACACGGTCGCCAGGATTTTACCTTCGCCCACCAGCTGAACCGCCTGTGGGTTACCGTCATAGGAGACGATGGGCATATCCTCGATACCTTCGGCGCGCAGAGCCTCAAGCACACCGTAGGCGATGGTGTCGTTGGCGCAGTGAACGCCTTTGATGTCATCGCCATAGCGGGTCAGGAAGGCGCTCATGACCTGATTGGCTTTCTGCGTATCCCAGTCCGCAGGTTCCGCCGCCAGCAGTTCGGCATTCGGATAGTCGTTCAGCGCGGTTTTCAGACCGGCCAGACGCTCAATCGCCGGGTTGTTCGACGCGATACCGCCAAGATGAACAACGCCGCCGGAGCCGCCCATGGCATCAAGCAGGATGCGTGCAGTCTGCTCGGCCGGGCCTTCGTCGGACCAGCTCATGTGGCTGACATAGTTGTCACCGAAATCCCACGGGTGCAAATCGTCGGTCTTGTTCCACAGGGTCGAGACATAGGCCCCGGCCTCAACGCAGCTTTCCACCACCGGGCGCGCGTTCGGCGCGTCGTTGGTGTCGATGGCCAGCGCCAGTTCGCCATTGGTTTTCGACAGCAGCGCCTTGACGTCGGCCAGCGATTTCTCGGACGAGCCTTCGTTGATCAGGTGCGTCAGGAAATCCTTGGGCTTGCCCAGGCTTTCGACAAAGGCCTCACCGCCTGAAACGATCTCGTTCCAATACGGGTTGGTGCGGTTGCGGTATGACCACGCAACTGTCGGGTCAGTGATGGCTGCGCGCGCCATACTGCCGAACATGCTTGAGACTGCAGCACCACCCACCCCGTAGGCGGATGCCAGCAGGAAGTTCCGACGCGTGAGTGTCTCTTGTTCGATGTATTTCTTGATGAATGACATATCTTCCTCCCTTTTCGATCTGCACCCGGAGCCAAAGGCACTCACACGCCCTTCCCCCTTGATGCAAGTCTCGCCTGGCCGTGACCTTGCGAAGCTTATGCACTAACTAGTTACTTCTTTACGAAAGCGTGTGTCAAGCGTTAAGAATAAGTGTGTCGGGTTTCCGGCACCCCTGACGACAACCTGAATTCCGTATGGAAATAGCGGTTCAGTTGGCCTGAGTTATTGGGTATGACCCCCAACTGAACGTACGAATGAACGATAGCCCAAGGGACATGGCCGTGGCCGAACCAGCGAAGAAAAGCAAAAAGCGGGACGCGCAGGCAACCAAGGCCCGGATTCTGAACGCGGCCAAGAAGGAATTTGCCAAACACGGTCTCGGCGGCGCCCGCGTCGATGAAATTGCCGAACGGGCAAACGCGAACAAGCGCATGCTGTATCACTATTTTGGCAGCAAGGAGGGCTTGTTCCGCACGGTTTTGGAAGAAGCCTATCTGGACATCCGCAAGGCCGAACAAAAGCTGGATCTCGACAGCCTTTCACCACCGGACGCGCTTGAGGCACTGGTCCGGTTCACCTGGAAATACTATCTCAGAAACCCCGAATTCATCACCTTGGTCAACAGCGAAAACCTGCACCGGGCGCGACATATCAAATCCCTTCCCAGCCTGCCGGTAACGATGCGGGGCCTGGTTGACCTGGTGGACAATATTCTCAAACGCGGGCAGCAAACTGGCGACTTTCGCGAGGGAATTGACGCCACCCAGTTGAACATCACCATCGCCGCAATCGGCTATTACTACCTGACCAACCGCTTCACCGGCTCATTTCTGTTTCAACGGGACATGATGGACGAAAATGCCCTGAACGAACGGCTCGATTTCAACGTTGACAGTATTCTGCGGATCGTTCGCAAGGAACGGGGCTGAAAAAGAAGACAGCCGAGGCCAGAGCACTGTCGATCCGGGCCATACGCACATTCCCTTGGCACAAAATCTGGACCGGCCAGCGCCGGTCCTTTCTGTTTACGACGGCAAGACTTCACTGGGCTTAAGGCAAACGCAGCGCGCGTGTCTACGCAGGACGCGACCACGCCACGCCGGGCTTCAGGCGATAGCCCCAGGGCAAACCCGCATTGCGCCACCCATTTACGGCCCGCACCCCGTTCGCGTCCTTGTCCCCTTCAAAGCCTTCAACCAGGTTCCAGACATTTGTATACCCAACCTCAATAAGCTGCCGCGCGGCCACAGCCGAACGCGCGCCGGACCGGCAGGTCACAAACACCGGATCATCCTTGGATTTACCTTTCGATTGCAGCAAAGCATCGAATTCTGCCACCACGTTCGGGTTGCCGGTCATGCGATACTGCCCGCTGTTGGGATCGACCTCATGGGTCACCACAGCCAGCGGGATGATTTTGTCCAAACCTTCGGGGTGGCCGACAAATGAAATCTCGATGGGGTCGCGGACATCTACAAACAGGATGCCCGGATCTTGCTGAAGGGCCGCATGAGCCTCGTGCGGCGTCAGGTACAGGCCAAGTGGTGTGCGCTGGCGATCTTCAAGCGTTGCCGGGTCCAGCTTTGATGTCACGGAACCACCAGCAGCCGAGGCAATAGACGCGGGTGCAACCAGCACACTGGCTGCCCCCAATTTCAGAATTGCCCGGCGGGTTGTTTGGGTTTTGGGGCTCATTGCTCGGCCCTTTTTTCGGTGCACAGGCCCAACATCGCATAAATCGGGCAGAATTTGATGGAAGAGGTCAGGACCAGCACAACACCAACCCATCCCCACACGCCGATGACCCCGACCACTGTGGCCGCAATAAGCGCAAGGCCCAGAATAAGGCGAAGTACACGGTCGGCGGACCCTACATTGACGGCGAATTTCATAGTCGAATCTCCTTTGTTGTTCGGGCTGAGATTCTCATATTCCGCTCATCCTTTATGTGACGCGGTCACACAGAATCGGATCGCGCATGGCGGGTCAGGGCCGGAAGATTTTCGACGTGGATCGTGCCGCGTTCCAACGCCACCCATCCGCGATGCTCAAATTCCTTGAGGATGCGCGACATCACCTCGCGCGCGCTGCCCAGTTCGGTTGCAATACGCTGATGCGTTGTGCGGAGCACGGATCCCTGGCGGCTTTGCTCTACCAACCATTGCGCCAACTTCCGGTCCATGCGATTCAGCAACAGATCATCAATTACCTCGGACAGTTCGACAATTCGTTGCGAGAAGGCTGCAAAGACCGATCCGCGAAACTCGGCATCCGATGCCAGCAACGCGTTGAAACGTTCTTTTCCGATTGCCAGCGCCACGACTGGACCTTCTGCATAGCCAAATCCGGAATACGGTATGTCTGACAGCATACAGGACGTGGTCATCACGCAGCTGTCATTCGGGCCAACACGGTACAGAACCACCGTCCGCCCGGATGGGCTGGTTTGTTCAACCCGAACAACCCCGGATAGAACAATCAAAAACATCTCGCCATAAGCACCTGGCGCAAACAGTTCGGTTCCATCGCTGATCTCAAGACGCGTTCCAACCTCATCCAGGCGATCCAGAATGGCGTCGGTCCAGTTCTGCAGTGTCACGGGGCGCACCTCTTTTATCCAGCAGGCACTATGTAGGCGCAGCGCGTCGCGAATACACCCTTCGGGCAAAACTCATCATTTACGGTCGAAACCCCCGACGTTAGATTTGGCGGCAACGCGTGTTCGCGACGAGCTACAAACTGGATCACCAATGCCCATCGACCTGTCCGTCGAGCACAAACTTGCCGCACCACCTCGGGTCAAGCGCCGTACATTAAGGGTCATTGGAACAGACGTCACCCTATTGGAACCCGTGCGCCAAATGGCCATGTCGGATTTGCAGTTCGATATCGAATATGAATCGCTGGACTTCCTGACCTGCCAACGCCGGGCCGCCACACACCCGGAACATTACGATATCTACGAGCAGTGTTTTCACAACCTTGATATTGTCTGGTACTGGGGCGCCCTTCAGCCGATTGATACCCAACGCATCGCGGAATGGGACAATATCGGCGATCTGTCCAAACTGGGCGGCGTCAGTAAATACATGCGGCAGGGATACGGTGACGCGCCGGTGCGTAAGCTTTATGTCCAGCCCGACGGTGTGATCGGGCAGCAACCGATGCAGTTTATCTCGATGTTACCGACAGCGCACAATGTTGACTCGTTCGGCTATGACCGACGGGTCTTTGGCGAAGAGGGCTCAGAAGGGTCAAGTTGGGCCTGGCTTCTGGACAAGCGCGCCAAGGGACGGATCGCAATTGTGGATGAGCCTGCGATCGGCCTGTTCGACGTGGCTCTGGCAGCCGAAGCCAGCGGTGATCTCAGTTTTGCCGATATCGGCAATATGACGATTGATGAAATTGACAGCCTGATGGCACTGCTGGAAACGCTGCGCCAGCAGGGGTTCTTTTGCGATAGCTGGAAATCGGCTCAGGATGCCGAGGCTCTGTTACATGCCCAAAAAGTGGCCGCGCAAAGCATGTGGTCTCCATCCTATGGTAACCTTGGGCCGATGGAGGCGCATTTTGTCGAAAGCGTGCCGCGTGAAGGGTATCGTGCATGGCATGGCGGCGCGTCGCTGGCCCGACATCTGACCGGAACCAAGCTGGGCATGGCCTACGAGTATCTGAACTGGTGGCTGACCGGCCAGGCGGGCGCAGTCATGGCGCGGCAGGGATATTACATGACGGTCCCCGAAAACACCCGGCAATACCTTAGCGAAGATGAATGGGATTACTGGTATGACGGCCAGACCGCCCGATCCGATCTTGTCGGCACCAATGGCCAAACCGTTGTCCGCAAAGGTCATCGCCGTCCCGGAGGCGCGTATCATGAACGGGTAAGTCGCATCGCGCTTTGGAACACCGTGATGGACGAATACAACTATGCTGCCCGCGCCTGGAAGCGTTTCATCTCGGCCATCCGGGAGGGCAAGCCATGAGCCGGGTATCGGGACTGCGCGGGCAGGAACCTCTGTATGAGGTCATCAGCGAGATTCTGCGACGCAATATCCAGTCCGGCCGCCTGCCGCGTGGACTTGTATTGATTGAAGGCCCGATTGCAAAGGTCATGCTGACCAGCCGAGCGCCGGTTCAGGTCGCATTGCGAAAGCTGCACGAAGAGGGGTTGATCCACCGGTTTCGCGGCCGCGGCTATCTGGTGGGGCAAGGCGATCTTGACCCGATCCGCCGACCGATTGACGAGTTTCAGCTGGATATCCCTGATCGGTCGAGATCAGCCCTAGCGGTGCGCGGCACATGGATGCGTGTCTATGATCAGGTCGAAGCCGACGTAGCTGCCTGTCAGGTTTTTGGCGAGTTCCGGCTGATCGAAACTGAGCTGGCGGATTTTCTGGGTGTCAGCCGTACGGTCGCGCGCGATGTGCTTAGCCGCTTGAACGAGCGCGGCATCATTCGCAAAGGCGCATCCTCGCATTGGCTGGCAGGTCCGCTGACCGCGCGTGTGCTGCGCGAGAAATACCAGTTGCGGGCCATTGTCGAACCCGCCGCGCTGACCCTTGCCGCGGATTTTATCGACACAACCGAGATCAACAAGGTGCGCGATCAAATTCGCCAGGGTCTGACGCGTGAATCCTATGCTTACGAGGCCGCGTTCCAGAAGCTCTGTCTTGAACGCGCGCCAAACACCGCACTGGTCGACATGATCCGAAACAACCGGCTTTTGCTGTCATCGGTCAACGCGGCCTTGAACCGTCTGGGGCTGCCGGCGGATCACGTCGCTGTCGATCAGTACCGTATTCTGTTTGATCTGATCGGCTCGCGCCAGATCAGTGCGGCGGCGGAGTATCTGAGAGAACATTTGCGCCTGTTGGCGGACAAGAATGTGGCACGTCTGAAGATTGTCGCATTGGTCCCAGAAACCGAAGCGATTCCGCGATACCTTTCGCCTTTATAAATGACCTGAGTGCCCAATATTCATTTTACAAATTGGTGATATCGGTATTTTCTGGATTTTTTCTGTTGTTTTAGTGAAAATTTATTTAGAAAATGAACATTGACCTATTCATTATTGCAAACTTTCATACGAAGTACGTTTTAAAAGGCTGCGATTTCTGACCCCGCTCACGCGTCTGATTGGGGTTAAGCAAAAGGCGGAAAGCTGTCGGTGGCCTGAGTACCAAGTGGGGAAGTGAATGGGTCAGGTGGATTCCATCTTCAGGCTGGACGGTGTCTCGCGGCACTTCGGGGCGTTGACCGCGTTGGACAACATCTCGTTCGAGGCAACGCAGAATGAATATATTTCTCTGCTGGGACCGTCAGGTGCGGGCAAAACCACATTGCTTCGCGTGATGGCGGGATTTGAAAAACCTGACACAGGCCGCATTCACTTTCTGGGTCGCGACATAACCGACCTTCCGGCGCACAAGCGCGGAATAGGTTTTGTGTTTCAGAACTTTGCCTTGTTTCCGCATCTGACGGTGTTCGAAAACATCGCCTTTGGTCTGCGCAACGGGGTCGAGGACATTGCCGCCTCGGACACCGACGCCCGCGTCACCGAGATGGTGGGGCTGGTCGGGTTAGAAGGACTGGAGGACCGCGTGCCGGACCAGATTTCCGGGGGCCAGAAGCAGCGTGTCGCTCTGGCCAGAACCCTGGTCATGCAGCCGAAACTGGTGCTGCTGGATGAACCGCTGGGGGCGCTGGACGCCAATCTGCGCGGTCGCATGCAGACCGAGCTGCGCCAGATCCGCGAGCGTCTTGACGTCACCTTCCTGCATGTGACCGGCAGCGAAACCGAGGCGCTGGCCATGGGCGATACGATTGCGGTGCTGGACCGGGGGCGGATCATACAATCCGGCACACCCGAGCAAATCCATGACGCGCCCTCCAGCTCGGACGTTGCCTTGTTCCTCAACCGTTTCAATCTGTTTGACGGAACGCTGAAAGCCGGTGCCTTTAGTGGTCCTTTCGGAACCGTGCCAGTGACAGATGCTTGTCATAACGCCGCGGATGTCTACGCCATTCGCTATGACCGAACCAAAGCGTTCAGAAAGGGCGATGCCCTGCCCGGACCGGCCTTGCCAGCCCGCTATCTGGCAAGTGAATATCTTGGATCATCCGTAATTTCGTTCTTTGAAACCGCCGATCACAAACAGGTCGAGGTCGATCATCACCTGAGCTTTGGCGACCCGGACGAATACGAGGTGGGGCAGGATTATCTGCTGTCGTGGGACCCGAAACACGCCATCGTCTTCGGCAAGGAAGCAGCGGCATGAGCACAGCACCTTCGACGCAGCGCAACGGCTTTACCGGCTGGCTTCTGGCGCCGGGTGTCTTCTGGATGATCCTGTTTCTGGTCGCGCCAATCATGATGATTGTCTACGTCTCCTTCTGGACGCAGACCACATTCGCCATCAACTCCACCCTGACGCTGGACAGCTGGAAGAACTTCTTCAGTTCCGAGGCGTATGTCGGCGCGCTCTGGACCACGTTGCGGCTGTGGCTGATTGTTCTCGCACTGACCTTCATCATCGGATACCCGGCAGCGCTGTTTGTCGGATTGCTGGTCAAAAGCAAGACGGTCTCGACAGTGTTGCTGGTGCTGTGCGTCATCCCGTTCTGGACTTCGTTCCTGATCCGCGTGCTGGCGTGGCGGCCGATGCTGGGCAAAGAAGGCGCGATCAACATCATTCTGCAAAAGCTGGGCCTGATCGACAGCCCGATCGAGGTTCTTCTATTCTCGGAGCTTTCGGTCATCATCGGCATGACGCAGATTTACGTGGTCTTCATGGTCGGTCCCATTGCCTTCATGCTGGGCCGCATCGACCGCAATATCATCGAGGCCGCGCGCGATCTTGGCGCGGGCTTCGGGCGCATATTCTGGAAGATCATCTTCCCGCTCAGCCTACCCGGTGTGGTCGTCGGCGCGATTTTTGTCAGCGTGATGGTTCTGGGTGAGTTCGCCACATCCGGCGCCTTGTCGGGGCGCAAGGTGAACCTGCTGGGCAATATCATCGTCACACAGGTGGGCTCACTGAAATGGGCGATGGCCTCGGTCGTGGGTGTGATCCTGACGATCCTACTGGGCATCGTCGTCGCCGGTTTCCTGCGCATCGTTGATCTGAAAAGCGAGTTGTGAGCATGGAATCCAAGGTCCTCAAACCCATCCTCGCCGTCTATGTCGCTGCGTTCATCCTGTTTCTTTACGGCCCCTTCATCGTGCTGGGCATCCTGTCCTTTCAACAGGGCCCCGAGGGCGGACCGCAATTCCCGATCATCGAATGGTCGACCTATTGGTATCGCCACCTGTTCGGCATGACACCGCCGTCACGTATTGCGCCCCTTCCCGTGGGTGAGGCGCTGTTGCGTTCGCTGACGCTGGCCTTCATGACGATGGTCACGGCCACGGTGCTGGGCGTGATGGCGGCACAAGCCTTTCGCCGCCGGTTCAAAGGGGCGGGCATTGTCTTTTACCTGATCGTTCTGGGTATGATGGTGCCCGGCGTGCTGACCGGGCTGGGCACATCGCTGCTGGCCAATAACGTTGTGGGAATCGAGCGCCATTGGTGGACCACCGCTTTCGTTGCTCATGTGGTCTATACATTTCCCTTCGCCTTTCTGGTGATGCTGGCGATTCTCAACCGCTTTGACGGATCGGTGGAAGAGGCCGCGTGGTCGCTGGGCGTCCCGCCCGCGCGCACGTTCCGCAAAGTGACCTTCCCGCTGATTTTTCCCGGCGTGCTGTCCGCGATGCTTTTTGCCTTCACGCTCAGCTTTGATGAGTTCCCCCGCACGCTGTTTGCGTCGGGCCGCGATCAGACTTTGCCACTGGCCATCTACGGTACCTTCTCGGTCGAGATACATCCTAACATCTTTGCCTTTGGGGTGATGACCACCCTGTTCTCATTCTCGCTGCTGGCGGTTTACGGCATCCTCATGGGCCTCAGCGTGCGTCGGGCCAAGAAGATCGCGATGCAGGAAGAGATCTCATGAGCATCGCGATTGTCACAGGTGCCGGATCGGGTATCGGGCAAGCCACCGCCAAGAAACTGGCGGCAGAGGGCTACAAGGTTCTGGTCAATGACTACGATTCCCAGGCCGCTGAGGCGACTGCGGCACAGATCGGACCATCTGCGGCACCTCATCAAGGCGATGTATCCGACCCCGCAGACGTGGCGCAGATGATCGAGCAGTGCCACGTGGTCTTCGGTACGCCCACCCATCTCATCAACAATGCGGGTCATGTGCATCAGGCGACGTTTGCCGATCTGAGTGTTGAGGATTTCGACCGGATGATCGCCGTCCATCTGCGTGGCACCTTCCTGTGCACCAAAGCCGTGCTGCCCGGCATGCTGGAGGCCCAAAAAGGCTGCGTGGTGAATATCGCCTCGCAATTGGGTCAGATCGGTGGCGTCGAACTGGTGCATTATTCTGCCGCCAAGGCGGGCATCATCGGTATGACCAAAGCGCTGTCACGCGAAGTTTCAACACAAGGCGTGCGTGTGAACGCAGTGGCGCCCGGTCCGATCAACACGCCGCTGGTGCGCGCTCTGTCCCCCGACTGGCAGGCAGCCAAGGCAGCCGAACTTCCGTTGGGCTATTTCGGTGAACCCAATGACGTGGCGGACACCGTTGCGTTCCTGTGTTCGGACGCGGCGCGCATCTATGTCGGCCAGACCCTCTGCCCCAATTCAGGAGATGTGATGTTATGAGCAAAACCGTGTTCATCACCGGCGGCGGTATCGGCATTGGCCGCGCCTGCGCGCTGGCTTTTGCAGCGCAAGGTGACACTGTGATCGTTTCGGACGTGCTTGAAGCCGAAGGCCGCGCCGTCGTATCCGAAATCGAGGCTGCGGGCGGCAAGGCCGAATTCCAACATCTCGACGTGCGCGACACGCCCCGCGCAGACGCTGTCATTGCCGATATTCAGACGCGCCACGGGGCCATCGACACAATCGTCGCCAACGCTGGTATCGCCCATCGGGTGCCGCTGGACAAGCTGACCGACGAGAAATGGGATCACACCTTCGACATCGACCTGAAAGGCATGTTCCGCGTGATCCGGCCGGCGCTGGCCGGGATGAAGGCGCGCCGATCAGGCAGCGTCATCTGCCTGTCCTCGATCATGGGCGTCGCCTATGGCTGGGACGAACATGTCCACTATTCCTCGGCCAAGGCCGGGGTAGTGGGGCTTGTGCGCGGACTGGCCGTGGAACTGGCCCGTGACGGCGTGCGCGTGAACGGGGTGGCCCCGGGCTATGTCCGCACCGCGCAACTTCTCTCAGAAGAACATTCGCTGGGTCCTGCGGGCGCGGAGACGGCGGGTGAGAACATCCCGATGGGCCGCATCGGCGAACCTGACGACATCGCGGATGTCGTTGTTTTTCTTGCCTCAAACGGGGCGCGTTACCTCACCGGACAAGTGATTGCTGTAGATGGTGGCCTGTTGGTCGGACGGTACTGAATGCAGCGGGGCCACTGGCCTCAAAACCAAGAAAAAGACACTCGACCTCAACAAGGAGTAAACAGAAATGAGTACATATTCACGACGGAGATTCCTTCAGACAACCGCCGGCGGCGCGGCGCTGGCTGCAAGCGGCATGCCATTCATGGGCGCGCAACAGGCCTTTGCCGCAAATCTGGGAAATCAGGAATTGCGCACTGTCGGCTTGTCGGTGACGGTTCAGGAACGCATTCTGAATGACTTCCAACAGCAATCGGGTGTGGGTTCGGTCAATGGCAAAGCCGATATCTTCCCCAACACCCAGACCGAGATTCTGTCAGGCACCGACGCCTATGACTGCTGGGAGATCATTGGCGAGCGCCTGGCCGCGATGGTTGCAACCGACAAACTGGCCCCTGTTGCCGCATCCGATCTGAAAAACTGGTCGGGTATCCGTGACACGTTCACAACCGCATCTGACCGGTGGGATCGCAACCGCCAGATCGTCGGCCAAATTTGGGAAGACGACAGTCAGACACGCCTGAACATGGTGCCGACGGTCTATAATTATGACTCCATTGGATATCGCCCCGATCTTGTGGACGCCGAAGAAGCGTCGACCTGGGCGGCGCTGTTCGACCCCAAGTTCAAGGGCAAAACCGGCCTGAACGTCGACCCGCTGATTGCTTTCGGTCAAGCCATTCTGGCGATGAACGCTCTGGGTCTGCTTGAGGTCGAAAACCCCGGCAACCCGGATGCGGCCTCGATCGAGGAAGCCTCGAAGTTCCTGATCGCGAAGAAGAAAGACGGTCAGTTCCGCGCGCTGTGGGGCGATTTTGGTGAACTTGTAAACCTGCTGGCCTCGGGCGAGATGGTCATTGCCGACGCGTGGCAACCCGCTGTGATGGCGGTCAAGGCGCAAGGTGTCGAATGCTCCTATGCCACCATGAAAGAAGGCTATCGCGGCTGGTCCATCGGGGTGTCCCCGCTCAAGACCTCACCCAATCTCGAAGCAGTGACAGCTTACGCTGATTACTGGCTGTCCGGTCCACCCGCCATTGCCGTGTCAGAGCAAGGCTATTATTCGCCCACCGTCAACGTCAAAGAGGTTATGGACCCTGATAAATATGCCTTCTGGTATGAGGGCAAGCCATGGGTCGGCGCAACCGAACGCGGCATCAAGGAAGGTGATCTGCGCGATGGCGGTTCGCTGGAAACCCGTGCAGCAAATGTCGCCTACTGGCACCAGTGGCCGGACGAGTACGACCTGCTGATCCAGAAATGGGACGAATTCCTGTCCGCGTAAAATACTTGTGGTTCAGCCGGGCAAAACCGGCTGACCCCCCTCCCCGCCGTTCAAGAAATCACTTCAAAAGGGTGCAACGTCCTTGGCTTACGATCTGCAACTCAAAAACGTCGGCAAAGTCTATGACAATGGCACGCCCGCCGTCATCGACTTTAACCTCGACGTTGAAAAGGGTGAGTTCATCGCCTTTCTGGGCCCGTCCGGTTGCGGCAAGTCGACGACGTTGCGCATGATTTCGGGATTCGAAAGCGTCACCACAGGGGACCTTCTGATCCGGGGTCAAAGGGTTAATGATCAGCCTCCCGAACGACGTCCAACCTCGATGATCTTTCAGAACTATGCGCTGTTTCCGCATATGAACGTGCGCCAGAACGTGCGTTTCGGGCTTGAGGTCAAGGGCCTGCCAAAGGCCGAAGCGGACCAGAAGGTCGACGGTATTCTGGACAAGCTGGGCCTTCTCGATATATCAGAAATGCCGACCAGCCGCTTGTCCGGTGGTCAGCGTCAGCGTATCGCGCTTGCTCGGTCATTGGTGGTTGAGCCGGATATTTTGCTTCTGGATGAACCGCTTGGCGCTTTGGATGCCAACCTGCGCAAGAGCATTCAGAACGAATTGAAGTTATTGCAACGCGAGTTGGGCATTACCTTCGTATTCGTCACCCACGCCCAATCCGAGGCGCTGGCCTTGTCGGACCGGATCATCGTGATGAATGCCGGACGGGTCGAACAGATCAGCCCCCCGCATGAACTTTACACCCGCCCGACCAGCGAGTTTGTCGCGCGGTTCATCGGATCGAACACCATCATTCCCGGTACGGTCACAACGACCGATGGTCAGACCATAACGCTTGATACACCCTTTGGCGAAATTTCCGGAACCAATCGCATCGATGTGGCCCATTCCAAAGGCGAGAAGATGAGCATTGTTCTGCCTGCCGAAGCCGTCGAGTTGATCCCTGGCGAGACCGATGAGGCCGAATTACGCAACACATTCGGGTCGAACATCATACCCTGCACGATCGAGCGCCTGCAGGTCATCGGCCACATCATGCAGATGCTGGTCCGGCTGAACAATGGCGAAACCATCAACACCGAAGGCCACGTGGACAAATATCGCGGCCGCTTGTCGGTGGGCGCATCAGCCTATGTCGCCTGGCACGCCAGTGGCGCGACGATGATCGCGTGACGGAGACCGGATGAGATGACACATCAGACCATCACGCAAATGGCCGCCGATCTCAAGGCCGGGCGTACCGATCCGGTCGCGCTGGTCGAAGACGTCTTTGACCGGATTGCCGATCACAATGATCCGGCCTTGTTCATTGATCTGCTGAAAGAGCGCGCCGTGGCCGAGGCCGAGGCCGCACGTCTGCGGTTGCGCGCAGGTCTCCGCGCCAGCGCATTAGATGGGGTGCCGACCGCGTGGAAAGACCTTTTTGACCTCAAAGGCCGCGTAACGACTGCCGGGTCCGTCGTTCTGAAGACCAATGCACCGGCTAAAGCTGATGCGCCCATCGTTGCACGCGCGGCGCGGGCCGGGATGACCTCGGTTGGGACGGTTAACATGACCGAATTCGCCTATTCCGGCATTGGCCTGAACCCCCATTACGGTACACCGCGCAATATCCATGCCGCCAAAGAGGTGCCGCGCAGTCCCGGCGGGTCATCCTCGGGCTCGGGGGCGGTAGTGGCTGCAGGCATCGTGCCAATGTCAATGGGGTCCGATACTGGCGGCTCGGTGCGCATCCCGGCCTCGTTCAACGGGGTGGTCGGATACAAGCCTTCGATGGGGCGCTATCCGATGGATGGCGTGTTTCCCCTTGCGCAATCTCTGGATACGATCGGGCCGCTTGCCAACAGCGTCGCGGATTGCGTTTTGGTCGACGCGGTTCTGCGTGGGTTGGATCAGCCCGAGATTGACCCGGGCGCGTTGTCGAAGCTGACTTTCGTCATCCCCGATCAGGTGATGTTCGACGGCGCCAGCGCCGATGTGCTGACCAATTTTGACGCCACGATTGCAAGGTTGGAACGGGCTGGCGCGCGTGTCTCGCGCATCTCTCTGCCGCAGCTGCAAGAGATTCTGGACCTCATGGCTCAGCATGGTTTCTTGGCCGGTGCCGAGGCACTGGCGATCCACAAAGACCGTGTGAACGGCCCCGAAGCGGCGCAGATGGATGCCCGCGTTGTGCGCCGCGTCCTGCAGGCCAGCCCAATGAGCGCAGTTGATCTGGTCATCCTGCAACAGGCCCGCAGCCGCCTGATGGCGGAAACTGCGGCGCTGATCGGCGACTGTATTCTGCTGTGCCCGACCACCGCCACCACCGCAATGGCAATCGCCCCGCTTGAAGCCGATCAGGACGTGTTTTTTCAGCATAACGGCCTGACGCTGCGCAATACATCACTAGGCAATTTTCTGGATTGGCCCGGCGTGTCTATTCCCAACGGCACAGACCAGGACGGAATGCCGACCGGCTTTCTGCTGTCAGCCCCCCATGGTCGGGACCACGCCGTGCTGGCCGCTGCGCTTGCGACCGAGGACATCATACGCGGCTGATTCAACCCCACAACTCAGAAACTTTGAATGCACAGAGGAGAAATATCATGACAAAGAAAATTCTATGCGCCTTTGGGACGGATATCGACTCCGTCGCGGGCCAGATCGGCTCATATGGCGGTGGAGATTCTCCCAACGATATTCAACGCGGCATCTTCGCGACCGAGGTCGGCATCCCGCGTCTTTTGCGCCTTTTCAAGAAATACGACATGCGTACGTCATTCTTCATTCCGGGTCACTCGCTTGAGACGTTTCCGAAGGAAATGGACATGATCATCGAAGCGGGTCACGAGATCGGCGCGCACGGTTACATGCATGAAAACCCCGTGGCCATGACCCCCACGCAGGAAGAGGACGTGCTGGTCAAGTCGATCGAGCTGATCAAGGGTCTGACCGGTGAAGCGCCCAAGGGCTATGTTGCGCCCTGGTGGGAAATGTCGAACGTCACCGCTGCACTTCTGGGCAAATATGGTTTCTCCTACGATCACAGCCAAAGCTATCGCGATTTCCAGCCGTTCTATGCGCGTGTCGGCGACGAGTGGAATGTGATCGATTATTCCAAAACCGCTGGCGAGTGGATGCACCCGCTGAAACACGGCAAGGAAATCGACCTCGTGGATATTGGGGCCAACTGGTATGTGGATGACCTTCCCCCCATGATGTTCATCAAAAACGCACCCAACAGCCACGGGTTTGTCAGCCCCCGCGACATCGAACAGCTGTGGAAGGATCAGTTCGACTGGGTCTATCGCGAGATGGAGTATGGCGTATTCCCGATCACCATTCACCCCGACGTTGCGGGACGACCGCAGGTTCTGCTGATGCTGGAACGCCTGATCGATCACATCAACAGCCATTCCGGCGTCGAGTGGGTCGATTTCAACACCATCGCTGACGATTTCCGCGCGCGCTTCCCGTTCGACAGCGACAAGCGCCCCGAAGTGATCTGATCGAAACCTGTGTCAGAGGGGCACCCCTCTGACACACCTGAAGGAGAGCGCGATGTGCAACGCCTGCGGATTCCCCACCAAACCGGGCCATTGGACAGATGCGGGCGCGGATGCCTCGGGCGACAAGTTACAGCTCAAGTTTCGCCGCGCGCGGATTCTGAACAAGATCCTGAACAGCTATGGACTGGCGGTTCACGATGATGGGCTGACACCCGGTATCCAGCTACGCTCATTCACCGGGCGCACCGTGATCCTACCCGATCTTGAGGCGGTCTGGGCCGAGGCCGAAGCCCAGAACGGAACCGCGCTTGACCCGCTGGATGCGCGGTTTCTGGTTGCGGCCTGAATGTCTGACGCCGCCGCCGATACCCGATTGCGCCTGACCATTCTGGGCGGCTATCTGGGATCGGGTAAAACCACATGGCTGCGCCATCAGCTGTTCCAGGGCCGGTTCGGACGCGCGCATATTCTGGTTAACGAGGCCGCTGAAACTCCGGTAGACGACACGCTGTTGCAGCAACACGCCAGCGGGATGACCCTGCTGGCCGGGGGGTGCGCCTGTTGTGTGGGCAAAACCGATTTGCTGAACGCGCTTCGCCGGATTTGCAATGATCGCAGCCAGATCGCATCCGACAAGGCCCGGCTTGAACGGATCGTGCTGGAAACCAGCGGTCTGGCCGATCCTGCGGCCATCGCCACGGCCATTCAGCAGGACCCGATGCTGGTCCATCACATCCTGCTGGACGACATCATCGTTCTGGCGGATGCGGTCAACATCATCGACCAGTTGGGGACCGAGCATCTGGGACGGGCGCAGATCGAAGCGGCCGACCGGATCATTCTGACCAAGGTGGACGCACAGATGCAAGGGGCATTCAGCGCCGTGCATGCAACGCTGAAACAGGTGAACCCCGGTGCCGCGATTTCTGCTGCCGTCAAGGGCGAAGACGTGGTGCCTGATCTTGATCCGGACGCGCATCCGATCCCCATTCCCGCGCTGGCCGAGTTGTCCCGATTGCCCGCGATCCAACCCACGCGCCTGAAGATCGACGCCTCGGTCGACTGGGCCGCGTTTTCCGTCTGGCTCTCTGCGCTGTTGCATGCTCGTGGTCATGACATCGTCAGGGTAAAGGGCGTGTTCGACACACCCGCTGGCTACCTGCTGCTGCAAGGTGTGCGCAGTTCGGTTCAGGCCCCCGAGATTTTGCCCTCTTCGTCAACGCAGCGGGCCAATGAAATCGTATTTATTGGCCGTAATTTCGCAAAAGAGGACCTTGGCAAGTCTCTCAGGTATTTCTCGCTCAGCGCGGGCTAGCCCAGATGTGTGCGAACCTGCCTTAGCATGTCTTTTCGCGCATGGCGCGCGGCCAGTGCCTGTTCCATATCGACCTGCACGAATTTCACCGGCGTGTGCGGCTGCAGCTGTCCGATCAGGTCCATATCCGCTGATATGATGGCCCCCAGCGTAAAGTATCCGCCACCAGATACGGCGTCACGATGCAGAACGATCGGCTCCAGCCCGCCGGGCACCTGGATCGAGCCGTAAGAATAGCAGCCGTCCACGATGTTGGACGGATCGGCCCCGGCCCCGAAGGGTTGTTCGCGGTCGACAAATTCCAGCGGTTGGCCGCCTTTGAACCGATAGCCCATCCGGTCCGCCTCGGGCGCGACGGACCAGTCATCGGCAAAGAAGCCTTCTTGTGCTTTTTCAGTCAGACGGTGCCAGTACAGACCCGGCAAAACCCGCAATTCGGCAGGTGAGCCAGGGCCGCGACGCAGGTTCTCCGGCACGCTGAAGCCCGGCTCGATTTTGTCCGCTTCGCCCAACGGAATCATGTCTCCGGCCTGTATCGCACGTCCTTCGATGCCGCCCAATGCGCCAATGGGATAGGTTGATCGGCTGCCAAGCGCGGGTGGCGTATCAATCCCGCCGCTGACCGCGATGTAAGCGCGCGCCCCGGATTTGAGGAAATCAAAGCTGAGCGTCTGTCCCTTTTTGACCGGAAACGCCGTCCATGTTGGTTGCGGGGCGCCATCGACCTTGGGCGGCAATTCAGCCCCGGTCACGGCGACCAGCGCATCCTGCATGAACTCGATCTCGGGCCCCATGAACACCACTTCGAACCCTGCCGCGCCTTCTGGATTGCCAACCAGCATATTGGCGCAGCGCAGCGCAAAGCGATCCATCGCACCGCCGATTGGAATACCCAGATGGAAATAGCCGGGACGCCCAAGGTCCTGAATAGAGGTCGACAGGCCGGGAGAGAGTATCTTAAGCGTCATTGAGGGCCTCCATCAGCTTGGCATTTGTTCCGGTCATGTCGGCATTGAACGCGTCCAAATCGAAATCGACCTGAGCGATACGCGGGGCGTATGTTCCTGCTTCGACCTCAGCCAGGATGCGGTCGTATTCGGCGCGGTCGATGGGTTTCCATTTCACGATGTCGCCGGGTTTGAAGAACACCATGAAATCACGCAGATAGCTGACCTGCTGCGTTGGGTCGAAGATGGTCACCGGGGTGATCCCGAACATCTGATATCCCCCTGCCCCGCGCACGGAATAGATGCAGGAAAAACACCCGCCATATCCAACGGTCTGCTTGGGCGTGTCGGTCCGGGGGCGCAGATATTTGGGAACCTGCAACTGTTTGTCCCGCTCGACCAGTTGATACAGGAACGGCAAGCCAGCAACGAAGCCCACCATTGACACGAACCACGGCTGCGAATGGTGCGCCTCGATAAACGCTTCGGCACTTTCATAGCCGTTGATGCGGGCGGCATAGTCGAGATCTGTGCCATTCGGGTCCTGATGGCGTTCGCGGAACCGCATCAGCGTCTCGTGCGTCCACGGATCCTGATAATAAACCGGGATTTCTATGATCCTGGTTTTCAAGCGCTTTTCAGCGTCTTCCGCTTTATGCTCAAGGTTTTTGATCTGCCCCATCATCTGGTCGGGGCTGATCACATCCGGATCGAACTTGACCTGAAAGGAAGCATTGGCGGGGCAGATCTCGGTCACGCCGTCGATATTTGCATCGCGCACGGCGTTGCTCATGGACAGGGATTTGAAAAAAGCATCCAGCGACATTTCATCATCCATCTCGACATAGATGTGTTCGTCGCCACCATAGGTATAACGTGTCTTCACGGTGCGTCTCCTTGGTTACGGTGTCGCGTTCAGATGGCCCGCATCCAGCCACGGTTCCAGCCATTGGGTGTGGATGTCATCGGCCAGAACACTGGCATCTGCAGCCAGCGCCTGATGCAGGGGAATGGTGGTTTTCAAACCTTCAAGAGACAGGTCTTGCAGCGCTTTGCTCAGTTTGCTGATCGCGTCTGCACGAGACGGGGCATGGACAATCAGCTTGCCCAGAAGCGAGTCGTAAAAGGGCGGGATTTGATAACCTTCATACAAAAAGTGATCAAACCGGACACCTTCGCCTTCGGGCACGCGTATCTGTCCGACCTGACCCGGAAACGGCATGAATTGAAGCGCCGGGTCCTCGGCGTTGATCCGCACTTCAATCGCGTGCCCCTGTCGCTTGATCTGATCCTGCGTAATCGAAAGGGGTTCGCCCCCTGACACCCGGATCATTTCCTGTACAAGGTCCAGCCCTGTGATCATCTCGGTCACGGGGTGTTCGACCTGAATACGCGTGTTCATTTCGATAAAGAAGAACTCATTCGTGGCGCTATCATACAAGTACTCCAGCGTACCTGCGCCGACATAGTTGACAGATTTAGCCAGGGCGACAGCAGAGGCGCACAGGCTGGCGCGAGTTGCGTCCGTCAGACAGACGGCACCGGCCTCTTCCCATACCTTCTGGCGTCGGCGCTGCATCGAGCATTCACGTTCAAAGCAATGGACCACGTCGGTGCCATCACCCAAAATCTGAACCTCGATATGGCGCGGGGATTGGATTGCGCGTTCCAGATAAAGCCCGCCGTCTCCGAAGGCGGCCTGCGCCTCGGCTTGCGCCTGCGGGGCCATCTGCGCCAACTCCTGTGCATTCTGCGCGACGCGGATGCCCTTTCCACCGCCCCCGGCCGAGGCTTTGATCATCACCGGATAGCCGATCTGTTCCGCGACATTCAACGCGTCATCAGTTGTCTCCACCCGCCCCTGAGATCCCGGCACGACCGGTACGCCTGCGGCTTGTGCCGCCTGGCGGGCCGACACCTTGTCGCCCATGCGGTCAATCGTTTCGGCAGACGGACCAACGAAATGCATCCCTGCGGCTTCGACTGCGCGGACGAAATCTGCATTTTCAGCCAGAAACCCATATCCGGGATGAACTGCGTCGGCACCACAGTCCTGCGCCGCCTGAACCAACCCGTCAATGTTCAGATAGGAGTGAGCCGCCTGCGCAGGTCCGACACAGATACTTTCGTTAGCAATGCGGACTCCAAGCATGTCGCCATCAGCCTCGGAATACGCCTGAATTGTGTGAATCCCCAATCCTTGCGCCGCGCGATTGATGCGCACCGCAATCTCTCCACGATTGGCTATGAACAAGCGCTTGATGGCCATAAGGTCAGCTGTCCAGTTGTGCCAAGGTCTGGCCGGCTGTCACAGCGGCCTCGTTTTCGACCGTGTAGCCCGCGAATGTTCCTGCGGCATCGGATTTGATCTCGATGAAGGTCTTCATCACCTCGACCAGCCCGATCACATCGCCGACGGCGACAGCATCGCCTTTGGATTTGTAAACAGGCGCATCAGGTGAGGCCTGAGTATAGAACGTTCCGGGCACGGGCGATTTGATCTCTGCCATCGGTTATCTCCTACGTGTCGATTAAAGCGTCGCGACGATTTCGCCAGCGGTTGCGATGCGAATTCCGTTGTCTGTCAAACCTTTACGAATAGCCCGGCCCATCTCGAGCGCCCCGGGCGTGTCCGAGTGAAAGCAGATCGATTCAAATTCGATCTCAAGCTCATCACCTTCAACCGTCGTGACCCTGCCGGTCTTGCAGGCCTTTACGCATTTCTGGGCCACCTGCTCAGGGTCGGGGCGACCTACCTTACGGGCAAATACGATAGAGCCGCTGTTGTCATAGTCGCGATCGGCGAAAAACTCGCGGATCACCGGGTGACCAGCCCGCTTCGCGGCAGAATAGGTCTTGGAAATCCCCATGCAAAACAGCAAAGCATCGGGACTGATCGCCTGCAGTGTGTCGACAAGCAACTGTGACAGGTCCTCGTTCACCGCCGCTTCCATATAGAGCGCACCGTGTGGTTTGACGTGCTGCAACGGAGCCCCATACCGGCGCCCGAATTCGCGCACAGCACCGATCTGATAAACCATGTCATTGATCAGTTCGGCCGGATCCATGTTGATGTAGCGCCGCCCAAACCCCCTCAGATCGGCATACCCGGGATGCGCCCCAAGCCCGACACCATGGGTCTGTGCCAGCTTGGCCATACGGTCGATGGAGTTGGGATCGCCTGCATGAAACCCGGCGGCGACATTAGCCGAACTGATGATCTCCATGATTTTGTCTTCAGGGGCATCGCCCAGTACCCAATGGCCGAAACCCTCGCCCATATCGCAGTTCAGATCGACGATCTCTCGCATCCGCCTAGCCCCTAATTCCAATGCACGGAGCTATCATTGTCTTTTTATCCAAAATTGATATTTCTTTTTTTCGCTCACGCATTATCATTATTCCTGATATTTCTTCCGAGTGATCTCACCGTGAATTTCAAACATCTGAAATATTTCGTCGCGACTGCGGAAACCGGACAGGTCAGCCGCGCGGCCAAGCTGTTGTCAATCTCTCAATCCGCCGTCACCGGGGCGATCCGCGAACTCGAGGCCATACTTGGCGCGGCCCTTTTCGTGCGCCGCGCGCAGGGTATGGAGCTGACTGAGGCCGGACAGCAATTCCTGCATTCGGCGCGAGACATTCTGGAACGTTTGGATGCGGCCCGTGTGTTGGATCAGCGCTATTCAGATGTGTCCGGTGTGATCCGTCTGGCGGCAACCTATACGGTGATCGGTTATTTCCTGCCCTATCATCTGGGGCGTCTGACACAGCTCTATCCCGGGCTCGACATCCAGATTGTCGAACTGAACCGTCAAAGCATCGAGCAGCAATTGTTGAGCGATCAGATCGACATGGCCGTGGCGCTGACCTCGAATATTCAGAACCCGACTATCGAAACAGTCACACTGCTGAAGTCACAGCGCAGATTATGGCTACCCACCGGCCACCCGCTGAGCGCAAATGACCCGGTCGCTTTGCAGGACATCGCTCGTGAGCCTTACATCATGCTCACCGTGGACGAGGCCGCGCATACCAGCATGAAATACTGGAACGCGCATAATTGCGCCCCCGACATCAAGCTGCGCACATCGTCGGTCGAAGCCGTACGGTCGATGGTGGCCAATGGCCACGGTGTCACGATCCTGTCGGACATGGTCTATCGCCCCTGGTCATTGGAGGGCCGGCGGATCGAGACAGTCGAGACCCGTATCGACATCCCGACCATGGATGTTGGCATGGCGTTTCGCAAACAGGCTACCCTGTCTGACGCAACGCGCGTGCTGCGAAACTATTTCAACGACACGTTCCTGTCGCCCAAGCCTGTATTCTGAGACCGGACGAGACCAAAACGTTGCTTGCAGTCAGCTGATTTTCTTGCAACCAATGCCGACAATGATTGTTGGCCTTGGGCTGGTTGCGCCCTTTTTCGTCTATATTCTCGCAGGCGTCATCGCCGAAAGACTCCTCCGGCTTTCAGCCGAGGGGCAGAAATGGTTGGACGCGTTTGTATTCTACATCGCACTACCCGCATTGCTGTTCCAATCGGTTCGGGACCTTCCTCCCGGCGCGTCGAACATCGTCGGGTTCCTGACGCTGACCACAATGGCAACCGGGCTGATGTTCGTGTTTGGTTGGGGCACAGGGCGCTTGTCCAAGCCCGAACATCATGCCGCCGTATACGGGCTGTCGGCCAGTTACTCGAATATCGGCTACATGGGCCCGACATTGACCGTCGCAGTTCTTGGACCCGCTGCAGGCGCCCCGGCGGCCTTCATTTTCTGCGCCGATGTATTGCTGATCTTCACGATCTGGCCGGCGATGATCCGAGATGACGGTCTTTCACTCCGAGGGCTCGTGGGGTCTCTGGGTCAGGTCATACGACATCCGTTCATCCTGGCGACACTCGCGGCGCTTGTGTTTGCCGCCAGCGGGCTTGGCTTACCCGCGTTCATCAATACACCGTTGGACGGATTCCGAAATGCGGCGGCTCCGGCCGCGCTGTTTTCGCTGGGCCTGACTCTGTCGCGCCACAAGGCCAACCATCTGGATGTCCCATTAGGGACATGCCTTTTCGGCAAACTGGTGCTGCACCCTGTGTTGGTGGCCTGCATCTTCCTGATCTTTGGCGGTTTTGATCCTATATGGGTTGCAACGGCCATCATCATGGGCGCTCTGCCACCGGCGGCAAATGTCTATGTCATGGCGCGTGCCGAAGGCATAAGTGTCGGACTGGCGGCCCGCGCCGTGCTGTTTGGCACCGCGCTTTCCGCCGTTAGCCTTCCGATCGTCATTTCACTTGTCGGATGACTGCGACATGTGTCGCACTCTGATTTACGATCTAAAATAAAGACTTATGAAACACGCAGCACCGTAGCCGAGGCATTGACGTTGCACCACATTCCAATTCCCTACCTTGTCACTTCGGATCGTACACATATCCGATGCCACGCACGGTTCGGATAATTTCCGGCTTTTCCGGATTTGTTTCAAGCTTGCGGCGTAGCCGGGAAATCCTGATATCGATACTGCGATCAAACGGGTCCCAGGACCGGTCATGCGCCTGTTCCAGCAGTTGGTCCCGGTTCAGCACACGACCCTTGTTTTCCGCGAACACTTTCAACAAGCTATATTCCATCGCCGTCAACTGAACCTCAGAGCCATCTGCCGCCAGCAGCTTTGCTGCCTCCAGATCCAGCGTAAACTCGCCAAACATAGCACCGTTACCTTCCGATTGCCCGGTTTCCGGTGTACTTCTGATGGCCTCGCGCCGGATGATTGCTTTGATCCGGGCCTCCAGCTCCCGAAGGTCCACCGGCTTGCCAAGATAATCATCCGCGCCCATTTCCAGACCAATGATCCGGTCCACTACATCGCCTGCTGCAGTCAGCATTATGACTGGGGTCGTGTTTTCAGGACGCAGTGATCTCAGGATAGACAGACCGTCCTCCTTTGGCATGTTGATGTCCATGATCATGACATCAACTGTATCCACCGAGAGAATGTCGCGAAGTTCCTGCCCCCCAGATGCTGCCGACACCTTGTAGCCGCGTTTGCCAAGATATTCCTGCAGCATTTCGCGAACATCCACCTCGTCATCACAAACCAGGATATGGTTGACTTGTTTATCCATTATGAGTGGTCCTTTTGGTCGGCCAACAACTTGCCGACAAGTGTCCTCAATTCGACTGGCGACACCGGCTTTTCCAGATAAGGCAGACCGGATTCCTGTAACAGCGCCGACGAGCTTTCCCCCATCGTGTCGCCCGTGACATAGGCCGTCCGAGTCAACATGTCCGGGAATTGGGCCTGCAACGTCTCGTAAATGCGTCGTCCATCGACATCAGGCATGTTCAAATCGCTGATAAGGACATGGTACCTCTCCCTCTGCAGACAGCGGATCGCTTCTTCTCCAGAGGTCACAAAATCGACGTCAAACCCGTCTTTCCTCAGAATTTCAGCGTTCAGTTCACCGACTTCAGCCTCATCGTCCACGACCAGTACCCTGCGATTTGCCAAAGGCGAACCAAGCGCTGCAGGTGTTTCGGTGTCAGCGGCCTGATCGGCCGCCATTGGCAGCGTGATCCGAAAACAGGTACCGGACACCCCGGACGAGTCGAGCCTTATCTGACCCCCATGAGCCAGAATGATGCGGTGACAAAAGGCCAGACCAATCCCGGTGCCTTCTCCGACTTCTTTGGTCGTAAAAAACGGTTCAAAAATACGGGGGCGAAGCGCTTGCGGGATACCGGGCCCATTGTCCCGGACCAGCACTTCGACCATCCTCGTCTCGGGCTTCGCTGTGGCGGAGAGCTCAATAAAATCTCCGTGCCCAGAGGCGTTTATCGCCTGTTCGGCATTGATAATCAGGTTGATGATAACCTGTGTAATCTGATCCGCATCGACCGCAATCGGCGGCAGCCCAACGGGGAGGCTTTGCCGGATCGAGATGTCACCGGATTTGCCCCCATATCCCACCACATCAGCTGCGGTTTCGATCACACTGGCCAAATCCACGGGCTCGATCTTACTGGGTTTCTGCCGCGCCATGGCTAGAAATGTCTTGACGATTTTGGCGCACCGCTCCGCCGATTTGCCGATCTTCTCGATCCTGACTGTCAAATCGGGATCGGTGATCTCTTCCTTCAGCATAAGCGAATGCCCAACCACGACCGATAACGGGTTGTTCAATTCATGCGCCACGCCAGCAAGCAATTCACCCAGCGCGGACATCTTTTCATTCTGGAACAGCAATTCGCGTTGTTTCGAAAGCTCTTCTTCAATGGCCAGCTCATCCGTCAGGTCCCGCGTATTCGAGACAATCACTTCTTCCCCGTTGAATTCGATCAAGCGCGAGGAATCCGCCGCCCAAAATCGCCGCCCATTTGCATCGATGAATTCGACCCGCCGGTCTTTCAGCGATTTTGCCTCGCGCAGCTCGTGCAAGTATCGTGCACGTTCGGTCGGATCGGCGTAATAGGTTTTCGAACTTGCCGAATTGCCTAAGAGCGCAGTCATCTCCGGTGTGGCATAAAGCACTTCACCGGTTTCCGCTTTCGTCATGTTTATTGCGGCGGGGTAGGCCTCCAGAACTTGCCGGATCAAGGCATCCGCCTCTTTCTGGACCGTCAGATCGATGATACTGGTGACAATGACGTCTTCGCCTTTGTAGTCGATCAACTGCGATGAGATCGATGCCGGAAACACCTGCCCCTTGGCGTTCAGCAAATCCAGCTTGTAGTCATCAACCCGCCCATCAGCCAGCAACTGCGTGACGAAATCGGCGCGATCATCCGGCGTGGCATAATGTTCGCGGGCCGACTTGGCAGGCCCGAACATCTCCAGCGCGGCGGGCGAACGATACAGTAGCTGCCCATCGCCAATTCTGGCCATGGTCACCACGGCGGAACTCGCATCCAATACTTTCCGGATCAAAAGATCGCCGTCGCGTTCTTCGACTTCGATCCGCTTCCGCTCGGTGATGTCTTCCCGGGTGACGACAAACCCACCCAACTGGGTGGGATGGACAGACACTAGGTATGTGCGCCCATCAGTTTCAGTCAGCTCGAAATCCTGGATGAACTCGATCCCGTTGGCCAGCCTGTCCGACACCCATTTTTCTTCGTTGCCGATGGCATCGGCATAGATGCCCCGGCGCGCTGTCTCGCGCATCAGGATTTCCCAATCCAGCCCGGGTTCCAGCAGATCGCGTACGCCTTTGTTCATTTCAGCATATCGCTGATTGAACATCACAAGCCGACGGTCATCGTCATAAAGGGCAAACCCTTCTTTCAGCGACTCGATGGCATCACGCAACAAATCGCGTGCTTTCTCGATTTCCTTGAAATCATTTGCCATACCAACCGTCATCCCAACTTTCTAAAACATGGGTGTTTCAGTGCTGTTTCAATACCCAAATCTCGTGTTTCAATTGTTTCAGAACATCCCCTCTGAAACCGCTAGAAAAACCTCGATCTGAAACTGACTCGATCAATACAAAGAACCTGGCGTGTACTAGTCAGTATAACGCGCGGTGGTCCTTCCACCATCTTTACAGTTTGGCTCTGCGCGCCATGTCAAAAATGTGAAGTTTCAAACCTAATAACGCGGGGGCACGAGACTGGCGCGCTCTCGTTACATCTCACAACAAGGCAAAGTAGGAATATATTCTCAATTAAGGTGTCTTGGACGCAGCGCGCCCTTTTTTTGACGCGATGTGTGCACCAACAGTTCGAAATGGCTAATACAGAGCCCCTAAACGCCGTCAGCTCCGGGCGCCGTACCGGGCCATAAACATATCAACGGCCTGCAACGCGACTTCGTCGATTTCGTGCTGGCCAAAGCTGCTTTGAATTCCAAAAGCCGCACGCCCCCACAGCCGCACCTTGCACAGTTCCGAGAACTGTTCCGCCGCCATGTGAATATCTTCGATGACCAGCTCGCCCTTAGCCACGGCTTTTTCAAGATAAGCAGCCAGGTGATTGGTGCCGTTTTTTGGCCCGGCCTCGTAAAAGGCCTTGCCCAGTTCCGGGAACCGGTCCCGTTCCGCAACGCATACACGAAAAACCTGCTGAGCAAAGTCAGAGACCAGAAACGCCGTCAACTGGGTGGCGGCAATCGTCAGAACCTCGCGTGCCGGTTTCGTCTCGTCTATCATCGACAGAATGCGTTGCGCCATCAGGCTGCATTCTGTTTGCGCAACTTCCGTGAACAACAGGCGTTTATCGGGAAAATAACTGTACAGGGTCGCTTTCGATACACCCGCAGCCCGCGCAATGTCGTCAACACTGGCGCCTTCGAACCCATCCGCCATGAACACCTCTCGTGCTCCGCGCAAAACTTGATCGAACTTTCGGCCCGTGCGGAGGATGGTGGCGGCTTGGGACATGAGGTCTCCTGACGTGATACTTTTCGTGAATCTATAAACCGAGCGGTTCAGTTTCAACGATTCTCACGTCGCATGACGTGTCCGTGTCTTGACGTCACTTCAAATACCCGTGACTGGATAAGCAAATCCCTTAGGTCTTGAAGCGCGTGCAAACCGTGCTAACACGTTGCACATGGTCGAGATTTTCCTGCGCACCCTGCCCTTCTTCGCAATCATCGGCCTTGGATACTGGGCCGGGCGCAGCCGCTTCTTTCCAGAAGAAGCGACGGCGTATCTGACAAAGTTCGTCTTCTATTTCGCGCTCTCCGCAATGCTGTTCCGCTTTGCGGCGACGCTCCCGTTCGAGCAGATATTCGACGCTCGCCTGATCGTCGGCTACCTGATCGGCACCGTCGCCGTTTATGGGCTGGCAACACTGGTGGCGTATATCCGGGGGCTGGACGTTCCCACTGCCGCAGTCGAAGCGCAATGCGCCGCTATCGGAAATGTCGGCTTTCTGGGTCTGCCCATGCTGGCCGTGCTTCTGTCTGACGCGGCAATCGGGCCGGTCATGCTGGTTTTGACTGTCGATCTGGTGGTCTTTTCCTCTTTGATCGTCATCCTGATCAATGGTGGTCGTGATGGGCGGCTTAGCTTGCAAACCTTGCATCTGATCGGACTGGGCCTGCTTAAAAACCCGATGATCCTGTCAATATCTGCGGGAATGATCTGGTCGGCCCTGCGCATTCCCGTCCCCGGCCCCGCCGTTGATTTTCTGACCATTCTCGGCGGGGCTGCCACCCCCGGCGCGCTGTTTGCGATCGGGGCATCCCTGGCGACAAAATCCGCCGAGCGCGTCGAAATCGCAGGCTGGCTAAGCTTCTGCAAACTTGTCCTGCACCCCATTTGCGTCGCGGCTATGGTCATCTACGTCATCCCGGTTCAACCGTTCACAGCAACGGTTGCCGTGGCCGCAGCGGCCTTACCCGTGGCAGGCAACGTTTACATGCTGGCAGCTCATTACCAGATCGCACCCCACCGCGCGTCTGCTGCAATATTGCTGTCGACCATGATCAGCATTCTGACCGTGCCGCTGGTCATCAGTTGGGTCGGCACCCTCTAGACTTCATCTTTTCAAAAATACTCCCGCCGGAGGCTCCCGCACTTTACGCCAGCGCAACAGGACGCTAGCCATGGCGCAACGCAACACAAGGAATGTTCCTGATGGAAGCTCTTTCAGAAAACGCTTGCTTTGGCGGTGTGCAAGGCGTGTATCGCCATGTGTCCTCGGCCTGTCAATGTGACATGACCTTTGGCCTCTTTCTGCCAGCCGAGGCCAAGGATGGGCCGGTTCCGGTTCTGTGGTATCTCTCAGGCCTGACCTGCACCCATGAAAACGCCATGACAAAGGCCGGGGCGCAGGGCTGGGCCGCCGAACAGGGCATCGCATTGGTCTTTCCCGACACCTCCCCCCGAGGCGAAGGTGTTGCTGATCACGAAGATTATGATCTCGGTCAGGGTGCCGGATTCTACGTTAACGCAACTCAGACCCCCTGGGCTCCGCACTTCAACATGTGGGATTATGTGGCCGAAGAGCTACCGAGCTTATTGGCCGAAAATTTTGCCATCGATAGCGCCCGGCAAGCGATCACCGGGCATTCCATGGGCGGGCATGGCGCTCTGACTCTGGCTATGAACCTGCCCGGACGATACCGGTCTGTTTCGGCTTTTGCACCCATTTCAAACCCGACCGGAGCGGATTGGGGCCGCAAACAGCTCGGGGCCTATCTGGGTGACGATTCCGCAGCATGGGCAAAACATGACGCCTCGTTGATGATGGAAGACAAAGGCTTTGACGGCCCTATTCTGATCGACACGGGCGCCAGTGATCAATTCATGGATTTGCTACGTCCCGAGGCCTTGGCGCAAGCGATTGCAAAACGTCGTCAACAAGCCACCTTCCGCCTGCAACCCGGTTACGATCACTCTTACTTTTTCGTCTCTTCCTTCATGGAAGATCACATAACCTTCCACGCCGAAGCGCTGTACGGGGATTAAAGTATGAGCGATTTCGACTATGACCTTATCATCATCGGATCGGGCCCATCGGGACGGGCAGCTGCAATTCAGGCGGGCAAGCTGCAGCGTCGCGTTTTGGTCATTGACCGCAAGGATCGGTTTGGCGGCGTATCAGTTCATACCGGGACAATCCCTTCGAAAACTCTGCGCGAGACGGTTCTGAACCTGTCCGGCTGGCGCGAGCGCAGCTTTTATGGCCGCTCCTACCGGGTCAAGGATCAGATCAGGGCAGAAGACCTGAAAGCGCGATTGCACATGACGCTGGACCACGAAGTGGATGTGCTGGAGCATCAGTTCAACCGCAACCATGTCGAAACCTTGAACGGGCTGGCAAAATTCGCCGGCCCACACGAGATCGAGGTTGCGACCGATGCGGGCGAGACCACGCGCCTGACCGCCGCCAAGTTCCTGATCGCCACCGGGACCAAGACCTACCGTCCGGATTACGTGCCATTCAACGGCAAAACCGTTGTGGATGGCGATGATTTCCTTGAGATGGAGGAAATTCCCCGCTCGCTCTGCGTGATCGGGGCCGGTGTGATCGGCGTTGAATATGCCACGATGTTCTCGGCCCTGGATGTCCGGGTCACTCTGATTGAACCCCGTGACAGCTTTTTGGATTTCATAGACAAGACCCTGATCCATGATTTCACGCATCAGATCCGGGAGAATGGCGTCGATCTTCGTCTTGGATCGGCAGTCGAGAAAATCGAGGACGCCGGCACGCATGTCGAAGTGACGCTGGACAATGGCCGCCACATCCGGGCCGAGATGCTGTTGTTCGCTGCGGGTCGAATGGGGGCCACATCTGCATTGAATCTGGATGCGGTGGGCATCGAAACCGATCATCGAAACCGGATAGGCGTGGATCGTAAAACCTACCAAACTTCGGTGTCACATATTTATGCAACGGGTGACGTGATCGGGCATCCATCTCTGGCTTCCACGTCCTTGCAGCAAGGTCGTGTCGCGGCATGCCACGCCCTTGAAACCCCGACCCTTCCGGAAAGCCCGTGGTATCCCTACGGAATCTACTCGGTCCCCGAAATCTCGACCTGCGGCATGTCGGAAGAGGAACTGCAAGAGCGCGGAATTCCATACGAGGTCGGCGTGGCACGGTTCAGAGAAACGTCACGCGGGCATATTATGGGATTGGAACATGGTATGCTGAAAATGCTGTTTTCCCTGAAAACCCGCCGGGTGCTCGGCGTTCAGATCGTTGGCGAAGGAGCAACCGAGCTGATCCACATTGCGCAGGCGGTCCTGAACCTGAAGGGGACGGTGGATTACTTTGTCCAGAACACGTTCAACTACCCCACTCTGGCCGAGGCATACAAAATTGCCGGACTTGATGCGTTCAACCGGATGCCGATCCCCGAAGAGTTCAAGGTGCGCAAGGCACCCAAGACCAAACCGGCACCCAAACAGGCGAAACAGGCGTGACAACCCTGTATGTGGATGGTGACGCCTGCCCGGTGAAAGCCGAGGCAGAACGCGTCGCCACACGCCATAAAGTTCCGGTCAAGCTGGTCTCGAATGGCGGCCTGCGCCCGTCTGCCAATCCACTGGTCGAAATCGTGGTTGTATCTCAGGGCGCGGACGAGGCGGACAAGTGGATCGCCGACCGGTGCGGCCCCGGGGATGTGGTTATCACATCCGATATCCCGCTGGCCGCCAGATGTATCGAGGCGGGTGCGCGTGTACTGCGACCCAATGGCGAGGCGTTCACAGCCGCCAATATCGGCCAACAACTGGCGATGCGTGATCTGATGGCTGACCTGCGCGCCTCCAACCCGCTGGGACAGCAAGGGGGCGGGAAAACTTTTGGCAAAGCCGACCGCTCGCGCTTTCTGGACCGGCTGGAGCAGGAACTGCGTGCCGCCCGCCGGGTTTGATGCGATTTTCGGAGACCATCGCGCCCCGTATTATGACCCACTTGTTTACAACGCCGGGTATAAGACGCAGGTTAGGCATCAAAAGCCCACATATTTTCAGTTCAGAGGTTAGATTATGAAAGTCAAAGGCGCGCATTACAGGTCGATCTGGTGGGACAAATCAGAAGCGGAAGTTCGCATCATCGACCAGCGATGGTTGCCCCATGACTTTCGGATCGTGACGCTGAAGTCACTGGCTGATTTTGCCACTGCCATTCGGGACATGTGGGTTCGGGGCGCCCCTCTGATCGGCGCGACAGCCGCGTTCGGGATCGCAGAACAGATGTCACGCGACAGCTCGGACGCTGCATTCGAAAACGCCTATGAGGTTCTGCACGCAACGCGTCCGACTGCAATCAACCTGAAATGGGCACTGGACAGATGCCGCGAAGTATTGATGCCACTGGCGCTAAGCGACCGGGCCGAGCGTGCGTGGCAATTGGCGCAGGATGTGTCGGACGAAGATGTCGAGATCAATGCCTCGATCGGGCGGCACGGATTGCAGCTGATCAAGGACATCGCGGCCAAGAAACCGGAAGGCGAACCTGTTCGTTTGCTGACCCATTGCAATGCGGGTTGGCTGGCAACTGTGGATTGGGGCACAGCCACCAGCCCGATGTATCATGCCCATGAAGCAGGTATTCCCATCCATGTATGGGTGGATGAAACCCGCCCCCGCAATCAGGGTGCGCTTACATCCTGGGAACTGGGTGAACACGGCATTCCGCATCGCTATATCGTGGACAACGCAGGAGGACACCTGATGCAGCACGGGATGGTGGATGCGGTGATCACCGGGACCGACCGCACTACCGCGCAAGGGGACGTGTGCAACAAGATCGGCACGTATCTCAAGGCGCTGGCGGCGCATGACAACGGTGTGCCGTTCTACGTCGCGCTGCCTTCCCCAACGATTGATTGGACAGTGCACGACGGTGTGTCTGAAATTCCGATTGAAGAACGCGATCAGACCGAGGTGACGCATGTGATGGGTATCGACGATCAGGGTGGAATTGCCAATCTTCGCGTTACTCCAGATGGCACCGAGGGCGGAAATCCGGCCTTCGACGTCACACCCAATCGTCTGGTGACCGGGCTAATTACCGAACGCGGCGTATGCGCGGCCTCAGAGGAAGGATTGGCGGGGTTGTTTCCGGAACATCAGGGCTGAGCCGAACCCTGCGTGACGGCATGTCGGTACCTGCCGGAGCTCTGGCGATCCGCTAAACGCTGTGTTCACTTCACAATTAAAGCCGGCGGACCTGCTCAGGCCGCAGCGAGAGACGCGCGGTTCTCTCGGATGGGCAAATGCACCACGGCACTGAACGCACCTATAGCGATACCGATCCACCAGACCACAGTGTAGTCGCCATATTGGTCATACATCCGCCCGCCCAACCAGATGCCGAGAAAGCTCCCGACCTGGTGGCTCAGGAACACAAGACCATAAAGCGTGCCCATGTAGCGCACACCGTAAAGATGCGCGACAAGACCCGATGTCAGCGGAACCGTCGCCAGCCAAAGCGATCCCATGACAAGCGAGAAAACGATAACCGACAGCGGCGTGATCGGGAAAACGATGAATGCGGCTGCGGCCAAAGTCCGCCCGGTGTAGACCAATGCCAGCAGGTATTTCTTGGGAAAGTGATTGCCCGCCCAACCTGCAAGAAGGGTGCCACCGATATTTGCCAGTCCGATCAATGAAATCGCAACCGCGCCAAGGGCGGAGGTGGACGTTATTCCGATTGAGTCCAGAACCCCGCCGGGCTGTATCGGGCCGCACATTTCGGTCACAAATGCGGGAAAATGCGCGGTCACAAAACCCAATTGATATCCGCAACTGAAGAACCCGATGGCGATCAGTGCAAAAGATGGATCATGGAAGGCCTTGCGCAGGATTTGTCCCATCGTCTCTTCAAGCTCGGCCTTGCTGATTTGCTGCGGCGCCCGCATGAGTGGCAATGTCAGGATCAGCGCCAATATCGCGATGGCAAAGACGATAAAGACCTGCTGCCAAGGCAGAAAAGTCAGCATCCATTCGGCGGTTGGGGCACCAATGACCTGCCCCATGCTACCGGCCGCTGTGACAATCGCGAGAGACATGGAACGGTTTTGATCAGAGGACGCGCGTCCGACGACGGCAAGGACAACACCAAATCCTGTACCCGCAACGCCAAATCCGACAAGCCAGGCATAGGTCTGATGTTCGAACGGAGTGACGGACCAAGCGGACAGGACCAAACCCGCCGCATAGGTCAGCGCCCCCAGAATAATAGCGCGTCGATCGCCGATTTTTTCGGCAATGGCCCCGAAGATGGGCTGACCGATGCCCCATGCCAGATTCTGGATCGCGATGGCCATCGAAAACTCGCTGCGAAGCCACCCGAACTCGTCAGCAATCGGAATCTGAAAGACACCAAAGGACGCGCGTACGGCAAAGCTGACCGTGATGACGATACAGCCGACGATGAGGATCGGATTTAGCATTCGGGCATGCTGCGGCATGGTGCCTCCGGAAGTTTCTCGCGGCAGTTGTCACCTGATACCTCTGTTCCGTCAATTCAGGAGTTTTGCGGCGGAGGATAAGTAAATTTGATGAATCGTGGGAAACGTTTCTTTTCAATGCTCAGACGGGACGTTATGGCTCGGGTATGACGGATCTGATTTCGCTCTATGAGACCCGCATCGCGGATGGCACCCTGACCCGTGATGATGCGCAGGAAGCAGTACTGCCCCATTTCGAGCGCATCCGCACGGCACTCAACGAACCGGTGAAACGCGGATTTTTTCGCAAGGCTCCTGCCCCACCCAAGGGGTTGTATTTGTGGGGCGGCGTCGGGCGCGGCAAGTCGATGCTGATGGATATGTTCGTCGATACTATGGACGATGTGCCCGTACGCAGGGTTCATTTCCATGCCTTCATGCAAGAGATACATGCGGGTCTTCACAAAGCCCGGGAGGATGGTGTCGAAGACGCTTTGGCACCTGTAGCCGACCAGGTCGTCAAATCTGTAAAGGTCCTGGCCTTTGACGAGATGCAGATTACCGATATCACCGATGCGATGATTGTGGGCAGGCTGTTTGACATGCTGCATGAGGGGGGTGTGGTGGTTGTCACGACCTCGAACCGGCACCCGGATGACCTTTATAAAGACGGGCTGAACCGTCAGCTGTTCCTGCCCTTCATCCAGCACATCAAGGAACAGCTTCAGGTCTGGGAACTGATATCGCCAACCGACTATCGTCAGAGCAGGCTTGAGGGCGCACCGGTCTATTTCTCGCCAATTGGACCCGAAGCCCGATCGAAAATCCGCGCGGTCTGGATTGATCTTTCGGGTGGTCCTGCCGAACCGCTGGTGCTGCATGTAAAAGGGCGCGAGGTTGTTTTGCCCGCATATCGCAATGGGGTCGCGCGCGCCTCGTTTTATGACTTATGTGGTCGAATGCTGGGCCCAGGGGACTATCTGGCGATTGCCGAGGCGCTGAAGGTGCTGGTGCTTGAGGATGTTCCTCGTCTATCGCGAAACAATTTTAATGAAGCCAAACGGTTCGTGACTCTGATCGATGCCCTCTATGAGGCCCATGTCCGATTGATCTGTTCGGCCGCCGATGCACCGGAAATGCTGTATGTCGAGGGCGAAGGCACGTTTGAATTTGAGCGCACCGCGTCGCGACTGCGCGAAATGCAGGGCAAAGATTGGGGCAAATAGGGGGCTCTGCCCCCGCCCAGCCCGATGGGCCGGTCTCCCCCGGAGTATTTTTAAAAAGATGAAGATTTAACTGTGCTTGCGCAGGATGTTTCCGGCCAGGTAGAGGGACCCGCAAATCAGGACACGAGCGTCCGGGGACTTGGTCAGGATGGCCTTCAGGGCGGCAGACACATTGTCTGCCGTGCTTGCGGGCAGGTTGACCCGCGTTGCGGCGGCTGCCGTGTCCTCAGCGCTGAGTGTATTGGGTTCTCCGGGGATGGAAACTGCGGTGAGGCTCTGAGCCTGAGCGGCCAGCGGAGCCAGGTAACCAGTGATATCCTTGGTATTCAGCATACCGCAGATCAGATGAGTCGGGCGATCCGGCAAATCGTTCAGAACCTTCGCCAGAGCCTGTCCGGCGGCCGCGTTATGACCGCCGTCCAGCCAAAGCTCCGCCCCACCGGCCTGCGCCACCAGCGGGCCGGATTTTAAGCGCTGCATCCGTGCGGGCCATTCGGCTTTGGTCACGGCGGCTTCGTATGCGTCATCCCCCAGCTTGAGATGTCGAAGTACAGCCAGCGCGGTGCCTGCGTTCTGAATTTGATGCCCGCCCAGCAGGTTCGGCAGGGGCAAGTCGCGAAGACCCGTTTCGTCTTGGTAAATCAGACGTCCGTTTTCTTCTTGGATGTGCCAATGCTGGCCATGCACCAGCAATTGCGCGCCCAAGCGGGCAGCAGTGTATTCGATCACCTCGAGAGCATCATCCTCTTGGGGACCAACGATACAGGGTACACCCGGCTTGATGATGCCCGCCTTCTCCGCCGCGATCTTACCCAGCGTGTCCCCCAGGAACTGTTCGTGGTCAATTGATACCGGCGTGATCACTGTGACTGCCGGTTGTTCGATTACATTCGTTGCGTCCAGACGCCCTCCGAGGCCAACCTCAAGCAAGGCAAAATCGGCGCTGCTGCGTGCAAAAGCCAGCAGGGCAGCGCAGGTTGTGATCTCGAAATAGGTAATATTCTCGCCCCCATTGGCGGCATAGCACTCGTCCAGCACTGCCGTCAGATCGGGTTCCGAGATTAACGCACCAGACAATCGGATGCGTTCGTGGAACCGCGCCAAATGGGGCGAGGTATAGGCGTGCACGGACAACCCTGCCCCCTCAAGCCCGGCGCGGAGCATGGCTTGGGTCGAACCTTTGCCATTGGTGCCTGCGATGTGGATCACAGGGGGCAGTTTTAACTGAGGGTTATCCAGCGCCGCCAGCAAGCGCCAGACGCGATCCAAGGTCAGATCGATGATCTTGGGGTGCAGGGCCATCATCCGGTCAAGGATGACGTCCGATGTCGGGCTGGTCATGACTCCGTCTTGTCCTTGGCGGGCGCTTCTTCCCCGATCGGATCCGGTGAAGGCGCGGGCAGATCCCCTTTGACCGCAGGTGGCTGATTCATCAGCATCCGGGTGATCGTGATCAGTTCGTCGCGCATCTGGGTCCGCTTGGTGACACGGTCCAACATGCCGTGATCCAGCAAGTATTCGGCGCGTTGGAAGCCCTCGGGCAGTTTTTCCCGAATTGTCTGTTCGATAACACGCGGTCCGGCGAAGCAGATCAACGCATTGGGTTCCGAAATATGGATATCGCCCAGCATTGCATAGGACGCGGTCACACCCCCTGTTGTCGGGTGGGTCAGCACGACGATGTAAGGCAGGTTCGCCTCTTTCAGCATCTCGACGGCGACCGTCGTGCGCGGCATCTGCATCAGGCTCAGAATACCTTCCTGCATGCGCGCACCGCCTGCCGCCGAAAACAGAACCAGTGGGCGCTTGAGCTTCACGGCTTCTTGTGCAGCAGCGATGATGGCATTGCCGACATACATACCCATTGAACCGCCCATAAAGGAAAAATCCTGCGCCGCAGCCACGATGGGTGTGCGTCCGATTTCACCTGTGACGACGAGCATGGCCTCTTTCTCGCCTGTCTTCTTCTGCGCCGATTTCATTCTGTCGGGGTATTTTTTCTGATCGCGGAATTGCAGCGGGTCATCTTTGGGTGCGGGCACCTCGACCTCGGTGAAAATACCCCCATCGAACAGATGCGCAAAACGTTCGCGCGGCGTGATCGGCATATGATGGTCACACTGGGTGCAAACATTCTGGTTTTCCGCCAATTCACGATGGAACAGCATGGTGCCGCATTCATCGCATTTGTGCCAAAGGTTTTCGGGCACTTCGCGGCGCGAGAAGATCGAGTTGATCCGGGGGCGGACGTAGTTTGTGATCCAGTTCATGTCGGAACCTTGGCTAGAGCGGCGTTGACGTCAAATAAGACGCAACGGAAGGAATTGCAATCAGCGCCTAAGCACCAGCCTGACCGTAAGCCAACCCACAAACATGATCGCGAAATCGACAAACAGCCACGGTCGCAGGGATTCTGTGTCCGCTGGATCGAACGGGATATGATACAGCGCCAGGCCGCTGATGTTATCCGGCAGCGAAATCAACAGAAGCGCTGTGAAATTATTTAAAAAATGCAGGGCGATAGCAGGTCCCAACGTGCCCGCACGTGCAGTCAGATCAGCCGTCAGTATCCCGAAAACGAACGCCCAAAGGGAGACCAGCAAAGCGTTGTCGCCTGTGGTAAGCGGATCAAAGTGCCCAATGGCAAACAACAGGGACGGAACGCCCATCCAGATCACGCGTGAGTTGAATCGAACCGCCAGGCATTGCTGGAGGTAGCCACGGAACAGGATCTCTTCGGCGCTTGTCTGAATCAGAACCGCTGTTGCAGAAAGTGGCAGCAACAATAGCCATCTGGACAGTGGCAGGTTCGGTTCCAGTGGGGTTCCGAAATCGTAGGGCGGCAGAACCGTCAGGACGAAACCCAGAAGGAAAAGTGCCCATAAGACCGCCCGGAATTGTTGTTTCAGCAACGAAACCGGGCCCAGAATACTGGTCAACCCGCGATGCTGCGCCACGCGGGCAGCCACTGCTACCCCCAGCGTGATAAAACCGAAGCTGGACAGCAGCAGCAGCACCGCAACCGGAGACGAGCCGTCGAAAATCCCGTTGACACTATCAGCGGGTCCTAACCCCACAAGCACGCTCAGTAAAACACCGTTCATGGCGATGACCACCACGACCACAAGCATCAAACCCAAGAACAACCGCCACAATTCCGGATACTGACGGGCGTCGGTCAACAAAAGCCGATGGGCGCGATATGCCTGATCAGCGTGACGCATCATGTTCTGGCGCCTGAGGCTGATCATCCGCGTTGATCGACGTGTTCGTGTTGCGCAATCGTTCTCCGGCCGTTGTCAGGTAACCGGCCACAGTGATCAGAAGCTGGGTTGCGACGCCGGCATCGCTTTCGATGACAGCCCGCAATTCCTCGGCACCAATTCGCAAGAAGGTACAATCGGTTGTTGCAACCAGATCCAACTGTCGTGTGTCACCGGTGATGATCGCCAGATCCCCGATCAATCGACCAGCCTCGACCGTGGACAATGAACGCATTTGCCCATTTTCCTCCATCCACTCAAGGCTGGCCTGGCCCGAGATACAAAGATAGGCCGCATCGGGGACCTGACCGCGCGAAAAGATCACTTGCCCTTTTGCCGCCTCATACCATTGGGCAGAAAATGCCAGAAGGCGTTGATTTCGCCCATCGAGACGCGAGAACAATTCGGTCGAAGAGATAATCTTGAGTTTGCGCGAAAGATCATCAGAGGCGGTGTCCTCAGTCTCGGCTTGGGTGCGCGAGACACCGTCGATACGGCCATCCTTGACGTCGACAAAAATATCATACGCTTCGGGGTGGGCAAAGTGATCCTCCATGAAGATCATGATCGAATCCGGTAGCAATTCGCGCAGTTTCAGCCGGGTTCGTAAGCGACTTTCGGAATCGTGGCTGGCCAGAATTTTATCAAGAATCAGAATGTCCGGGCGTTTGATCCCAGCACGGGAAAATGCGGCGCGTTCCTGAAAGACGGTTGGAAGGTTATTCCCCCCCAGACCGGCTGGCAAATCATAGATGATCGCAGCGGCGCGACGACGCAACCCAGCTTCATTGAGAACCTCTGCGACCACGTCCTCGATCTCGTCCGCCTTGGCACCCGCCATCAAAGACACCCGCCCGTAAAGTGCATTCTCCATCGCGGTCAGACGCGGGACATAGACGTCGGGGCGCACCGGCAAGAACATATCTCCCATGGTCTGTCGCAACTTTTCTGCCTGCTCGCGACGGATCGACAAAATCTTGTCCTTGTATTTGTCCGGAAAGCTCGGGCCAATCTGTTCCGCAGTCAGCATGAATGGAACCGTCAGCAACAACGCCAGGTCCTTGTCACTCAGATTGGTCTCACCTTTGGTCTTACGCCGGTCTTCGATATCCAGAAGACGGTGATACATTTCCTTGGACAACCCAAGCCGCAGGAATAAGGGGTGATCCGCCCCATCCCGACCAAATGTCTGGTTCAGAATTTCCAGGACAGCTTCCGAGATTCTCAGCGCCTCATCATCCAATTCATGGGAGGTCAGCATCGACAGGAACTGCCGGTCACCGGCCAGAAGATCCGGCGCTATATTCCTGGACGGCGAGGCAAAAAGCAGGTTGCCGCCCAACGGCACCGCCGGATTGAACTTGTCGGGTTCAAACCGGTAGACGAATTGATCCAACCCTTTCTCCTTCAACCGCTCAGCGACCGTATCGCGCAGATTGACGATCTCTTGCGCCAACACCGGATGAACGTCCGGATCGAACTGCGATCGCAACGTGCGGCGGAACATGAACTCATCAATGCCCATCGCTTCGACCAGTTTGAACCACCAGTCCCGGATCTCTTCGATATCGTCCAGCCCGGCCAGGCTGGGGTCCACCCACTCGTCGCTAAGCGAATCCGGCGGATTTCCGGCGCGCACCGCCTCGATCTGACGGCGTGAGGGAGGCTGGCTCGCTTCGCTTTCCTGTTGTGGTCGAGTGCGCAGGGGCATCAGAAGGTTGTCACCCAAAGTGCCATCAAACAGGTAGGGCCGCGAATACGCATACCCGATCCGGGCGGCAATCACCGATTGATGCAGCTCGTTCAGATTGTGCTCGCCAATGATTACATCTCCCTGCACCGGCAACAATTCCCGGGTTAGAACCTGTGCAAGGGCCGAGCGCTCGGACGCATGCGTCGACTGGATCGCCACGCGTGCACCCTGCGGGATTTTTAGGTCGATATCTTCCAGTATCGTTTTGCCGTCATCATCGCGCACCGTCACGTTCCTTAACTCGATGTCACCAGTCAGGCGCGGGATGGTCTTGGGTTCTCCTTCAAACAGATGTTCGGGGATCATGTTGGATGGTGCAAACCGTTCCGTCACGATCTCCCACCGCAGCGACATGTCCTGTACCTGATTGTAATAGGTCAACAAATCCTTCCACGGACCGCTCAGATCCTTATACGCCCCTAAGGCGGCCACGAGCGCACCGACCGTGACCTCACCTTTAATGGCCAGATACCCGCCGACCGAAAAGAACAGGAAAGGGGTCATCTGGGTGATCAGATTGTTGAGGAACTTCATGAAGAATTTCTTGTTGTAGATCCGATAACGAATCTCGAACAATGTGCCCAACCGATAGCTGAACTGCGCCAATCTGTATCGCCAGCCGCCATTGGTACGCAGGTCGCTGATACCAGCGGCGCTTTCGCCGATTTCCGAGCTCAGCTGCCGAACCTCCTGAATGCGTTCCTTGTTCAAAAGGTTGATCTGACGCTGCAATTTCGGGATCAGCCACGCTTGCAGCGGAATCAAGGCGATGCTGGCCAGACCGAACCAGACGCTTTGAAGAAAAAGAAACGTCACGATGGTCATCATCTGACCGAACTGAAACACCGGCTGCGCAATCGCATCGCCCATCAGCCCGCCCATGGGTTCGGCCTCGGATGTGATCATGGACACCAGTTCACCCTGACTGGTCGTCGCGAAATAGGATTTGGGAAACCGCATCGTGCGGCTTATCAGGACAAAACGCAGGCGGCGCAGCATCCGTTCCGCCAACACGCCCTTCATCGTGTTGATGCGCATCTTCATCAACCCGCTTGCAATCACCGTGGCAAGAAAAGCGAAACACAGGATCAACAGGTACTGAACCTGCGTGACGGTCATTCCGAACACATCGACACTGTCTGCAGGCGCACCAATAGCATCGTTGATAATCTGTTTGGGCAGCTCAAGCGATGCATACAGAAACGGAAACGAAAGAACTGTCAGCGCCAGAAGCACCAGTTGCTGTTTCTTTGAGTGTTTCCAGATAAAGGAAAATAGGGTAGGTTCCATGCCCTGCCTCAATTTGAAAATGCGCGGTGTATGCACTGCTCGGGCCGCATGCCATAACGGAAAGCAGACCCTAAGCTGCAGCCTGATCTATTGCAAGAAAACAGCGCAGACCCGCAAGCAGAAAGCACCCTTCTGCAAAGCCCGGTTCACTTTTTGGCAAAATTCACATTCTATGGTCAAACACCGCTTGGCGCATTGGGCTTCGTCCTCTACCACGGCGCCCAGTTTCGGAAAAACGACAATGAGCAAGATTCTGGATCGCATTCTCAACACTCGGGCGACGGCGCGGTGGAGGCGTGCTGTTGACCGGGCGGATCAGACCGCCCTGCCGAACTTGCGACGTCAGCGCGATCACGCGCGCCTGCTGAAAACGCAACTGGATCGGTTGATCCAAAAAGCGGACGGCCGCCTGATCCATCCCATCGTGGGATCCGAACAGTTTCCCAAACCGCTTGGCACCGATTGGTCGTGGCGACCAGATGTGTGGAAAGACCCTCTGACAATGCCGGGCATCGCCTCTGCATCCAGAAAGGCAAAGCTCGATCCGCAAGTTACTCTGTTTCACGACTGCGATCTGGCCGAGATCGTTATCCGCCAACTGCGAAATCGCGAGGATCGCGACCTTTCGCCGTTCAGCGTATCGCTGGAAGTGTTCTCGTTTCGCGGGTCATTTTTATCGCTTTCCGTCGAACTCCCGCCCGAGGCCGCGACGGGTATGACGCGGCAGCATCTGGTGCGCCTCGACGCAGCTCTTTTGACCGAACGGCAGACCGGCATCTATGCGCGTCTGAACATTCAGCACGGCCCGAACAGTGAACAGGTTCTGCGTGAGTTGGACATGTCGGATCCGACGGTGACGATCGACTTCGATCTTGCCCATTTGCCGCTGAATGAACGCCGAATTGACAAATTATGGTTGGATCTGATCATTCAGAACCCCGCGATGAACCGGGTGGTCGTGCGCGATTTGACGTTTTGTCGCCATCACCGAGCTGATCTTTAAGGGGATATCTCATGTCGCACGCCACACTGACTCCGATCCGATTTGAGAACGCCCTTTGGGAGGCACATCTGGCCACCGAGTCGGAACCCCGGGTTATCGCGACCCTGCATGGCCACCCCATTCCGGATGTTGATATCTCACCAGTTGACAAAGGTTGGCTGATACAGATTTCGGTCCCGCCAACGGTCATATCCGACGGGGTTCATACGATCGTGGTGCACGATGCAACCACCCAACAGAAACTGGGCGCATTCACCATTGTCGCAGGAGATCCAGCAGCCGACACCCTGCTGGCCGAGGTCAGCTTGCTGCGGGCGGAACTGGATATGCTGAAACAGGCCTTCCGCCGAACGCATGCCCCGCAAGATCAGGACTAAGGTTCTGCCACCACGAGAAATTCACCTGTCAACCTATCTTTCGAGGCGCATTCATGCATCATGGACGCGTGAAATCATGAAAACGGGTGTCCAATGGATCGCAGCAGCGTCGTCAAGATCATAGCGTTGATGGTCACTGCATTCGGGATCGGTATCGATTTCACCGGCGCCTTGATGCTGGTTCCGGCCATTGAAAATACCTTTGATGCGGACATCACCAGCACCCAATGGGTTCTGAACATCTATGCCTTGTTTTTCGCCATGACCATGGTCGCGGGCGGACGCCTTGGCGATATGTACGGGCACCGCAAGATGATGATCATTGGATTGTCGATCTTTCTGTTCGCCTCTGTCTTGTGCTTCGTTGCGCCTGGGCTGGATTACCTGATCGGCGCGCGCGCATTGCAAGGGATCGGGGCTGGCTGTGTCTGGCCCTGCACACTGGCGTTTGGCGCGACTAAAGTTGCCAAAGAAGAACATCGGGCGATGGTAATGGGGCTTATTCTGGCAGGTGTCACCACCGGCAATGTGTTTGGTCCGATGATCAGCGGAGCCGTGGTCAATCTTGGCGATTGGCGGCTGTTCTTTTTGGCCAATGTCATCTTCTCATGCATTTCCATGGCCGTCGCGATCTTCCTGATGGAGCGAGAGACCCAACACAAACAGGGCGAGCATATCGATTTTGCGGGCATGGGCATGCTGTCCTTGGCGGTCTTGTTGCTGCTTTATGGCTTGGATGTCGGCGCTGACTGGGGCTGGACCTCGGTTCCGATCCTTCTTCTGTTCTTTGTCAGCGCGATCCTGTTGGTGTTCTTCCCCAAAGTGGAAAAACGAGTCGAAGAACCGCTTTTGATGCCTCAGTTGATGCAGAACCGCGAGTTCATGATCACCCTCGGCCTTAATATGTTCAATGTCTCGGCGGCTTTTGTCGGCCTGCTTTACTTTCCGCAATACATGCAAAAGGTGCTGGGCTGGTCTGTCTTCCACTCGGCGCTCGGGTTGGCGCCGTTGACCGTTTTGCTTGCAGTCGGCTCGATTGTTTCGGGCACGTTGTACAATGATTTCGGACCGAAACGATTGCTCTTCTGGGGTTATGTATGCGCAACGGTCGGGGCCGCACTCATCGTGGTTCTGCCACAAGGGTGGGGATATTTTCAGATCTTGCCGGGCATGGCGCTGATCGGTCTGGGGGCCACTCTGACTGTGGGGCCATCTGGTACGGCCGCTGTATGTGCGGTTAAGCCCGAGCGTGCCGGTCTGGTCGGCGGGCTCAGCTTCATGACCCATCTAGTCTATGGCGCGATCTCGGTCGCCTGCGCGACAGCCATCATGTATGTCACCAGCCTTTCCCGCCTGCGCACACAACTGCAGACAGAAGGAGTCGACATGTCCGCCGCCGATCAGAAAATCATCAATGGCAGCACGCTGACAGCGGAATCAGCGCAACACATCATGGCAAAGCTGAGCACGGCTGAGGCAGAGAAAGTCAGATCAGCTGTTGCGACGGCATTCGACGGTGGGATGAATATGGCATTTGTCTTCTCAATGCTTTCGGTTTCAATGGGCATCGTTCTTGCGGTGATGCTGGACGAGAAAAAGCTGCACAAAGTCGAAGGCTAGCGAAACCACTGAAATGAAAAGGGCCGCCTGCAGGACGGCCCAGTTATCAGATTTTGTAGCGAATTACTGCGATGGACCAGCAGGGCTGAATGCCGACAAACCTTTCAGGATGTCAATGGCATACGCCAGTTGATAATCCTCTTCCCGCAATTCGGCGGTTGCCTCGGCCTTGGCGCGATCTTCTTCGATCTGGCGAATTTCATCCTCGCTCAGACTGTCATTGTTCAGACTACCGCGCAGATCGGCCTCGGACCGTGTGCGGGGGTTCGTCGTTTCTTCCTCGTCCTCATCGGGTCGGACGCGGGGTTGTTCGACGATAATATCCGGGCTCACACCCAAAGACTGGATTGAGCGTCCGGAGGGCGTGTAATACCGAGACGTCGTCAAGCGCATCGCCCCGTCACCGCGCAAGGGCATAACCGTCTGGACCGAGCCTTTGCCAAAGCTCTTGGTTCCCACCACAATGGCGCGGTGGTGATCCTGCAGCGCTCCTGCAACAATCTCGGACGCCGAGGCCGAGCCGCCGTTGATCAGCACAACAATCGGTTTGCCGCCTGTCAGATCGCCGGGGGTTGCGTTAAACCGCTCACCGTCTTCCGGATCACGACCCCGAGTCGAGACAATCTCACCTTCATCCAAAAATGCGTCTGACACCTTGATCGCCTGCGTCAGCAGCCCGCCGGGGTTGTTGCGCAGATCAAGCACGATGCCGTTTACATTCTCGATACCACCGGCTTCGTCGATCTGCTTTTCCAGCCCGTCCTTGAGGTTCGGGTAGGTCTGGTCATTGAACGTCGTAACCCGCAGCACAACGCTGGTGCCTTCGGTGCGGGCGCGCACGGCGGTCAGCTTGATGGTGTCGCGTATGATGGTGACATCAAACGGGTCGGTTTCACCCTCCCGTACAACGGTGATTATGATTTCCGAGCCCACAGGGCCGCGCATCAGATCAACGGCCTTATCGAGTGTCAGACCCAGAATGCTCTCGCCATCAACATGGGTGATGAAATCTCCGGCCTCGATGCCGGCCTCATCGGCAGGGGTCCCGTCGATCGGAGAGACAACTTTGACAAACCCTTCTTCCTGCGTGACTTCGATACCCAGCCCGCCAAATTCTCCACGGGTCTGCACACGCATCTGTGCCGCATCCTTGGGCGAAAGATAGCTGGAATGTGGGTCAAGTGACGTTAGCATCCCGTCAATGGCCGCCTCGATCAGCTCCTCGGTTTCGACTTCTTCGACATATTGGGCGCGGATGCGTTCGAAAATGTCACCAAACAGGTCCAGCTGCTCATAGACGCTCGCCTTGTTTTCCGCTTCTTGTGCCAGCAAAGGGCCAGCAATCTGAGTGGTCGCTATGATCCCTGCCACGGTGCCGGCCAAACCGGCCATCACAAATTTCTTCATGCTTGTTTATCCATCCTTGTCCGTCCGGAACCACGATTCCGGATCTACGGGGCTGTTGTCTTGTCTTACCTCTATATAGAGCGTTTCTGACCGGTCAGTTCCAGTGCCATCACTGCTTGTTGACATAATAGCGCCAATTTCCGGGGATTCACCCGGCATCAATCCGACCGGAGAGCCTTGTGGGATCACCTGCCCCGGATGACCATAGACCTCTTGCATGCCGGAGAAAACAAACAGCAAGCCCGGTTGCGGTTCCAGAATGACCAGATTGCCAAGCTCCAGCAAGGGGCCGCGATAGCGGATCGTCGCAGCGGTGGGCGACACCACCAAAGCGCGGGGGCGGGTGCCCAGAACAAGGCCGGGGCGCGTGACCCCCGCCGCATCGGTCTCACCGGCCCGGTGCAGGACGATACCCTGCGTTGGCAGCGCGACCTGCCCTTTCAGGTCCGACACATCCGCATCGGTTTCGGCAATGTCGCCGTCGGAAATTTCAGAAAGACCACTGGCGAACCCGTCCAACGTCTCGGTCGAAGATATCAGGATCGCTGTGCGCACAGGGTCTTCGACAAACCGCCGTGGCAGATCTGTTCGATCCGCAATAGCGGCGCTCAGGCGTGTGCGGGCATCCTGCACGCCGGTCAGGCCTTCGGTCAGCGTGTCAGCGGCGCTTTGTTGCAGTTGCCGCAGCGTCTGCACCTCTTGCAGATCGGCGGCCAGGGCGCGGGCCTGTGCGTTCAGGCCAGGGGTGACCTCGGACAACATCATGCCCGTCCGCGCGGCCCCCAGCGGCCCTGAAGGATGCAACATCAGCACCGGAGGCGCGGTCGTTTCGATGGTCTGCAACACGCCCAGCAACTGCGCCACATCCTGTTCGCGGGCCTGCAACTCGGCGCTCAGCTGCGCCTCGCGCAGGGTGGCGCGGCGCAAACCGTCGCGCATGGCGGCGAGCCCGGCCTCATAGGCCTGTATCGTCTCGGTCAGGGCGCGCACCCTATCGCGGGCGCTGTCTGCGTCGGTCAGGGCGATCGAAGCTTGCTCGAGCATTTGCACCGCCTGCAACGCAGCCTCGGAAGGGCTTTGCTGCGCCATTGCGGACCATGGCCAGAGCAGGGTCAGGCAGAGCCAGAACGCCCTCATTTCAGCAGGCTTTCTCCGGTCATTTCCGGCGGTACGGGCAGGTTCATAAGCTGTAACAGCGTCGGGGCCAGATCGGCCAGCCGCCCGTCGCGCAGCCCGGCCCCTTTGGGTCCACCAACAAGCGCGACCGGGACGGGGTTCAGGGTGTGTGCCGTGTGCGGGCCGCCGGTTTCGGGATTGACCATCATCTCGCAATTGCCGTGATCGGCGGTGACGATCATCGCGCCACCGACCTGCCGCAGCGCCTCAACCACCTGCGCCAGACCCTGATCCACCGCCTCGCAAGCCTTGATCGCCGCCTGCAGATCGCCGGAATGGCCCACCATATCGGGGTTGGCATAGTTGGTGACGATCAGGTCATAGCCCTCATGGATCGCCCGAACGAATGCCTCTGTCACCTCAGCCGAGGACATCTCTGGCTGCAGATCATACGTCGCCACTTTGGGCGATTTCGGCATATGGCGATGCTCGCCCCCCTCGGGCTGCTCTTTGCCGCCGTTCAGGAAGAAGGTGACATGAGGGTATTTCTCGGTCTCGGCCAGTCGAAACTGGCGCAGGCCCTGTTTGGCAACCCATTCGCCCAGCGTGTTCACAATATCCCGCTTGGGGAAGACAGTGGTCATATAGGCATTGTGACCATCGGAATACTCAACCATGCCTAGCAACGCCGACAATCGCGGACGCGAACCGGTGTCGAAATCGGAAAAACCGGGCTCACCGATGGCGCGCAGAATCTCGCGGGCGCGGTCGGCGCGGAAGTTCAGGCAAAAGAACCCGTCGCCGTCTTTCAGACCTGCATATCCCTCAAGCACCGTAGGCGCGATGAACTCGTCGGTTTCGGATTGGTTATAGGCATGATCCACCGCGAAATGGGCGGTGTTTTCCACCCTGCCCTGCGCTTCGATCATGGCGTTATAAGCTTCGGCCACGCGGTCCCAACGGTTGTCACGGTCCATCGCAAAGTAGCGCCCGCAGACGGTGACGATCTTTGCGCCTTCGGGCAGGTGGCCTTCCAACTCGGCGATATAGGTGAATGCCGATTTCGGGGCCACATCGCGCCCATCGGTGATGGCGTGTAACGCCACCGGAACGCCCGCATCGGTGATGGCTTTGGCGGCGGCCACGATATGATCCAGATGCCCGTGCACCCCGCCATCCGAGACCAGCCCCATCAGATGCGCCGTACCGCCTGTGGCTTTGACCTTGGCGATAAATTCCTGCAGCGCGCCGTTGTCAAAGAATGAACCATCTTCGATGGCCAGATCGATCTGCCCCAGATCCATCGCCACCACGCGCCCTGCCCCGATATTCGTATGGCCGACTTCGGAATTGCCCATTTGACCGCTGGGCAGACCCACATCCGGCCCGTGCGTGATCAACTGCGCATGCGGGCTTTCCGCCATGATCGCATCGAAGGTCGGCGTGTTGGCCAGATGCGGCGCGTTGGCGGTTGTGTCGTCCGACAGGCCCCAACCATCGAGGATACACAGAACAACGGGTTTGGGGGCGGTCATGAAAGCTCTCCGAGTGCGGTGTTGCCATCTTCTACCCCCTGCCCGCGCAAGGTTGAACCGTCTTTTCAGTGTGCTGGCGCAGAATTAGTCCGGCTTGTAGTCGCCAAAAGGCCGCGCCTTTCGGTTACGGTACTTCACCGTCAGCTCCAGCGGCATATCGTTTTCGTCGTAAATGCCGATCACCACGCCGGTTCCCCGGCTTGATCCGCGCATATTCAACAACTGCTCTTCGGACCGCGTTGTGCGCTGCGATGGACGTCGCGCCCACGCGAACAGGTGGTCATACATCTCGGCAATGACCTCTGCGTGCTGGGCGCTTTCGCCCACATCCGTCAGTTCATTGGGATCATTCTCAAGATCGAACAACAGCGGGCGATATCCACCTTCACAATGAATCAGCTTCCATTTCTCGTTTGCGACCATGAACATGACCGCATCGCGCACCGAGACATTCAGCGCCTGCGCAATGGGCGAGGCGGAATAGTCGTATTCGCAAATCACCACATCGCGCGGGGTGCTGTTGGCCTGACCGCGCAGGATCGGCAGCAACGAATGCCCTTCAAGGATGTGCCCGGCGGGTTCTCCGCCCGCGATCTCCAGAAAGGTGGGGGCCAGATCGATGGATTCGACCAGCGCATCACAGGTGGTGCCGCGTGTGGCGTCGGCCTCGGGCGACGGATCGTAGATGATCAGGGGCATTCTGGTCGAGGCGTCGTGGAAGAAGGTCTTCTCTCCCATCCAGTGATCGCCCAGAAAATCCCCGTGGTCCGAGGTCAGCACGATCATCGTATCCTGCATCCGTCCGGCTTGTTCCATCCAGTCAAACAGCCGCCCCATCTGGTCATCGGCTTGTTTGATCAGGCCCATATAGGCGGGGATCACGGCCTCGCGCACATCCTGACGCGAGAAGGTCTGACCGATCTTCGTATCCATGAACGCCTTGAGCACCGGATGCGCGTTCTGCCGCTCGGCCTCGGACCGAACCACGGGCAAGACATGCTCGGGACCGTACATCGAGGCGTACGGTTCGGGCACGATATAGGGCCAATGCGGTTTGATATAGCTCAGGTGACAGCACCATGGCTCGTCATGGGTTTCCATGAACTCGATCCCACGGGTGGTCAGATAGGGCGTTTCGCTGTCTTCCTCGGCGATATTCGCCGCCTCGGAGGAGTTCTTCAGGAACCAGCCCGACAGCACGTTGCCATCCGCATCCAACCCTGAATTGGCGAAGTCATGCCACGGGTTGTCGCTCTCATACCCTTTGTCTTTGAGGTATTCATTGTATTTTTTGGCCCCGTCCGGGTCATAAAACCCATCTGGCCCTTCGGGGCGCATCCCGTCATCGCGTTCAAAGACGTCAAAGCCGCATTCGGCCACGCGCGCGCCGATCAGGCTGTCGGGTTCCAGACCCAGCCGGGCCATGCCTTCGGCATCGGCGCGCATATGGGTTTTGCCGACCAACCAGCAATCCATCCCCGCCTTGCGCAGGTGATCGCCCATCGTCATCTCTCCGACCTTCAGCGGGATGCCGTTCCATGACGCTCCGTGCGAATGCACATATCGCCCGGTATAGGTCGACATGCGGGAACTGCCGCAGATCGGAGACTGGATGTAGGCGCGGTCAAAACGTACGCCCATCGAGGCCAGACGGTCGATATTCGGCGTATGCAGATGCGGATGTCCGTAGCAGCTGAGGTAATCCCAGCGCAGTTGATCGAACATGATGAAGAGGATGTTCTTGGCTTTGCTCATGCCAAGAGGGGTATCCTAGCCTTCCATCTGTTGCAGCATCTTTTTCGCGCGCTTGCACTGCAACTGGTCTCGCAGGGGGCTGTCGGGGTCGATATCTTTCTGACAGACCACGCATTTGTCGGCACCCGAAATCGCATTCAGACCACCGCAGCTGCCCTTGATGGTTTTGCCCATCAGCATCACGCCCAAGGACATACCGACCATTATGATCAGCAAAATGACAAAAGCCAGAATAAAGGTGGTCATGTCAGGACAGGTCCTTCAGTTCGATCCCAGCAAGGTTTGAAACGCGCTGCTTTGTACCGTGATATAGGTTTCTTCGTCGCCTGTCACATCCCGCGAGATGAAAAACACGGCAAGTTTATGCTCCTCGGCCAGCTCCAGACCGGCCTCCTGCCCCAGCGCCAGCATCGCCGTGGCCCAGGCATCCGCCATCATGGCATTCTCGGCCAGCACCGTGACCGACGTCGTTCGGTGCGTGATAGGTCGCCCGGTGGTCGGATCGATTATGTGCGAGTATCGAACACCGTCCTGTTCAAAGAAATTCTTGTAATCCCCGGATGTGGCCATACCCAGATTGTCAAGTGGTACAACAAGTTGAATGGCTTGCACGCCTGCTTCGGGTTTTTCCACACCAATGCGCCAGCTTTCACCCTTGTCGTTTTCACCCATGGCCACCAGATCACCGCCGATCTCGACCATGTAGTTTTCAATCTCGGCCTCACGCAGGGTCCCGGCAACTGCGTCGATCCCATAGCCTTTGGCAATTGCGGACAGGTTTATCCCGACCGCCGGATCAGATTTGGTCAAAGTGCCCGCCACACGATCCAATGTGAGCAACCGCGCCTGACCAACCTTGCTCAATGCGGCCGCAATCTCTTCTTCCGCAGGCACCGGGTCTTCGGGTTTGCGCGGGCCAAAGCCCCAAAGTTCGATCAAAGGTCCCAAAGTCACGTCAAAAGTGCCGCCGGACTTCGCATGTACGTCATTGGCCGCCTCGATCACCAGCGCAAATTCGTCCGACACCGATTGGGCGTCAGTGCGATCCGAGGCAGAGAAGACAGACACTTCGGAATTTGGGTCCCAGTTGGACATTTTTGCATTCACATCCGCCAGGGTTTGATCCACTGCGCGGGCCAGCCCGGCCTCATCCAGATCGTCCCCAATGGCCGTGATGTTGAACGTGGTCCCCATTGTCTCGCCAGTCAGGCGCACGACGTCGGGTGCGCCGTCAAACCAGCATCCGGCGGTGATCAGAACCAAGGCAAAAACTGTCAGGTGACGCATAGGGCAACCTTTTGGAATAGTCGTGCCCGGCATATGCCAGCGCCCCTTTTCAGAGTCAAACGAAGCTCAGATTTTCAAGGGCAGAAACGCCAGAACGCACAGGCCGATTGCGGCCGGAATTCCGAACAACCAGGCCCGCTTCTGCCAACCCGGCGGCTGATTTTTCCATGCCATCCGGAAATTGTGACCACAGACGACGACGACAAAGAAGATCACAACGGCCACGGGTGGAGTCAGGTAGAGTTGGCTCAGCAGCGTAATCATCCTTACAATTTGACCGGGAAACAAAGGATTTCAAAATTGCACCCTATACAGCGCCTGCGCCTGCGGTAAGGTGGTTCCAACAGGCAGATCAAATGAAAAAGGAGATCGCTCATGGCTCCAAGCTCTTACCAGCCGCCCACACGGGGCGACAAGACCGATCCGGCAACCCGCAGTCAATCGGTCGAGACGAATTTGTCGCATTCGCATTCCACGGTCGCGAAACTTCTGGAAGGCAAAGGAGACGCGGTATTTTCCGTCCGACCCAATGACACGATCCACTCGGTGGTTGAGATTCTGAAAGAAAAACGCATCGGCGCCGTTGTTGTCACCGACCAGAACGGTGCGTTGCAGGGAATTCTGTCCGAGCGTGACATTGTGCGTCGGATGGCTGAAACGCCCGGCCAGACCCTGCCACAATCGGTCCAAGACCTGATGACCCGCGAGGTGAAATCCTGCGCCCCCGAAGATCCGTTGATGAGCGTGTTGAAAACCATGACCGAAGGCCGGTTTCGTCACATGCCGGTTTTGCGGGACGGCAATTTATGCGGTGTCATCACCATAGGCGATGTGGTCAATTTCCGCTTGAACGAGCTGGAATATGAAGCCCTGAAGATGAAGCAGATGATCGTGGGCTAAACCGGCCTGCTGCGGCGTCAGAAACAATGCCTGCGGCGACAGGCGCTTTGTGTGTAGAAACACTGATGTCGAAACACGGCTCGGGCAATTGCTGGCGGCGCACTTGACGGCGTGCCCGAGAACGTATCTGTGACAACAGAAGTTGCTCCAGCATCCGGGATGGCCATGAAACGAGTATTGATTACGGGAACCGCAGGGTTCATCGGGTTTCACCTTGCCAGATTGCTTCTTGCCGACGGGTTCCGTGTACATGGTTATGACGGAATGACCGACTACTATGACGTCGCACTCAAGCGCCGCCGCCATCAGATGCTGTTGCAGAACCCGGCCTTTTCGGCGACCGAGGATGTTCTGGAAAATCATGACCGGCTGACGCAGATCGGCGATGAGTTCGAACCCGATGTCATCATCCATCTCGCAGCTCAGGCCGGCGTGCGCTACAGCCTTGAAAACCCGCGCAGTTACGTCGATTCCAATGTAGTGGGCACGTTCAACGTGATGGAGCTTGCACGGCAGCATAACGTTGATCACCTGCTTATGGCCTCGACCTCGTCCATCTACGGTGCGAATGAGGACATGCCCTTTACCGAGGTCGACAAGGCCGATAATCAACTGACCATCTACGCCGCGACCAAAAAAGCGAATGAGGCGATGGGCCATTCCTACGCGCATCTGTGGAATTTGCCGACGACGATGTTTCGCTTTTTCACCGTCTACGGCACCTGGGGGCGGCCCGATCTGGCTTATTTCAAATTTGTCGATGCCATTCTGAACGAACGCCCCATCGATATCTATAATCACGGAGAAATGTACCGCGACTTCACCCATGTCGAAGACCTGGTGCGCGGCATCCGATTGCTGATCGATGTCCCTCCCGAACGTCCAAGCAGCTCTGATGAGATCGAAGAGGGCGACAGCCTGTCTCCGGTTGCACCGTATCGGGTCGTCAATATCGGCAATGGGGAAAAGGTGCGCCTGATGGATTTCATCGAAGCCATCGAAGAGGCGGTCGGGCAGAAAGCCATCCGAAACTACATGCCCATGCAACAGGGCGACGTACCTGCCACATGGGCTGACAACAGTCTGCTGCAGCGTCTGACCGGTTACCGACCCGAAACACAGCTGAAAGACGGTCTGGCGCAGTTCGTCGCCTGGTACCGGGACTACTACAACAAATGAAAACCGGCGCGTGTTGCGCCGGTTTCATCTGAATTATCCGCCGAAATCGTCCAGCATGATGTCTTCGCGGTCCACACCCAGATCCAACAGCATGTTGATGACCGACTGGTTCATGATCGGGGGGCCGCACATATAGTATTCGCAATCCTCGGGCGCCGGGTGGTTCTTGAGGTATTCCTCGAACAGAACATTGTGGATAAAGCCGGTATAGCCTTTCCAGTCATCCTCGGGCTGCGCGTCTGACAAGGCGACATGCCAGTCGAAATTGTCGAACTCTTTGGCCAGAGTGTCGAAATCCTCGACAAAGAACATCTCTTTCTTGGACCGCGCGCCGTACCAGAAGCTGATCTTGCGGTTGCGGTTCTCAAGGCGCTTGAGCTGGTCGAAGATGTGGCTGCGCATCGGCGCCATGCCCGCACCACCACCGATAAAGACCATCTCTTTCTCGGTTTCACGCGCAAAGAATTCACCAAACGGGCCCGAAATCGTAACCTTGTCGCCCGGCTTCAGGTTGAATATATACGACGACATCTGACCCGGTGGGATACCTTCGGAGCCCGGAGGCGGTGAGGCCACGCGGACGTTCAGCATGATCATGCCCTTCTCGTCCGGATAGTTGGCCATGGAATAGGCCCGTTCGATAGGTTCGCCCACGACGGATTTGTACTGCCACAGATTGAAGCGATCCCAATCCTCGCGGTACTCCTCTTCCACATCGAAATCTGTATATGCCAACTGGTGCGCAGGCGCTTCAATCTGAATGTAGCCACCGGCCCGGAAATTCACATCTTCGCCTTCGGGCAGGTCAAGCGTCAGGGCCTTGATGAAGGTCGCGACGTTTTCATTTGACCGGACGGTGCATTCCCATTTCTTGACACCAAAAACCTCTTCTGGGACTTCGATGTCCATGTCCTGCTTGACCGCGACCTGACAGGACAGGCGGTCGCCACAAGCAGCTTCACGCTTGGTGATATGGCTTTCCTCGGTGGGCAGGATCGACCCCCCGCCCGAATGCACTTTGACGCGGCATTGTGCGCAGGTGCCGCCACCGCCACAAGCCGAAGGCACGAACAGTTTCTCAGCCGCGAGCGTTTGCAACAGTTTGCCGCCTGCGGGCACAGATACCGTTTTTTCACCGTTGATGGTGATGTTGACATTCCCGGTTGAGACCAGTCGGGAGCGTGCAGCCATGATGATGGCTACCAACCCGATCACGATCAGGGTGAAGAGTGCGACGCCTAGAGTGAAAGTTTCCATCGACGCCTCCTTACAGCTTCACGCCCGAGAAGGACATGAAGGCCATTGCCATCAGACCTGCGGTAATGAAGGTGATCCCCAGCCCTTGCAGGCCATCAGGGATGTCCGAATACTTCAGCTTTTCGCGCACGCCCGCCATTGCGGTGATCGCCAGCGCCCAGCCAAAGCCCGAGGACAGGCCATAGGTGGTTGCCTCGGCAAAGTTGTAGTCACGCTCAACCATGAACAGAGAACCCCCGAGGATGGCGCAGTTCACGGTAATCAGCGGCAGGAAGATCCCCAGCGCGTTGTAGAGCGGAGGGAAGTATTTATCGAGCACCATCTCGAGGATCTGCACCATCGCTGCGATCACGCCGATGTACGAGATCAGGCCGAGGAAGGTTAGGTCCACATCCGGGAACCCCGCCCAGGCCAGCGCGCCGGGTTTCAGCAGATAGTTCAGCAGCAGGTTGTTCGCAGGCACGGTGATGGCCTGCACCACCATGACCGAAATCCCCAGACCAAGCGCGGTCGAAATCTTCTTGGACACGGCGATGAAGGTACACATCCCCAGAAAGAAGCTGAGCGCAAGGTTTTCGACAAAGATGGCCTTTACGGCCAGTGAAATCAGGGCTTCCATCAGTGCGCCTCTACCTGCTGGATTTTGTATTCACGTTCCTCAACCTGGTTCGGCTTCCATGTGCGGAAGGCCCAGATGATCAGACCAATGATGAAGAACGCCGACGGTGGCAGCAGCAGCATGCCGTTGGGCACATACCACCCGCCATTGTTGACGGTCTGCAGGATGGTCACGCCAAACAGCGAGCCCGCGCCGAACAGTTCCCGAATGAACCCGACCAGCAGCAGGATCAGGCCATAACCCATCCCGTTGCCCATCCCGTCGATGAAAGATGCGACCGGCGGATTTTTCATGGCAAACGCCTCGGCCCGGCCCATCACGATGCAGTTGGTGATGATAAGGCCGACGAAAACCGACAGAGTTTTCGAAATCTCAAAGGCGTATGCCTTGAGTATCTGATCCACCAGGATCACCAGCGAGGCGATGATGACCATCTGCACGATGATCCGGATCGAGCCCGGAATCTGGTTGCGCAGGCACGAGATGAAGAAGGACGAGAACGAGGTCACGAAGATCACCGCCAGCGCCATCACCATCGACACCTGCAGCGAGGATGTCACCGCCAGCGCCGAACAGATACCCAGCACCTGAAGCGTGATCGGATTGTTGTCGACAAGCGGGTCGACCAGCATCTCTTTTTTGGTCTGGGACATCAGATCTCTCCTGCTTGCAGATTGGCCAGGAATGGAGCGTAACCCGCATCGCCCATCCAGAACCGCACAAGGTTATCGACACCGACCGAGGTCAAAGTCGCACCGGCCAACGCATCAACGTAGAAGTCAGGACCTGCCGCAGGCTGCGACTTGGCAACGGTGATCTGCAGATCACCCGCGTCATCGCGCAGCCGCTTGCCGTTCCACAGCGCCTTCCAGCGCGGGTTGTCCACTTCGGCCCCAAGACCGGGTGTTTCGCCATGCTGATAGAATTGCAGGCCGTAAATGTCGTTGCCGTTGTTTTCCAACGCAATGAAACCATAGAGCGTGGACCAAAGGCCGTACCCGTGCAGCGGCAGGATCACCTTGTCCAACTCTCCCGCATCGTCGCGCAGCAGATAGATCACGCGATATCTGGACTTGCGTCCGATCCCGGCCGGGTCATCATCCAGCGCGACGCTGAGGTCCGGATCGCTGGCGGCTGCGAGATCGTCGAACGTAGCCGGATCGAACTGATCATCGACGAATTTGCCGGTTTCCAACTCAAGCACATGCGGCTCGAACGCGGCAAAAGCCTCGGTCACGTCGATACCGGGCTCATAAACACCTGCCACCTGCAGAACGTTGACCTGCTTGTCTTTCAGCGCATTTGCTTCCTGCACCGGACGCAGGCTGACTGCGGCTGCCGAAACGACCATCGAGGCCACCAAGCACACAGCAACAGCGATGATGATGGTCTTGCTGACCGAATCCGGCGAGGCCGCCAGAAACTTGGCAAACGCGCCCTTGGGGGCCTCGTTTTGATCCGGGGATTGCGTATCAGACATGGCGACGCGCCCTCCGTTTGATGTTGGCTTGCACGACGAAATAGTCGATCAGCGGCGCAAAGACGTTGCCGAACAAGATTGCCAGCATCATGCCCTCGGGGAAAGCGGGGTTAATGACGCGGATCATCACAACCATGACACCGATCAGCGCGCCGTAGATATAGCGGCCCAGGTTGGTGTGGCTGGCGGAAACGGGCTCGGTCACCATGAAGGCCAGACCGAAGGCGTAGCCACCCAGAACGATGTGCCAGTACCACGGCATTGCGAACATCGGGTTGGTGTCGGACCCGATCAGATTCAGCAGTAGTGAAAAGCCGATGGTTCCGGCCAGACAGCCCACAATCAAGCGGAAGTTGGCGATCTTGGTTGTCAAAAGGAAGGCCAGACCAATCATACAAGCCAGTGTCGAAGTTTCCCCGAAGCTGCCCTGAATCGTTCCGAAAAACGCGCTTGCCCAGGTGATGCCTTCACTCGCCAACGCCTGAACGCCCTGTGCAGCAGTCACACCCAGCGCTGTCGCGCCAGAGAACCCGTCTACCGGCGTCCAGACCGAATCTCCGGACATGCTGGCCGGATAAGCGAAGTACAGGAACGCCCGCCCAACCAGCGCGGGGTTTAGGAAGTTCTTGCCAGTGCCGCCGAATACCTCTTTGCCGATGACGACACCAAAGATGATCCCCAGCGCCACCTGCCAAAGAGGCGTGGTAGCGGGCAGGATCAGCGTGTAAAGCATTGAGGTCACAAGGAAACCTTCGTTCACCTCGTGCCCACGCACTGTGGCAAAGATGACCTCGAATATACCACCCGCGACCAGTGTCGTGATGTAGATCGGCAGGAAATACAGCAACCCATGTATCACATTGGCAAACAGGCTTTCAGGGTTCAGCGAAATGCCAAACATCTGCAGCAGAGTAATCCGCCAGCCTGTTGCCGCATCCGGCCCCAGCGTCGCGATTGCCGAGTTGGCCTGATAGCCGGTGTTCCACATCCCCCACAGAATACAGGGGATCGTCGCGATCACGACATATGTCATGATCCGCTTCATATCCACGTAAGACCGCGCATGCGGCGCGACGGTGGTGACAGTTTTCGGTGTGTAGATAAAGCTTTCGACCATCTCGTAGATGGGGAAATACTTCTCGTACTTGCCGCCCTTGGTAAAGTTCGGCTCAATCCGGTCAAAGAAGCTGCGCAGACCCATGTGGCTTAGCCCTCCTTCTCAATCTTGGTCAGGCAGTCGCGCAGCGCCAGCCCGTATTCATATTTCGCCGGGCAGGCAAAGCCCACAAGGCCCAGATCTTCTTCGTCCAGTTCCAGCGCCCCCAGCGCCTGCGCCGTGTCGGTGTCCATCACCAAAAGCGCGCGCAGCAGTTGCGTGGGCAGATAGTCCTGCGGCATCAGCTCCTCGAACACGCCGGTCGGCACCATCGCACGGCGACCTCCGTTCAGGTTCGACGTGAAGGCGTAGAGTTTCTTGGCAAATGCCGACCCCAACACCGGCTGGACTGAGTATTTCGACGGCATAGGAAGAATCCAACCCAGCGTGATCTGGTCATGATCTTCACGAATAATCGCAACTTGCCGCGCAAAGCGGCCAAGATATGCCGTTGGGCCCTCGGCGTGACGTCCGGACAGGATCGAGCCGGAAATAATCCGCGCAGTCCCATCAACATCGACCTCATCACGGGTCAGATCGTCCGTTGACGCCCCCATTACGGTGCGAATCAATCGCGGCTGGCGGGCACCCGGTCCGGCCAGTGCAATCACGATATTGGGATCCAGATGGCCGGTCTGCATCAGACGACCAATGGCGATCACGTCCTGATAACCGATGGTCCAGACCTGCTTGTCCCCGGCCAGAGGTTCGAGGAAGTGAATATGTGTTCCGGCCAGGCCCGAGGGGTGAGGACCAGAAAACGCCGCAGCTTCGACGCCTTGCAAATCGGCACCGGGAATCGATGCACCTTCCTGATGACACAGGTATGTCCTGCCCTCGGTCAACTGCGATACGGCAGCCAGCCCGGCAGCGAACGCCTCGCTGGCATCGCCAATGATCAGCGCTGCGTCCCCCGCCAGCGGATCACTGTCCATCGCGGTGACAAAAATAGCGGCAGGCTTGGTGCCCGGTTCAGGCATCTTGGAATAGGGTCTGGTGCGGAACGACGTCCACAGACCCGCAGCGCAAAGCTTGGCCGTAATCCCTTCGGCACTGTCAGCATCGCCAATGGCAGAGAAATCGACGCCAGCGTCATTGGCGTCCGAAACCTCGATCACCACACTCTGCAACACCCGGCGGGCGCCGCGGTTGATCGCCACGACCTTTCCGCTCAGCGGCGCAACCATCATCGCATCGGGCGCATCCTTGTGGCAGAACAGCGGTGTGCCACGTTGAACCTCGTCGCCTTCCTGCACCAGCATCTTCGGCTTCAGACCAATGTAATCCGCGCCCAGAACGGCAACAGATGTAAATTCTGGTCCCGGTTGAATCTTCTGTTCCGGCGCACCTTGCACCGGCAGTTCCAACCCTTTTTTCAGTTTGAAAGTTTGCATGTCGCTACGGTCTTCCAAGCCTCTTTCCTGCACCACGTCGCCTCGGCCCCGGCATCGTGGCACAAAACGGCATCAACGCGTAAGCCTTTGAGCGAGAAAAAGTGCACAAGCACCCGTACCCGACCGAAAGCCCTCCAATGATCAGAGACCCTTTACGCGGGGACGGCTCCAAACGCAAACCTGTTACCGCTCAAACCAATCTGTCGGGCGCAATTATCGCAGGCACACCCGGTCATCCGCCGAGTCAATTTGCTTATCGCGCCGGGAATCGTTCCGGTGTAAGCAATCGAAATGGAACAGACCGACACATTAGGCATCTTCTTGATAGCAACACCTGGCCTGGAGGCCCCATTGCTGGCCGAGGCTGTCGAACAGGGGTTCTCACAGTCGAAAATCGGACCAGGTGGCGTCACGTGCCGGGGGACCTGGGCGGATGTCTGGCGCGCAAACTTGTGCCTGCGCGGCGCAAACAAGGTTCTGGTACGTCTGGGCAGTTTTCCTGCCGTGCATCTGGCGCAACTGGACAAGCGATTGCGCAAGTTTCCATGGGCCGACACCCTGCGCCCCGATATCCCTGTGAAGGTCGAGGCCGTTTGCCGCAAGTCGCGAATCTATCACGCCGGAGCCGCGAAACAACGGGTTGAAGGCGCAATTTCGGAAACGCTTGGCGCTCCAATCTCAAACGATGCTCGCCTGCGTGTTCTGTTGCGCATCGAAAAGGACATCTGCACTATCTCGGTCGACAGCTCAGGAGACCCCCTTCATAAGCGCGGTCACAAATCCGCAACCGCCAAAGCCCCCATGCGCGAGACGATGGCGGCTATGTTCTTGCGCGATTGCGGCTTTTCTGGGCACGAACCCGTTCTCGATCCGATGTGCGGCTCGGGCACCTTCGTGATCGAAGCCGCCGAGATTGCGTGCGGATTACGTCCCGGCAGATCCCGGAGCTTCGCATTTGAAGATCTGGTGGGATTCGATGCTGAGGCTTGGTCTGAGATGACTGCCAGTAACACGCAGAGCGCATCTGACTTCCGTTTTTATGGATCCGACAGAAACAGTGGCGCGATTGACGCTGCAACCGCCAATGCAAGCCGCGCTGGCGTAACAGAGGTCGTGCAATTCCATCAACGATCTGTCAGTGACATCAAACCCCCTTCCGGGCCAGTCGGACTGGTCATCGTCAACCCGCCTTACGGCGCGCGCATTGGTGACGAAAAGCGTCTGCGTTCGCTATACGGAAGCCTTGGAAAGGTTTTGCTGAGCCGCTTTCAGGGCTGGCGCGTTGGCATCGTGACCAGTAACCACTCCCTCGCCCGCGCCACACACCTGCCCTTGCTTGCACCCGGTCCAATCGTTGACCATGGTGGCACCAAGGTCAGATTGCATAGAACAGAGGTGCTAAGCTGAGCTCGCAATTCACGACCATTTAAACCCACGGCGAACTTCAAGCCTGAGCCCTCCTTTCGGTTATGCCTAAACCAGAATCCCTCTTGCGCATCCCATTCCCCGGGTATAGATCACCCGCCACGGTCGGAGTGTAGCTCAGCCTGGTAGAGCACTGTCTTCGGGAGGCAGGGGTCGGAGGTTCGAATCCTCTCACTCCGACCAATAAAATCAGTCAGTTAATTGCGAATGAGCCGCGCCATTGCTGCAGCTTGCCCGGATTTTGTCCGGATTATTCTGTTTTCGAGGTCTGGTTTCCGCCGAAAAGTGAAAGAAAAACCGCTGAGGGGGCGGCCACCCACCTCAACGGCAATGCAAATCTATCTGCACGAACAGAATACCAAATTCGCAGCCGGTCCGCAATCGCGGGAGGCGCATATGTCTAGGCTCAATCGCTTTGAATGGCTCAAGGCCGTCCTGCAATGCGCTGACCTCAACTCGTCAACTAAGGCAGTTGCCTCAGCGCTTTCGGTACAGTTCGCCAACGACAGGACCGGCCAACTCAATCCCTCACTAAAAACGCTTGATGAGTTCCTGGTCGGAATGTCGCTAGCAACCATCAAACGTTGCCTCAAACAGCTTGTCGAGTTTGGTTGGCTGTTTCGAACTGAAGGGCGTGGGGCAGGCAATCACACAGAATACGACCTTCGCTCCCCAACAAAAATCATCCCGTTTCGCCAGAGGAAAAAGGATGCACCGGTGAGCCTTTCGGAAGGGCAAAAGGGTTCACCCGTGACAGGCAAAGGGCGCATGGGTGATCTTTCCTATATAAAGAAAGAACCATCTAAAGAACAAAACCCCGCGCTTGAACCGGATCTGCCGGATGGAGGGCCATCCGACTCGGCGCGCGTGGGGTGCGCGCAACCCGTCTTCGTCTCGCGCCAATCTTTCGGCTGCCGCCAATGGGAGCAGTTCACCGAACAAATGTTTGGTGCTTGGATCGACCGGGTACTTCCTGAAGCCATCGAAAACAACGAGCGCGGTTACTGGCTCCCCGGCAGGTTCCCCCCAACGAACAAAAACGAGTGGCCCACGTTGCGCAGTTGGCTCCTCACCGAAGGCTGGACTCTGTTTGTACCATCGAAGCAGGAGCTGTGCCATGCGGTCTGAGCAAAGAGCAAGGCGACCCATGTCATACGCTGGCGCTGCTAACACGGGACCTTGCGAGGGGTGGCAAGCCTCCCCTTCGAACCCCTCCGACGGAGGCACGCCCCTCGCCAAAGCGCCGCTCACCGAGACATTCGTCTTTCGATGTAGCGTTGCTGAGAAGGCAGAGCTTCGCGCCAAAGCCGAAGCTGCCGGAGTGTCCGCCGCGACCCTCTTGCGCGAAACCTTGGGTTTGACGGAAGCACGTCGTCGCAAGCCTGCGCCTCGCGTTGACCCCGCTCTGGTCCTGACGCTTGGACGCATCGGCGGTAACCTAAACCAGATTGCGCGGTTTGTGAATCGGGCGCTTCTGGTTGGTCGGGTTGACCTGGATGCGATGGTCGTGGCCCGACAATTGGTTATGATTGAACGCCAGCTTGCCAAGATCCTTCATGAGGCACGGAAATGCTGATCAAGTTCTTTCCCAACGGCAAAGGCGCGGGTGCTGGTCCAGTTGGCTATCTCGTCACGCGTCAGGTCTTGGCCTATGACGCCAATCGCGATCTAATCTTCGATGCTGATGGCCAGCCCGAGAAGATCATACGCGATCCTTTGCCTGACGTGCTGCGCGGCGATCCCGCCCGCACCGAGGCCCTAATCGACGCCAGTCGCAATCAGTGGACCTACCGCTCGGGAGTCATCAGCTTTGCCAGCGAGGATGCACCTACCGAAGCCCAGCAGGTCGAAGTCATGAACGCCTTCGAGGCACTGGCATTCGCTGGTATGGACAGTGAGCAATTCGACTTGCTCTGGGTCCGGCATAGCCACGAAGACCGCGTTGAACTGCATTTCTGTACGCCGCGTTTGGAGCTGACAACCGGTAAGAGCCTCAACATTGCGCCACCTGGCTATCAGACAGCCTATGACAGTCTGCGCGACCTTATGAACAAGACGCATGACTGGGCCGATCCGATGGATCTGGAACGCGCACAGGAGGTTCAAGCCACCGTTGAGGCCCCAACTAGGGCGCAGGGCCGCGAAGAACTGCACGAATGGATCTTAGACCAGATCAGCATCGGCACCATCACCAACCGCGCAAGCATGGTCGATGCTCTGACCGACGCAGGTTTCGATATCCCCCGCGTAAGCAAAAATTACATCACCGCTAAAGACCCCGACACAGGCGAACGCTGGCGATTGAAAGGAGAGATTTTCCATGACGACTGGCAAGCCGACCCGGCTGAGCGAGAAATTGAACGCGGACTTGGACAAGATCCGAAAAGAGCACGCCGCCTTGATGGATTCTCAATTGCAGAGCTTCAGGACCGATATTCAAGCATGTGTAACACTCGCGCGGAATACAATCGAAGCCGATACCCGCACGTTTTTGGATTGGAGCGGGACGACCTGGCAGAGTCACATCGACAAGATCAAATTCCTAATTCAGATCTCACCTTGGGCGGTGATAACGGCCTGTATGGTGTTGATCGCAGCAACCTTAGGACTGACTTTTCTGTGGAGCTGGAAACTCTCAACGATAGCCACCTCGACACAGCTAGAGAGATTGGGCATCCAGACGGTAATTCACGAGGGAGCGACTTATTTGATCCTGCCGCCAGAAACATCAAGCATGCGCACCTGTTCGGTGGCGAGCCGATTGGTTTCCTGCATCAGAGTGGAGCCGAACTAGATGGATCAACCCCTGACAGCCTTGGAGCGAGATTTGCTCGCGTGCGTCGAGCAGTTGGTGACGGCTTGCGAGACCTCCGCCAAGGAATTGCGCAATTTGGAAGAACGCTCGACGACCGGGATCGAGGCCAGACTAAATGGCTTAACGCAGTGCATCGAGCTGCTGATGAAATCACATCTCAAGTCCGTAGCTACATTGGCCGACTTGCTGACCGAAGAACAGAACTACACGACGCTGGAAGAGAACTTGCAGACCAGTTTGAAGCTAGCGAGGGACGCCGAAACTCTGCTGCAAGAGAGCCGAATCATGGGCTGCTTGAACGAGACCAAGACTACGGCTTCCATCTTTGATCTGAAGGAATGATCATGCCCCCGAATCACGAACGCTTCACCATGAGCTTTCGCCAATCCTGCGACTGTGGGATTGACTACAGAGAGTTTGAAAGAGTCGACTCGCTACCGACAGGCATTCCACTTGTTGCAATTGCAGGGGTTTGGGGCGATTGCTACAACTTACGGTGTCTGTTTATGGACATTGACGGAAATCAGTATTTGCGGAATGTGTTCGGGACCAAAAACGGCTACTTGATACCAGAACTTGGGGTCGATGCAAAAATGATCAGCATAGGCCAAATTGTTCTGGCCTGACGCTCAATCCCCTGTAATCGCGCAACTTATCAAAAAAGAAACCTTGATGTTCTAGTCGCATGTGGACAAATACGAGCTCATACGCGAGGTTCTGGGCATGTCAATTTCAAAGCCATTCCGCATAAGTACGCACCTCAAAGATGTTATTGGCCGCGATCTAGTAACAAACGAATTTGTTGCGATTTTTGAGCTTGTAAAAAACTCAGTCGATGCTGGTGCCCGCCTGGTGCAAATCGAACTCGACCCGGACAACAGTGTTTTGCGAATTGTTGACGATGGGAAAGGTATGTCCTTGTCCGACGTCACGGATAAATGGTTGTTTGTCGCATACTCTGCCAAGGCGGACGGCACAGAAGATAGCTCTCAAGGCTATAGAGATAAGATTCGATCTGTAGGCTCTTATGCGGGCAGTAAAGGCATCGGACGCTTCTCCTGCGATACATTGGGCTCAAAACTGGAACTTTATTCGCGTGATGCCAGTTCGGCCAAGGGAGCCGTTAAGCTTGAAATTAACTGGCAGGACTTCGAGAAGGACAGCAAAGATGAGTTCAAGGACGTCTTTGTCCACATCGAAGAGGCAGTTGAGTTCCCAGTCACTGCATCAGCATCATTGCCAAACGATACAGGAACGGTACTCGAAATCACTTCTCTGCGTCATGTGTGGGACAACGACAATATACGAAAACTCCGAAGTTATCTTGCAAAGCTAATTGATCCATTCGGCACCACTGAAAGCGTTGAAGTCAGGACCTATGTAACTGGCACGGACATCAATGATAGGGAACTGAACGGACCAATAGGAAACAACATTGCGGACGTTCTTCAGGACAAGACTTCCAAGATCTCTGTGGAAGTTAAGAGGGATAGAATACTCTCCACACTGATCGACCGGGGGCGGTTGATTTATCGCATCGCAGAACCAAACCCATATTCTGAACTGGGAAACTGCGAAATTCGTGGCGAAATATTTTTTCTCAATCGAAGTGCGAAACAGACGTTTAGCGTAAGAATGAAGGTTAGCCCAGTCGAGTTTGGCAGTGTATTTTTGTTCCTAAATGGTTTTCGGATATTTCCCATTGGTGAAGAAACGGACGATACGCTTGGCTTAAATCGACGAAAGCAACAAGGTATGTCGCGCTACTTGGGAACTCGAGATATTCTGGGTCGTGTGGATGTCGACGCCCCACCTAAAATGTTCCGAGAAGCATCAAGCCGAGACGCGGGCCTGATTGAGGATGCCAACAGCCGAGCGCTTTTTGATGCTATCAAAAGCTTCATGATACTGCGCCTAGAAAGATATGTTGTGGGCGTCAATTGGAAAGACAAACAGGATCAGGGTCGCGACACCGCGGAAGGTTTGGAAAGCGATCCAGCTAAAGCTCGAATCTTACAAATAGTGGGATCGCTTGCCCGCTCCAAAGACGTTGAAATATTGGAGTTCGATAAAGACATTCTTGAGATCGCCGACGCGAAAGAAACAGCCACGGAAAAAGCACTTGGTGATCTGGTGGCAATCGCCGAGCGTGACGGTGACAGTGATCTACTTAGAAGAATTGAGCAGACGCGCGCCCGAATTTTGGAACTAGAAAAGGCTGAAAGCGAAGCGCGTGAAGAAGCGCAACGAATGGCTTTGGAGAGACAGCAGTCTGATGCCAGGATCGCGCAGCTTGAGAAGCAGTCAAAATATTTGGCCGCGAGCCAAAACTTAGACGCAGAGCGCATCCAGCTTTTGTTGCATCAAGTGAATATTTACTCGGGACATATTTCATCGGGAACGACGCGCGGCTTATCTAAGTCGAAAGAGCTACTGGACTTACTCCAAAATGCCGATGAGATGGACCCTGAAGACTTTGCAGATGTCGCAGGATCCATGAGGTATCAGATCCGGGCCGTAATGGATGATTTCTCATACATACGCCTCGAGAACAATCGACTTCAAACCATCTCTAGATTTGCTCCCAATATCAAAGTTGATCTGGAAACGAGCCACATTCAGGGTGACCTGATCGAATATCTACATGAGTATTTTTCGGTCATGCTTGGGGATCAAACACGTGTTCCAGTTGTACATTTCAGCACAGAAGTTCAGTCTATCGAATGCGAGTTTTCGCCCTTTGATTTGGCGGTAGTGATCGACAATTTGATTGACAACGCGAGGAAGGCTCGGGCTCAGAACATTTGGTTTGAAGCTACCGAAAGTAAGTCCAAAAAAGAAGTACAGATGACCGTGCACGATGACGGTACTGGGATGAATTTAGATCGCATTGATCCAGACCGCATTTTTGAGAAGCACTACACAGGGTCGACTAACGGCACCGGTCTAGGCCTGTTTCACGTTGCTCAAGTACTTGAGGCGATGGGTGGAACCATACGACTGAACCCATCTGCCGACGCAGGTCGTCCAGAATTTATTATAGTAATACCGGAGAAGGCCAAGTGAGATTGAAATTTGGGTTGTTGTGGATTGAAGACAACTATTCAGAGCAGGAAGAAAAAGAGCTTATTGATAGTGCGGCATTGGCCGGTTTTGAACTTGAAATTACGAACTCGCGGGATGGCAGTGATATTGAACAACTCGCGGAGTACCAACACAGATTCCATTTGTTCGACCTAGTCTTGTTGGATCTCAAACTTTCGGGAGGAGTCAAAGGTGACGAACTAGCACCAAAAGTCAGAAAGCTTTTTCGCACGACACCCATCTTGTTTTACAGCGGCAGCGATAGCGAAGATGGCCTTAGGCAGCGCATGGCAGCCGACAAGATCGAAGGTGTTTTCTGTGCCTCACGAGAACGCTTTACAGCTTGTGCTGGCGAAATGATTCAGGACTACGCTCATTCCCTTAACCGACTATCGGGCATGAGAGGGCTTGCGATGGAAGTAGTCGCTGAAGTTGATACTGCATGCCAGTCCATTATTATGCACATTGCTTCTCAGGGACACGAAGAACATGCAGTAAAGTTTCTTGATCAGGCTGTGCAAGAACAGTCTGCAAAGAACGCGAATGATTTCCCTTTGCTCGAGACCCTTGAGCATAGATTGAAGCATCCAGCGGCTGATAGTACGAAAACTTTCAAATTGTTTAGAGAACTGGTCAGAAAGTACACTTCAACGCTTCCAAATGGCGACAGAAAAGATCAGCTGCGAGCACTGCGAGATCAGACTCGAAGATATAGCGACAACGTCATTCAGGTTCGGAACGTGTTGGGACATGCCTTAGAAGAGAAGACAGACCGTGGTTGGCAAATTCTAGACCGAGACGGCAACGTCTATATGACCGTCGCTGACTTCCCTGACTACCGGAAGAACTTCCTTTCCAACCTGCACGCTGTGCGAGAAATTCGAAGGATTTTGATCGACTAGCTGGTACGGCTTGAGACTAGCACCTGCCAATAATCAGCGCCTATTTAGCGTTTTTTGTCTCTGCTGCGAACGCCCAATAATTGCAATTCAAAATTGGATGCTCAGGACAGGTCGGCGGGTCTTTCGACAACTTGTATCAACGGTTGCGTAAGCTGTATCCATAGTCGCTCAAGTCGTCCAACACCGAATGCACGATCAAAGGATACTCTTGGTTGGCTCCAACCATCCGGTGCTGATTTGAAGCCTACGAGTTGGCAGCCTCTTGGGAACGAAAAGCCGTAGAGTTCGTTCTCCGTCGGGGAAACACTTGTACTCTGGACATTGGTTACAACAACGACACATCTGCCATCAGATTCTTTTGCGACCAGTGTCTCGCAACTGACTTGTTCATCGCTGTCAGTTGGCAACGCCGTCGTCTCCGCAAGTGCTGCAACTATATCCGGGCCGGAAATTGTGTTTGAAGCAAGAACCCTCGTAGTACCTTTGAGGCTCGGAATTATGCTCCCCACGAAACCGATCTTGTCAGCCAGAACGCTCCGAACTTCTACTTCGATCTTAGTGGCTTCGTACTTTTTTCTAAGCGAGATGGCCAGGCCAGGACAACTGTTCTTTAGACCCTCCAACGGAATAGATGTTTCGTTTTGGACAACGAAGAAGTCCCCCACCTCCAACGAACGACCTTCAATATCAGGAGGATAGAAACCGCTGTATAAAATAGCTTCGCGTTCTGTGATATGAGATACTAAAAATATCAAGAAAGCAAACGCTAAGGCTACGCCTATGGTCGCGGAGATTAAGAAACGTGTGTACCAGGGCATCTAACTTCAGCGCAGGTTAACCAGCCACTTCATCCCAAACAACAACTATTCTTGCCACAGGATACATAGCCCGATGGGCATGCCAGCGCTGGTGAGGCAGCGGCCAATAGTGCTGACAAAAATACTATCCGACACGACGCTCTGGCGGTTGAGGCCAAGCAAGAAGACCAAGTTATTCTGTCGGCTATCATTTTTCTATCCTCAATTTGTGCACCCTATGTCGATGATGTAAGCAGCCATATCATATAAAAAGTAAAAATCGCAAAAACGATACTCATTAGTGACTGTGCTGCTACACGCCAAAACCTAACCTTACCGTTCAATTCTTTTTTCTTTTTGTCTGCGGCTGCTTCTAGCGTCGAGTTCTTTTCTTTTTCCGCCTCAAGATCATCCTCAAGTTGAAGGATTCTTTTGTTTCGGCTTTCTAGACTTAGCCTCACTTCATCCGCCGTCTCCTGTTTTGCCTTGGAGACAGCTTCTTCAATCTTTCGTTCCATCTTTCCGATCAAAAAAGACTCTAGGAACTCAGGTTCCGATAGTTCCATATAACCAAAGAGCTTTTCCTCCCACCTGATATCATCTTCATTAGGCACTTCAAATGCCTGCGTAGGAAACGCTGATCTTGCATTATCTTGCAACTTCTTCGCGAAATCTTGAAGTTCTGATTGTGTGCCAGAAGTAGCATGCTGAAGGCTTTGAATGTATGAATAGAGCTTGCGCCTTAGATCCTTTTTTGCGGGGTTGAGGGTGCGAACACCCGCTAGGTTGGCGGCCAACCCATCGCTATCTGATGGCAGCAGTTGGGGTGTTTGCTGGGTCTCTAATTTTGTGAGGATAAGCTGAACTGCATCTTTAAGATTCAAAAGAGAAACATCGCCTTCTTCATCGTAAATCATCTTCTTGAGAACACCACTAGCCAAATCAGCTTCGTCAATGTCCAGCTTTAGAGCCTCAAGCCCCTTAGCGCCTGTGTCCCCAATGAATAGCGCCATACCGATAGCATGAGCAAACGCGGTCATTCTCTTGGCATCACCCGGCGCGTATTTCCATTCTTTGTAAGCGGCGAGAAGTTTGGAATAACGTTCATGTTCAAAAGGTGTAATTTCAAAAGAACTCTGATGAATCGACGAAGAGGTAAAGTATATAATCTCCCTATTTCCGACACTGTCTTCCAGAGCATCTAAGTTGATTTTTTTTGCTTCTGAGTTTGACAATACTCCTGAGGCGTCTTGCGAAATCGCGTCAGTCTCTTCGCTATCGTCTTCTTCAACTGAATGGCAAGTATCGACGAAAACAACTGCTCGAGAAAAGTCACCGACGCGCATCAATTTTGAAGCTATGTTACCACGAAATTTGATCCAATTGGCCTCTCCACCCTCCTTCACTATTGTTTTTTTTGTCGGAAGCCAGAGGTTTTTGTCCTTGCTATCCTTAGGCACCACCCCGTGGCCTACTACATACAGAAAGACTGTTTCACCCTTCTCAGTATTTTTGAAAGTTCGCTCAAGATACTGCTCTACCTTTAGAGGATTATCATTGCGTGAAACCTCCCCAATGCCAAAGAGAGGTCTGAGCTTTTGCCGTCCGTTCTCTAAGATGGTTTTAATTAGTTCTGCGCTGTTTTTTGCACCCTCAAGGTCTACGATGGAGTCGTCATCGAACTCGTCAAGAATTACTACTCCTGCCGTTCCGGTCATTACTCCCCCTCCTACGCCGGTGCCCTTGGCGCTCCAAGACCATACTCTTCATAAGAATAGTTCGGAAAATCTATCCCACGTGTTCCAGCAGCACTATTTCGTAGTCCGCTCACGACTTCTGCAGCAACCTGATCCTTAGGCAGGCCACCAATAACGAAATGCTGCCAATACAAAGCAGCGAGTCCCACTACGTGTGGGCAAGCCATACTTGTTCCTGACTTTATTGACAGTCCGTTTGTACTATCGTGGGAAGCCGAAACGATATCCACTCCGGGGGCAACAAACATGGGATTGCCATTTGAAAACTTGGCGACTTGCCTGTTGCTATCAATTGCACCGACCGAGATCACCCCTTTAGCTGACGAAGGCGGGGATTTTTCCACCGAGTAGTCGCCTCGTTCGCTCTCGTTTCCGGCAGCGGCAATAAACATGGGAGAGTCATCGTCTCCTCTCAAGTTTCTGGCGAATTCGCAGAATGAACTGAAGAGCTCAACGTTTCTTGCATATGCTACAAGAGCGTCGGAGGTCGCCGCATGTTCAGGCTTTCCAGATTCTTGAAGTAGTTTCCGATAGAGAGGGAAGTCATATCCGAGCGACATTGATATGATGTCAGCACCCTCTTTAACCGCCCACTGAAGCGCTTCCATTAGTCGATCACTTCCAGCGTTATCGCCTATGACTTTCGCAATCAATGCGCGCTCTACACCAGGTGCTACGCCAATTCTCACTCCATTTTTGAGTTGTCTCCCGAGTATGGTGCCCGCACAATGCGTTCCGTGACCATCGGTGTCCCAGTCTTCGCTGCTGTCGGTGAAGTTCTTAGTCTCAATTTTGATCCCTTGAAAAGCTTCGTGATCTTGATTGATCCCAGTATCGAGGATCGCGATTGTCACGCCCTCCCCGTTCAAGGAGTTCCCGTGCGCCTCTAAGAATTCGACACCCCAGACCACTCCATCATTAATAGCATCTTCGACTACTTCTTTGTTTGACTTAGCAACAGAGTCGCTTGGCAGCAGTCTTACTGGAAAAGGCTCCGGACCACTGGGTTTGTTCTTACTGGTTTTCTCAGAAACTCCAACCACAGGTGCTATTTTCGATTTAGTTTTGGCTGCCAAACCGGGACCTTGCTTCGTCATTGGCTCACTAGGAGCGTGGATCGTAATTTCCAAATTGTTTCTTAATTTAAATGACATCTCATCACCGATCTATAAAAGACAATCTACGTCAGCCTTTCGCTCCAATAGCTGCACAACTCGTCTGTGGTGGGTTGAACAAGCCTTCGAACAATTAGAGCTGCGACTATTGCGGCTGCCTGAGGCCCAACGGACAATCCTGTTGTCAATGCTGTAGTAATGATCCCTATGAGCGCATCACCGCTCAATCCGAGACTTTGTCGATCATCCTTTTCTTCTTCCCCATTACCGCATAGGAGGGTGTAAAGTTCTCGTTCAAGACGTCTAAATATTCGACGACCAATCGCGGTTCTCTCTTCCCTACTTCGTATGCCAAACCTGACATCGTCTCCAACCTGATCAAAATCGATAGTCTGCGCGAAGCCCACCGCTGTGTCACCAAGTTGTTCAAGGAGCCATTCTTCCCCGTCCATGCCATTATTGTCTTTGGCTTGTGCTTTAGCAACAAATTCAGTTGTTGAGATCACTGGCTCCACTCCCGGAATAAGCTACGAAACGGCGGCAGTGAACGATACTGCCGCATCAGCTACCGCCTCTGCAATATGCATTTTTTTCTCAAAGCCTACGGCGGCGTCTGCAGGGTTGTCACCAAAGAACGGTTCAATAATTGCAATTGGTATGTTTGCAGCCGACAAACTGCGATATCCACGACCACCCTTATCGACTTGCTTGAGGCCTCTGTCTCGAAGTTTGAGCGATTCAAGCATTCTATCCTGCAAGTGAGACGCCCACGTTGACGCGTTCTTGTGATTTTCTTGATCGTACAGCGTCTCGGTGCCGTTCGCACTCTTGTTAAATGCATTGAAATGCAGCTCAACAGCAAATGTAGCTCCCCAAACAACCGCCTCTCTATAGGCCCCGGCGATTCCTATTCCGTCGCGAGTGAAGATATTGCTGCGAACGCCTTTGGTCTGGCAGTAGCTATGGATTGAACGGGCGAGATCTGAGTTGAAAGCATATTCATGAGAGCTTATCGGAGCTGCGCCCTGAGCACCTGGACGTTTTCTCGTGTGGCCCACAATCACGGCTAAGCCAGGTTTCTTTGTAAGGGTGCCAGGTGGCGGTACTGATAGGTCGGTATTACCGCCCTCCAGCATGTCCTGAAGATCATCCGCCTTTTCTTTCAGCGCAAGGATAGCTTGAAACTCATCATATGATATCTTGTCTTCAACAAGTAACCGGGCGAACAGTTCTTCTTCATTATGTTTCATCGCAATATTCCATCAACAATATTGCAAATCATAGCGTATGCGCCGGTACGAGAGTCAAGAATTTCTAACTCGGGCAGATTCGTATCCATTGATCCACTGCTATTTCGTTCTACGTTACTATTTGAGTTAGCTAGTATTTTCTCTTCCACTGACTAGTGGGCATATTCCTGTGGCGTCGGATCATTGATGCATGAGCGTGGCCGGTTGAAGCCGGTTCGTTTTCTCGTTGGTTCCGAGTTGCCATGGTGATTGGGGATCACAATAGAAGAGGTCGATTTTGGTGGCCATGTTGAATGTCAGGTGACCTTTCATCAATAAGCTCCGATCCCATGTCAGCGAACGAAAACGCTCCGCAAATTGGCGAAGACCTTTGAGCTCTGGTAGAGTAGACCCGAAAGCATGTTAGAACACGCTTCAAAAGAAAAAAGAGCGTGTTCGGCAGTTCTTAGGCCGAGACGGCAATGTCTATGTAACTGTCGCTGACTTCCCTGACTATAGGAAGAACTTCCTTTCCAACCTGCATGCTTTGCGAGAAATTCGAAGGATTTTGGTCGACTAGTAAGCTGACAAGCATTTCACCGATTGCGCATGCCAACAAGGGTGGAACGGCATTCCCAACTTGAGTGTACCGAGGGCAATCGTGTTTCCTTCTGCGCCCGCCGGTCGTGTATGGACCACAAAATTGAAACCAGTCAGGGAACGACTGTATTCTTGCATGTTCCCGTACCGTCATTGTGCGGGGCTCGCAGTAGTGAACCAAGTCGTCCGGAAGCGTTGTAATCGTTGGCGACGGCGAATTTGGATCAAGAGGGGTTACCGAACGCTTCTTAATGCCAAAACGTTCACGATCACTTTTTGATATCGATTGCCCCTTTTCGCAACTTTCCAATATCAATTGCAGTCTTTCACTTACTACCTTGGAGTGGCGAGCAAGACGCATATCAGTCGGTTTACCCCTCCACCCGTCGCGCATTAGTCGAAGGTATGCCGACTTTTTGGCAGGCACGCGATAATTCAACGACATAAAGCCCATGTTCCCGTATTCAGGATCAGGTCGGAGGGATGCATCTTCAGTCAGGAGATCGCGCAGCGCATCCTCAACGCAAGTGCCTGCTTTTCCAAGCCCTCTAGCTTGAAGGAAGTGCTTTCGCTGCACTTTCAATCGTTCGATTGGATTTACTCCGGGTAGCTTCCCGCTCTCTATTCCCACGAGAATATAGCGCGGCCGTCTTTGTGGTACGCCCCAATCTGACGCATACAGTATCGAGTCATAAACGCTGTAACCAAGCTCGCTTAAGCGATGTTTCGCGTAGTCGGGATACTTACCTCCATCACCGTGTGGCATCGAGGCGAAACCTTGAACATTCTCAAGCAACACCAACCTTGGCTGCGTTGCTTCGACAAACTCTAGATAGGCGTTGATCATTCTGCTTCGCGGATCGTTGGGATCACGGCGCCCGTTCATACTAAAGCCCTGACACGGCGGACCGCCAGCAACTAGATCAACATGACCTCGCAATTTGTGGAGCTCTGTTCTGTGTTGCTTCAAAACTTGGACGATGTCGTGTTCTTTCTGCGCCAACCAATTGGGCCATCGCGTTGCATAACTCTTCCCTAAAACCAAGTTTCGATAATAGGTCGAAAAGGCGTGTTGGTGTGCTTCAACTGCAAATAGGTGATCAAAGCCGGCTTGATGAAGGCCGAGCGAAAGGCCGCCGCAGCCCGCGAATAAGTCGATAGAACTAAAACTCATGCTTCCATCATACTTTTGAGGGAATTGGCTTGTCCAGGAGCATCTGGACTTGAGTTCAAGATTAAATTTCTTTGTTCTAGATAGTCTTGGATAGAAAAATTTCGCAGAAATTCAGCGGCTTCTTTGGTTGGGCGCGCAAGTTTTGCTTCGATGAGCGCAAGAATGAACACCACAACGAGTCCGGCTAGTATCCATAGGTACGCGAAAAACCCCATTAGATCTGGGCTGATAACTTGAACTGCTATCGGAACGATGAGAAAAAGCACCGTAAACATCAATCCTTTTTTTAACTTCTTCTGCTTCTGCAAAAAGTCCGTAGATATTTCGTCAGCCTCATGCTCCAACCTACACAACCAAGACAAGTACTCGTCTTCTAGTTGGCCACGTAAGTAATGGCCGCAACGACAAAACTCTCTAGAAAGATACTCTATCCCTCCACAGGCCTCACATTCCGTGGCATTCGAGCAACCCCTAGTTGGCCTAACTCCATTGGAGCTTCTAGACTGGTACGGTGCATCAAGTTGGGTCTCTTCTAAGATGCTATCTACTTTGCCCAACACGCCTACTTTGCGCGGCCTCAATTGCTCGGCTTTTCGCAAGACTTCGTTCTCCAACATCAAGCGACTAACCTTAAGATGGTGTCAATTCTGGCTATATCGGGCACTTGGTTAAGGCCCTCCATCGTTTCGGGGTTCAAAGCTTCTTCAAAAAGAAAATCTATAGCATCCCACTTCTTTTCGGGTGCTACAACAAGGCCGCGATTGATTATTCTGTGCTCAACTGCGATTCCAAGTTTACGGTAGGCCAGTGCCATTTCTGAATGTCGGCGGCTTTTGCCTTCTGCGGTGTCCCCTTCGAGCATCCAGAGCGGATCGACATCGAATTCTTCATAAACCTTCAGAAGTAGGGTGGCGGTTAGGTCGCGTTGGCCACGTTCATAGTACTGATACGCACTTCGACTGATGCTTAGTCGTTGTGCCATTTCTTCTTGTGAAAGACTCGCCTCAGTTCGGACAGCCGCAAGGCGCATCCCTAGGTCAGGAACAGTCATGATGGCCCTTTTTGTGGTTGCATTGACCACAGTTATGGTTATTTCTATTCAAAGTCACCTCCCACAGAGGCATTTTGCTAGTTATTGGTAGAATTATCGTAGTTTTGTTTCGATCTGAACGCAAAACGAAAATTTTGCCTCGATATGTGTGCAGTCATTGAGGAGTTGAAATTGCCAAAAATTCTCGAGACACCAAAAGAATTAGCTGAACGAGTGGGCATCCCCGTTTCAAACGTTCGCTATCTTATCCGCGAAGACATGCTGGATCACATTTACACAGCCCCAGGCCGACGAAACCCCAAGATTCCCAACGGTGCGTGGGAACGATACCTAGATCAATTTACGGTGAAAGCATGCCCCGCAAACCGACCCCGCCCCGCCTTGCACGCGACCGAAAACGCCTCGCCGATGGCAATTGGTACATCTACTGGACCGAAGGGGGACGCAGCCGCGAGCACTCGACTGGCACTGGGGATCGCGACCAGGCTGAACTCTACTTCGCAGAATGGAAGCTAAGGCGCTTCAGGCCGGATCGCGCGGTCGAGCCACACGAATTCTATGTGGCTGACGCAGTTTCGCACTATCTGGCTAAGCGACTTGACGATGTTGCTGACCCGGAGCGTTTGGCCAACGCGGCAAAGCCAATCATCAGGTTTTTTGATGGCTATGCCGTGGGCGATATCAACGATGTGCTCATCAAAGAATACTGCCAGAAACGTCGGAAGAGCCGTGGAGACAAGGGGCTGAAGGACGGCACCTTGCGAAGGGAGCTCAGTTTGCTCTCCACTGCTATCCGGCGTGCCGAAGAAGATCAGCTAATTACGCGCAAAATAACGGTCCGACTTCCTCCGAAACCAGAGGGTCGTATCCGGTTCCTGACATGTGATGAAGCGCTAAGGCTAGTCCGAGTATCGCGGAGCTTCGATACGCCTGTGGAGGATGGCGTGCCAACCGAGTCAAAGACTGAACACCTGACTCTGTTTCTTAGGATCGGATTGCTGACCGGCCAGCGAAAGGAGGCGATCTTGTCCTTGCGCTGGTCTGATATCGATTTTCATAGCAACATCATCTACTGGAACCCCGTTGGACGGCGACGCACCAAAAAGGAACGCCCGAGTTCTAGGCTGCCTGCGCGTCTGAAGAAGCACCTGCTATGCCGACGAAGGCGGTTTCCGGTAGACGAATTCGTAGTCACCCATCGTGGCAAGCCACTGCAGAATGTCAAACGCGCATATAGGACTGCTGTTGTGGCGGCAGGCCTAGAGACCGACGGGGACCGAAAAGTCGTTCCACACACTCTGCGACACACTTGTGCGACCTGGCTAATGCAAAAGGGCGCACCCAAGTGGGACGCTTGCGGTTTCTTGGGTATGACCCACGAAACGCTTGAGAAGAACTATGGGCATCATCACCCGGATCACCAGAGAGGAGCGGCGGATGCAATCTGATATCCAGATCATTTCCGGATATAGATTGGTACAAACGTGAACAAAGGAGCAGTGAAATGATGGTACATTACAATAATTACAATGGCTTAAAGTCAGGCCCGTTCCTTCGGGAGGCAGGGGTCGGAGGTTCGAATCCTCTCACTCCGACCAAATTTCTAAATGTCAAATGCAGAGATATTTTGCCTTTTGACCAAATGATTTACCTTTTCGCCAACTAAAGTTACCTCCGGTTGCCTGGAGTGTTGCTAGTTCAACTCTTAAATTTGAACGAACGGCCCTCAAGGGTCATTGTAAGCCAGATTTCACACGGCAATGCAGCGTTCTCTAAATCGGCGACTCAGAAATTTGCTTGGTGCCCAAGGTAACGCTGTGAGATTACGGTTTGGCAAACGCATGGCCTCTTCCGTATCTGCTGCGGGAAGGTACGACTGGCAACTGCAAGCGCTTGAGGGCATCCAAACTTTTCGTTTGTTGTTATTACAATAGATGTCGTGCGCACGCGTTTGCCCACCTTTGTGCCGGCACAGCATGCAAGACCTTATACAACGATGATTTTGAAACCGTTGTTTGACGATTAAATCTTTATAAGAATAGAGAAGTTTATGTTGGCCCCGTACGCTGCCAGCGGTCATGCGCGACGTTTGATCCACTGGATCAAACGCTTAACGCTTTGACTTATCACATCGACTTAAACAGCCCCAGTGGCGCTGACGTCAGACAGAGGTGCCTTGTCATGATTGCCTCCCGCCTGCCGATGACAGAAGGGAAGCCAATCAAGACCTCAATGGAAATCCGCCAATTGAATACGCCCCCTAAGCCCGTTACGCGGAATTGCCCTACGAATGGATTTCTGCCGGGCACTTCTTTCCTGAACGCCAATGGCGTGACAGTTCAGGAATCGCCAATATTCCCAGGCAATTTCTGCCAACTACAATCTGCCTCAGATGACGCCAGTGTAGCGGCGATAAAGTGCATGCCTAGAAGTCCATCCGCGATGCCGGGTAGAAGGCTGCCTTCGTCTGCGCCGTTTCGGATCAGGTCGGCGGCCTCGGTGTAAAGCGTTGCGAAGCCTTCCAAATAGCCTTCGGGATGACCGCCCGGCACGCGGGTCACCGCGTTGGCTGCATCATTTGCACCGGCCCCGCCACGTGTCAGGGTCTGCGTGGGCTGCCCCAACCGGGTGAACTGCATGTGGTTTGGGTGTTCCTGCGCCCATTCCAGCCCGCCGGTTTCTCCATAGACCCGCAATCGCAGGCCGTTTTCGTTGCCCACGGCAACCTGACTGGCCCACAGCATCCCACGCGCACCACTGGCATAGCGCAGCAGGATATGGGCATTGTCGTCGACCAAACGGCCCGGCACCATACTGGACAGGTCCGCAGCCAGATGCGAGGGGACCTGACCCGTCACAAAATGCGCCAGATTGAAGGCATGGGTCCCGATATCGCCGATGGCGCCCGCCCCCGACCGGGCCGGATCGGTGCGCCAGTCGGCCTGTTTGTTGTCGGGCGCGGCGGGCTCGGCCAGCCAGTCCTGCGCGTATTCCACCTGCACCAGCCGCAGCTTGCCCAACTCGCCCGCCTGCACCATCTCACGTGCCTGCCGGATCATCGGATAGCCGGTGTAGTTATGCGTCAGGATGAAATGCGCCGATGAGGCCTCGGCCGCGGCCCTGATCCGCGCGGCATCCTCGGGTGTGGCGGCCAGCGGTTTGTCGCAAATGACGTGAATCCCCGCCTCAAGAAACGCGATGGCCGGGTCGGCATGCATGTGGTTCGGCGTCACGATGGCCACGGCGTCGATCCCGTCGTCACGGGCGGCCTCGGCCTGCGCCATCTGACGGAAATCGGAATAAGACCGTTCGATCCCCAGTTCCTGCGCCGAGGCTTCGGCCCGCTGCGGGTCAGATGACAGCGCCCCGGCCACCAGTTGCCATTGACCATCCAGCCGGGCGGCGATGCGATGCACCGCCCCGATGAACGCGCCCTGCCCGCCGCCGACCATGCCCAGTTTCAAAGGTGTCATCGGCCCAGCCCCAGCATGGATCGGATCATGGCCTGATCAACCTCGCCGCCTGCGAAATCGTCAAAGGCCTTGTCCGTCGTTTCAATGATATGGCGCGCGATGAAGGGCGCACCTTCAGCCGCCCCCTGTTCCGGCGATTTCAGGCAACATTCCCATTCCAGCACCGCCCAGCTGTCATAGCCATACTGCGTCAGCTTCGAGAAGATCGCGCCGAAATCCACCTGACCGTCGCCGAGGCTGCGGAAGCGCCCGGCCCGGTTGGTCCAGCCCTGATAACCGGAATAGACCCCCTGCCGCCCGGTCGGGTTGAACTCGGCATCCTTGACGTGGAAGGCGCAGATACGCTCGTGGTAGAGGTCGATGAATTCCAGATAATCCATCTGTTGGAGCAGGAAATGTGAGGGGTCGTAGTTGATCCGGCAGGCCTCATGCCCGTCCACGGCATCAAGGAACATTTCGAAGGTCGCGCCGTCGAACACATCCTCTCCGGGGTGGATTTCGAACCCGATCGCTACGCCTTGGTCGGCATAGGCATCAAAGATCGGACGCCAGCGGCGGGCGAGTTCGGCGAAAGCCTCCTCGATCAGGCCCTGCGGGCGCTGCGGCCACGGGTAGAGATAGGGAAAAGCCAGCGAGCCGGTAAAGCTGATCGTGGTATCCAGCCCCATGCGCCGCGCGGCGATGGCGGCTTTCTTGACCTGATCCACGGCCCAGTCCTGCCGCGCCTGCGGGTTGCCGTGCACTTTCTCGGGCGCGAAGGCATCAAAAGCCAGATCGTAAGCGGGATGAACAGCAACCAGCTGGCCCTGCAAATGGGTCGACAGCTCGCTGACTTCAACGCCCGCCTCGCGGCAGATGCCGGTGATCTCGTCGCAATAGGTCTGGCTGTCTGCGGCTTTGTCCAGATCGAACAGCCGCGCGTCAAACGTGGGGATCTGCACCGCCTTATACCCCAGACCCGCGGCCCATTCCGCAATCGAGCCCAGCGAATTGAACGGAGCCGCATCATCCGCAAACTGCGCCAAAAACAGCCCCGGCCCCTTGATCGCACCCGGCATATCAGCCTCCCTTGAAAATCCAGTTTGTCAGGCCCCGACCGGGGCCTGACGGGTTCCGGCGATTACTTGCCGCCCCAGCGCTCGGGGTAACCCGGCATATCTTCGCAGCCGCAACCCGCATAGTGCAGCGGCGGCATCGAGGGGTTCACGAAATCGGCCAGATTGTCGTTGGTGATCGCCGGCTGCGGCAGGTTCCATTCCGGTCCGGGGATCGCCTCACCATCCAGAATTTTCAGAGCCGCCAGAATCGGCGTGCGCCACTGATAGGTCGGGTAGGTCGGCGCGATGGTGTTCATGCCGATCTCCTGCCATTTCTGCAGAAAATCCTGCTGGTCTTCGCCGGTGACAATCGGCACGTCCAGCCCCATATCCTCGAACGCCTCAATCGCCGCGACCGAGGTTGCGCCTGCGTCCATCCAGACCGCGCCCAGCTGGTTGCCGCGCTGAATGTAATCCTCGACAATCGCTTTGGTCTTGGCGCGGTCGCCATCGGTGAATTCAGCACCGACGATGTTCAGACCGGCCTCTTCCAGAATACGCTTGGCGGCCGAGTAGCGGGTTTCCAGAACGTCCACGCCGGGCAGGATGCGCAGCATCAGCACGTCCGAGCCTTCGGGCGCATTGGCGGCGATGAACTCACCGGACTGGATGCCAAAGCCATAGCCACCGACCGGCTTGATGAACGTAACCGGGCAATCGGTGTTCACGCCCCGGTCAAACACGATCACGGGCAGTTGCTCACAGGCCTTTTCCACAGCGGGGGTCAGGGCTGCGGTCGTGTTGGGAGACACGATCAGGGCGTCACAGGTGCCACCGGCCAGAAGGTCTTCGATATCGGCGATCTGCTTGTCGTCCGAGCCTTCGGCATCGGTCACCACGAACTCGGCGATGCTGTCATGTTGTTCGACCTCGGCCTGCATGGTGTTCCAGCCGACCACGCGCCACGGGTTATTCACGCCTGCGTTCGAGAAGCAGATCGTATGGGGACCGTCTTTCTTGAAGCCCGAGGTATCGGCCATCACGTCGCCATAGTGCTGCAGCCACGGGGTCGCCGCATCACCATTGGCGGCTCCGCCCAGCATGTCCTTTTGCTTGGCAAACTCGACCGGGTCATCGAAATTCTGCGCCTGTGCGGGCAGAGCGACCATAAGCGCAGTCAGCGCGGTTGCTGTCATTATCTTCATCATTCTTGTTTCCTCCTCTGTATAGTTAATGGGCGCCTATCCCCCGGATCGGCGTCGTCGGTATCCGGCGATCACCACCGCCGAGATCAAAATCAGTCCCTGCACCACGTCGCGGATGGGTTTGGGAAAGCCCAGAATGTTGAGCAGCGTGAACATCGCCTGAAGCACCAGTGCGCCCGCAATGGTGGCCCCCACGGTGCCGCGCCCGCCCAGCAATTGCGCCCCGCCGATGACGGCGGCTGTGATGGCCTGAAGCTCAAGCCCTACGCCCACATCGGTAGAGACGCCCGCAAAACCGCCCAGCAAGATCCCGGCGATGACGGCCGAGACCGACGACATGACAAAGGCGACAATCCGCGTTTCCGTGAGTGGGACTCCGGCCAGCAATGCGGCTTTGGGATTGTCGCCCATGGCGATCAGGCGCTTGCCGTAATTGGTGCGGTGCATCAGCCACCACATCGCGGCACAGACCACGACCATCACGATCACCGCAACGGGCAGGATTTTGATCAGCGGCAGGTCCTTGATCAGATAGCGTCCGAAGAACCGGAAGTTCTCGGGCAGATATCCACGCGGCGCTCCGCCCGACCATGCCAGGGCAATCCCGCTGAGCGTGATCATCATCCCCAGCGTGGCAATGATCGACGGCACCTTGAGCCACGACACCACCAACGCGTTCACCGTCCCCACGATCACGCCAGCGCCAAGCATAACGAGGATCACCCACCACGTCGCGCTGGCTTCGCCATCCAGCAGGATCGAACTGCCGATCACCGTCAACGTCACCAAAGCCCCCGCCGACAGGTCGAACCCGCCCGAGTTGATGACGTAAAGTTGCCCCACCGCCAGAATCGCAATCGGCGCGGCGCGCTTGAGAAAGTTCATGTACCCGGTCGGTTGCAGGAAATAGGGAGACAGGATCGCGATTGCCACAAACAGCAGCGCCAGCACCAGAAAGACCGGGTTGATCTGCTTCAGCCGTGCCATCATGCCTCGATCCTCCGGCTGCGGGCGGCGTAGACGGCGACTGCGGCCACGATGATGACCCCGCGCAGGATTTGTTTGGCAAAGGCATCGACGCCCGCGATGTTGAAGATCGAGTCGATCAGCGAAAAGATCATGACCCCCATCAGCGTGCCCCAGACCCCTCCGCGTCCGCCGGACAGGGCGGTGCCACCGATGACCACCACAGCGATGGACTCCAGATCATAAACCCCGTCCCGCCCGATCCACGGCGCGCCCGAGCGCAAGCGGCTGGCCAGATACAGACCCGCAATGGTGGCGCAGACCGAACAGATCACATGCGCCATGATGACCACGCGAGTGGTGCGCATTCCGGCCAGCTTGGCCGCATCTGGGTTGCCACCGACCGAATAAATATTCGACCCCTCGCGGGTGAACCGCAGGAACACCCAAGCAGCCACGGTCAATGCGATTAGGAAAATCAGACTTATCGAGACACCGCCGACCTGCCCATAGGCAAAGACCTGAAACTCCTCGGGCACCTCTCCGGCGAAATTGTTGAACGTGGCGCTCAGCAGCCCTTGCAGGATCAGCGCCATACCAAGGGTCGCGATCAGCGGGTTGACCTCGAACTGGGTGATCACCAGCCCGTTGATCAGGCCAACCACAACACCCACCGCCAGAACGGCGGCAACCGCAGGCAGCATCATCGCTGGATCGCCCGACATGATCGACGAAGCCAGCACCGCCGAGACCGAAATCAGGTTGGCCACGCTCAGGTCAATCGAGGCGATGAGAATGGCGAAGGTCTGCCCGATCGCCGTGATCCCCAACGCGATGGACCGCCCCAACAGGCTGAGCAGGTTTTCTGCGGTCAAATACTGAGTCTGTCCGGTTGTAACAGCGATACCCACATATACCGCCAGTGCCGCAAGCAGCAGCAGGAACGGGGCCAGCGCAGCAAAGTTACGGGGCCGTCTCATGCGCCCTCCAACTCAAGGTGAGCTTCGGTGGCGGCGTGCATCACCTCGGCCTCGCTGGCACCATGGCCGAATTCAGCAACGATCTTGCCATCGCTCATCACCAGCACCCGGTCCGAGATTCCCAGCACCTCGGGCAGATCGGACGAGATCGCCATCACCGCCGCCCCCTCCTGCGCCAGTTTGCGCATCTGAGCGTAGATCCCAGCCTTGGTGTTGACGTCGATACCACGAGTGGGTTCGACAAAGATCAGAACCTTCGGGGCCAGCGACAGCCAGCGCGCAACGATGGCCTTTTGCTGGTTCCCCCCAGACAGAGACTGAATCTCGACCTCATAATTGGCAGCGCGCAGATCGAAGGCATCGAACAACTCATCCATCTGTTCCAGCGACGCAATCGGCGTTTTGTTCGGCGCACCCAACGCACCGGAGAACGCCCGGGCCGAGATCATGCCGTTGTCACGGACCGATTGCATCAGCATCAGCCCCTCGGCCTTGCGGTCACCGGGCAGCATTGCGATCCCGGCCTTGGCGGCGCTGCGTGGGTTGGTCAGGGTGACCGGTTTACCCTCGACGGTGACTGCGCCCGTTTCAAACGGTTCCGCGCCGAACAGGGCCAGCGCCAGCGCCGTGCGGCCCGCACCCTGTACTCCGGCGAACCCGGTGATCTGACCGGCGCGCAGGTCCAGGTCAATGTCGAACAGGCGGTCATTGCCTCCACCGCGCACGGCCAGAACGGCCTCGCCCACCTCATCCTTTGTGGCGGGCTCGGGGTAGAAATGGCCGATGTCACGCCCGACCATCGCCTCGACGATCTGGCCGGTTTCGGGGACGTGGTCGAACGCCGCTGCGACCTTGCCATCCTTGATCACGGTTACACGGTCAGCCAGCCGCCGGATTTCGCGCATGCGGTGGGTGATATAAACAATCGAGCGCCCCTGCCCACGCAGATCATCGACCAGTTGGAACAGCAGGTCACATTCCGTGTCGTTCAGAGCAGCTGTCGGTTCATCCATGACGATGACCTGCGCGTTCAGTGACAGCGCCTTGGCGATCTCGACCATCTGCTGTTGTGCGACGTCCAGATCGCTGACCTGTGTGTCCGGGCCGAACCGATGACGATCCCCGAACAGCGCCAGCACGTCCTGCGTTTCGCGCCGCATCCTTTCGGTATCCAACAGACCCCAACTGCGCGTGGGCTCGCGACCCAGAAAGATATTCTCGGCAACCGAGCGATCGGGCAGCAGCGAAAACTCCTGATAGATCACGCTTACCCCTTGGGCGAGCGACTCCAGCGGGTGCTGAAACCGCACCTTCTGACCACGCAGAAAGATGTCGCCCTCTTCCGCCTGATAGACGCCGGACAGTACTTTCATCAGCGTGGACTTGCCCGCGCCGTTTTCCCCGACCAGCGCATGAACCTCGCCCGAACGCGCCGAGAAACTGACCGCGTCCAGCGCCTTGATCCCCGGAAAGACCTTGGTGATCCCTTTCATCTCAAAGATGACTTCACCGCTCATGCCTGCGCCCAGCCCCTGCGAATGAAATCGGCGCTGTCGCGGAACAGTTGCGGGTGATCTTCGAACATCGGCCGCCAGATGCGGGTCGCGGCGGCGAGTTCGGGTACGCCTGAGCCAAAGGCCTCCATCACGACCCAGCCGTCAAACCCTGTTTTCTTCACGGCGGAAAAGATCGTGCCAAAGTCGATCTGCCCCGTCCCGGGCGTTCCACGGTCATTTTCCGAGATGTGCAGCACATTGATCCGGCCTGAGAGCGCAGCAATCGCATGCGCCTGGTCCTTTTCTTCGATATGCGCGTGAAATGTGTCGTACATGATCCCGAACGCGGGATGATCAACCAGTTCGCAATATTGCGCTGCCTGCTGGGCGGTATTCAGGAAATGAGTTTCAAACCGGTTTAAAGGTTCCAGCGCCAGACGCATTCCCCGCTCCGCCGCATTTTCAGCCATCCGGTGATGCGCCTCTGCCCCGCGCCGCCATTCATCAGCGGTTGGCCCGCTGCCAGTGAAATGCCCGATTGGCGCGTGAAAAGGCCCGCCAATGGTTTGGGCCCCCAGCGCTGTCGCGCAGTCCAGTATCCAGCCCAGATGGGCAACACCACTCGCCCGGATATCCGGGTCGGCGCTGGTGGGGTCCGCGCCAGGATCGGGGATAATCGCCGTGCAGGTCCGTTCCAGCCCCAGCTTATCCAGTTCGGCCCCCAGCCAGGCATAGTGATCAGCGGACCCCTCAAGGACTGGAATCTCAACTCCGTCATACCCTGCCTCGACAGCGAGCTGGCAAAACTCCAACTGCGCCTTGTCGATCAACCCACCGACGCAGAGCAAGTTCACACCCAGCTTCATGTCCCCTCCCAGGAAGTTCTGAAGTATTGCAGATACGAATCTATGTAATCGATTTCATTGTTCATGTAAACCATTACATTTTCCGCTTTTTGCTGCTATAGGTCGTCGTCATGACAAGAAATTCGAACAAGAGGCCCACGGTTCGGGACGTTGCAAGAGTGGCCGGAGTCTCAACCGCCACAGTAAGCCGGGCGCTGCAATCGCCTGATATCGTTTCCAAAAAGACGCGCGACGCGGTGTTCACGGCGGTCTCGGAAACTGGTTACAGCGTCAATACCGCCGCGCAGATGCTGCGGCGCAACCGGTCGGGTACGGTGCTGGTCATCCTGCCGGATATTTCCAACCCTTTCTTTTCCAAAATCCTGTCGGGCATCGAAGAAGTTGCAACCCGCGCCAATCTGACGATCCTGATCGGCAACACCAACGGGAACGACGCACGCTATGCGAAGATCTTGGAAAACCTGCGCAACGGGCGCGCGGACGGGGCCTTGATCCTGAACGGAACCGCCCCCCCGGAAGGGATGCTGCCAGAGGATACTCCGGTCGTCTCAATCTCGGAACGTCTGGAGGACGCAGGTTACGCGCATGTCGGGACCGACAACCGGAAAGCGGCGTTCGATGCAACGCAATATCTACTTGCGCAAGGGCATCGTAGGATCGCGCATGTCACCGGACCCGAAGGCAACGCGCTGACCAATGACCGGCGCGCCGGGTATGTTCAGGCGATGACAGAAGCCGGACTGACGGATCACATCCGCTTCAGTCCCGGCGGCTTTACCTACGGCGATGGAGAGCGAGCAGCGGATCACCTGGTCGCACAGTATCCGGATACCACCGCTGCGTTCTGCGCAAACGATGAATCCGCCATGGGCGTCATCCGGGGCCTTCAAAAACAGGGATACTCAGTCCCTGAACAGATATCCGTCATGGGTTTTGACGACGTACCGTTTTCTCGCATTTTCCAGCCCGAGTTAACAACGGTGCATCAGGCGCGAAACCTGATAGGCCAACGCGCGATGGGTATACTGTTGGAGCTTTTGGACAAAAGCCCCCCGCCCGCTGGCCCGGTGTTTCTGGATCATAGGATCGTGACACGAAGCAGCGTTGCCGAACCACCTCGGTAAGGACTTGTCGCGAGAACCAGGCCGGACAGTCGTGTTTCCGGGCGCTGCTGGTCAATGCAATCATCTCCTCTGTAGGTCGCCGAGCCGATCTCTTGCGGGTCCTGTCGCCTGACACTGCGACAGCGCAAGGCATGGATCATAAGGCGAACTTATAGCGGTCTCTGGTATCAAAATAAGATTTCGAACCCACCGAAGGATATCTAGTTCTATGGGTATCAGATTCGCAAAGGAGGCTTATTCGGTCCGTGCGTCTGAACTCAAATTTCTAATGAATGGACCACCACTCCCGACATCACCGTGACCGAAAGAAACAGCTCTGTGTCCGCTGTCGTGCTGGGAACGAGCCGTCGACTAATTTCATTGTACCAAAAGGAAGGAACAGAGTAATGCCATCCTGTAAAACAACTTTTGCCACAGGTGCCTTCTGCGCCGTGATCGGTGCGAGCGCTGCCAGTGCCAGCGCCTGTGTGAACAACTCTGACCCGACCCGCGCTGCGTCAGTCGAAGGGCAGGACTTTATGGTCGCCGCTGCCAACCCGGCGGCGGTGCAGGCCGGGTGCGATGTATTGAAAAACGGCGGCACGGCGATTGATGCCGCCGTGGCGGTGCAGGCGGCCTTGTCGGTGGTCGAGCCCCAGGGTTCTGGCATCGCGGGCGGGGCCATTGTGATGTATTTCGACAAAAGCTCCGGGACGGTGCGATATTTCGAGGGTCTTTCAAAAGGTGCCGAAGCCGCGACCGCAGGGCTGCGCACACCCTTTGACGATGAGATCGAACAGTGCGGCACGGATGAATTCAACTCGCACGTTGAAGTGACCGGGCGGGCCTTTGGAGTGCCCGGGGCGCTGAAGGTGCTGGATCAGGTGCATCAGATCTATGGCCAGACCCCTTGGGCCGACCTGTTTGAGGGTGGTATCAAACTGGCCGAAAACGGCTTTGCCATGCCCGCCTACATGAATACGACAATGGGTGAGACAACGCGGGGCCTGTCCCGGTGTGACTATCCCGATCTGGCTGCCCGGTATTGCGTTGACGGGGCGCCGGTCCCCGCAGGCACCACCATCACGAACCCCGAAATCGCCGAGGTCATGCGAGAAGTCGCAGCCGGAGGTGTCGATGCGTTCTACGATCCCGACGGAACCATCGCCCCGGCCATTCTGGACCGCGTGACCTCGGATATCTGCCGCCCCGAGCACACGGACGAAGGGTCGGCGATTATCTCCAGCCGTCTGACCGGCGCTGATTTTGCCAACTACCAGTCGGTAGAGCGCACACCGATCTGCAAGGAGGCGTTCGGACACACGATCTGTTCCGCTGCACCGCCCTCTTTCGGCGGTGTTGCCTTGCACGAAATGATCGGCTTGATTTCGCGCGGCGGCATCGAAGAGATGACCTTTGGCGATCTCGACTACACGCACCTGATGCTCGAGGCCAGCCGCCTGACGCAATTCGACCGGCGCGAAAACATTGGTGATCCGGATTTCAATCCCGGTGTCGAACAGGCGGCGGCCAGGTTGTTGACGGATGAGTATCTTGACGCCCGCTTCAAGGACTATTCCCCGACCGAGGCCAACACGACGGTTGTGCCCGGGTTCGAGGCCACCCCGGCCGAGGATTTCACCAGTCACGTCGCAATTGTCGATCAGTACGGCAATGCCGTGTCCATGACGACAACGAACAACACAACGTTCGGGTCGCAGATGGTGGCCCGTGGGATCAGCCTGAACAACGTGGTGTCAAATTTCAGCCGACCAAAGTCGATCTCGGCGGGTCAGCTTGTGAACCAGATGGAGCCGGGGAAAAAGCCACGCACCTCGATCACGCCCACAATTGTGCTGGATGAGAATGGTGCGTTGAAACTTGTCGTTGGAGCGGCGGGGGGCGGCCCGATCCCGGATTACACTCTGAAGGTGATTCTGGGCGTTGTTCTGGATGATCTGAACGCACAGGAGGCAATCAACCGCCCCAATATCTCGGGTCAGGGGATTACCAGCCAGTGCAATGACGAAGGCATCGCCCAACCCCGCGCCGAAGTCGAGGACGACACAGCCCTGGCCGACCTGCTGGCTGGGCTGGAACGCGACCTGAACCACAATTGTGCGCGCGCCAGAGCGCTGCGGAGCGGGCTCGCCGCGATTTCGATCCGGGATCAGAAACTCTTCGGCGGAGCCGACCCGCGCCGGGACGGAATTGCGATGGGCCGGTAGCGAGCGGCGCTTTCGCCGCGTTTCCATCATTGTCGTATATGGATGGAGAGAGTCGACGACTCTCTCCGTATTTCGCGGTCGAAAACCTGGTCGGGATTTTGTTCAGGGGCGCATGGTATCCAAGCAGCGTTACTCTGCTCGAGACCTTCTTTTGAGTTTACCGTCGTGTTTTTTACGGGGATCTGTTGCGCAGTTTCTTACTGAACGAAGAATTGTTACCGACCCCGCAGCTTATGCCATCAGTTTTGTAAATTGACGAAAGGGATAGATTCCGGATGTGAGTCCAATTTCTACTGTGTCTTGAATTTCTCTGACCACTCGGGATGCCAACGCGAAAGTGGGGGCCGGTTTTCGATAATGTCGCCAGCGGCCCAGGCCATACGCATGGCGTCCATCTCCTCGGTGACTTCATTGTCCGGGCAAACGATATAGAAATCGCCTTTGTCCAGGCGGGGTAACATGTAGTCGACTAGCTGCTCGGGGCTCCACCCGCCCGGGTTTGGCTTGTGAGGTCCGGTGATAGTGAAACCCGGTACGAGCAGATGGGCTGAAATCTGACAGCCTTCTGTGTTGCGCAACTTGTGCTCAAGCTGTTCGGTGTATGTTTTCAGAGCGGACTTTGTCACGTTGTAGATGACGTTGCCCGGTGGGTTGGTGATGCCCTGCTTTGAACCGGTATTCAGGATGATGCCGGGACGTCCCTGTTCCAACATTCGGGGCAAAAACGCGCGTTCGGCATAAACGGACGCCCAAAAGTTGATCTCCATCGTGCGATGCCAGGCCTCCAGAGTGTCCTCGCCACCCCCTGCCACCCGATCTGCCGCGTTGTTCATCAGCAGATCGACCCGGCCAAGTTCATCAAAGCAGCGATCGGCAAGCGCCCTCATGGCGTCCGCATCCGAGACATCCATAGCCTGACATAGCGACGGGCCTACGAGCGTCGCCGCCGCTGCCTCAAGACGTTGGTCATCAAGGTCGACCAGAGCAATTCGCATCCCACGTTTTGACAAGGCTTGGGCGGTCGCCAACCCAATTCCCGATGCTGCGCCGGTAATCACTGCGACCGCGCCGTCACCCAATGCTTCATGCTGCATTTCAATACCCCAGAAAAGAATGAGCGGCGCAAGGGACCTCGCGCCGCTGGTTGTTATGGATGCGTTTACTTAGTTTACGCAGGTGTCCACGTTGGTGTTGTCGCAAACGTCCAGACCCGTGTAGATCGGGTCTTCGACCGACTTGCCCTCCACAATATCCTTCAGGATGAACATAGACTTATAGCCCATCTCGAAGGGACGCTGGCCGACAAGACCATTGCCCAGACCGTCTTTGGTTTGCTCAAGCTGCATCGGCAGAGTGTCGGCGACGACGATTGTCAGTTCACCGGCATCCATTTTTGCCTTGTAAGGCTCAGTCGCTGAACGATAGGCGTTATCGAACCACTGGGTGAAGGCACCCGTCGACAGGAAGGCGGTCAGGTCACTGTTGGCGGCCAGAACGTCCGACATACCCTGTACGGCAACATTGCCATCGTCGTTGGTGATAAGCGGGCATCCGGAAACCTCTGTCCAGCCGCCCTCACCCGACAGCGCGGTGCCCGGAGGTGTCCCGGTATCTGCACCGGCCAGCGTGTCGCGTGCCCCTTTCAGGCGCTCGTTATGGTTAGCCGCAGCCGCACCACCCGTCTGCAGGCAGATTGTGCCGCCATCGGGGTGACGGGCCTGCACCAGTTTCGCAAGGTTGACGCCGATGTCGTAGTTATTGGTTCCGACATAGGTTGTTCGAAGGCCAGCGTCTTCAGGCAGCAGGTCCGAGTCCCAGGTGATAACCGGAATACCCGCAGCTTCCGCGTCTTTCAGAACCTTGCCCATTGCCGGTGCGTTCGACGGCGCCACGGCGATCCCGTCCACACCTTTGGTGATCAAGTCCTGAACGATCTGAATTTGCTCAAGCTCAGTGTGCTCACCCGGTCCGATATATTCGCAGGTCACGCCGTCCAACTCTTCCTGCGCCTTGAAGCATCCGTCACGGGCCAGGTCAAAGAACGGGTTGTTCATCGCCTTCGGGACCAACGCGAAGGTTTTGGCATGGCCGTCCGCCATCGCGGCAAACGGGGCCAGGATAGCTGTCACAGCCGTTGCGATCAGAATTCTCTTCATGGTTTTCCTCCCAATGGTTTGTGAAGAGTAAAAGTTGAAGGTTCTTATTTGCCTCCTCGATTTCGTATCTGCTCAAGAAGCACTGCGAGTATAAGGAACAGGCCCACGAAAAACTGCTGCCAGAGCGCGGGGATACCCGCGAGGATCAGCGAGTTGCGGATCAGCTCAATCAAGGCCGCGCCGATGGGTGCGCCAAGTGCGAATACGACGCCGCCCATCAGATTGGCACCGCCAATCACCGTCGCTGCGATCACCGTCAGTTCCCAGGTAAAGCCCATGGCATTGGTCACAGAACCCGTGTAGCCGACAAACAGGAACGCCGAGAGGCCCGCCGTCAGAGAACACACGACATAGACCGAAACCAGCATCCGCTCGACCGGAATACCGGCAAGCTTTGCCGCATGGGCGTTGCCGCCAATGGCTATAACCCAGCGGCCCCACGTCGAATAACGCCAGACCCACCAGAACACAGCCGTCAGAACAACAAGAACCCAGACGACATTTGGGATGCCAAGGATACTTCCGCCACCGATCCATTCGAACAGATCCTGGTCTGGTCCGAAGTCCCAGATCATCTGGTTGTTTGAGACAACACGCGCCAGCGAGACGACAATCGACAACATACCCAAAGTGACGACGAAGGGCGGCATGCGCAGGTAAGCCACCAAGATACCGTTCACCAGGCCAACGAGCGCGGCAACTGCCATACAGCCCAGAAACCCAAGCCCGATCCCATACCCGGCCTGCATGATCAGCCCGGTCACAATTCCAGACAGGCCCACAAGCGAGCCAACGCTAAGGTCGATCCCGGCGGTACAGATCACCGCCGACATCCCCAGTGCCATGATGCCAAAAAAGGCCATGTTTCTGGTAATGTTGAAGATATTCCGCTCGGTCATGAAGGCGTCCGAGACAAATGTCATGACACCGGCCAATGCGATCAGGGCGAGCAATACCCAGAACGGCTGGGTCCGAATGATGGCACCAAAACCCGAAACCTCCTGGCGCAGCGTGATGCTTTCATCAATGGCGGCGTGATCTGTCTGCTTTTCTGTTGTGTCGGTCATGCTGCTTCAATCGCCCCGATGATAAGCCCGGTGACTTCTTCCGGAGTGGTTTCGCTGATGGATTTGTCCGCAACCTTCGACCCACGGCGCAAAACCGCGACGCGGTCGCAAACCTCGAACACATCCGGCATGCGATGCGAGACGAGGATCACGGCGTGCCCCGTCTCTTTGAGCCGATGAATAAGGGCCAGCACTTCTTTCACCTGACGAACCGAGATCGCCGCTGTCGGTTCATCCATCAGAACAAGCTTCGGGTCGCTCAACCGCGTCCGCGCAATGGCAACGGCCTGCCTTTGCCCCCCGGACATCTGCCGTACCAGATCGCGTGGCCGCGTTTCGGACTTCAATTCGCCGAACAATTCGCCTGCCTTTCGGTACATCGACGCATAGTCGAGCATGGAAAAAGGGCCGACCTTCTTCCTCAATTCGCGACCCAGAAACACATTCGCGGCAGCCGTGAGATTGTCGCATAGCGCCAGATCCTGATAGACGATTTCAATACCCGCTTCCCGCGCGTCGATGGGCTTTGTGAATTCAACACCCCGGCCTTCGATATTGATGGTTCCGGATGTCGGTGGGAAGTTCCCTGCGATGATCTTCATCAACGTTGATTTTCCAGCCCCATTGTCCCCCATCAAACCGACGGCTTCACCGGGCGAGATTGCAAGATCCACGCCTTGCAATGCATGGATCGCACCAAAGCTTTTGGTGATGTTTTTGAGCTCCAAAAGGCTCATTTCGCTGCCCCCTCCCACGTCGTTTCGGCACCCTGGCAAGCATAGAGCGCCGGCCTCTCGGCTGTGTCGACCTTAGCACGCACCCCTGAAGTTAACGCAAGTACGCCTGCTTCGGCTGCAATCGCTGCACAGTAGCCATCCCATGCGTTTGCCGCATTGGGGTCCGGTTCTTCGGCTTTGATGCTTTGTATCCAGGCCTTGTTCTGACGCCGATACGCGTCTGCAAAGCGCGGGCGCCAGTCTTCTGCAAAGCGCTCAGCGGATTGAAGGCCAAGATTGTATTTTGCGTAAACAGGCGTGCCGAGGTCTACCGAGCCTTTTTCCCCGACCAGTTCGCCCCGAACGTCATAGCCATAGGCCGCATTGTTGTTGACCTCGATATTCACAAGCTGCCCGGTCGTTGTCTCAAGCACCATGAAAACCGGTGCAATTGAATCGTCACTTGCCCCCTGAAAAGCCGAGATGACGGCGTATTCGGCCCCAAGGACGAACCGGGCGATATCGAACTCATGCGGGGCAGAATTGGAAATGGCCATCTGACCGGTAAACCACTCGGGCGCTTCAACGTTGCGATGAAAATTATGCATAATCACTGCGCGCCCGAGCGTCCCGCTATCATATGCCACCTTCATCTCTCGGTATGCCGAATCGAAACGGCGCATGAAACCGGTCTGGGTGAGCTGTTTTCCAAGCCTGGTCTCGGCCTCGATGATCCGCAGACAGTCCTTGGACGATGGTGCCAACGGTTTCTCGCATAGCACAGGCTTGCCCGCCTCAATCGCCGCGAGTGTCAGGTCGCAATGCGTCTCGTCAGGGCTGGCGATCAGCACGGCATCCACATCCGACCGGACGATTGTCGCCATCGGGTCGGTCATGATGTCACCTGCTCCGCAAGCTTCACCAATCGCGCGGGCACGGTCTTTGCTGACATCACAGATCACGCGCAGTTCTGCGCCTGGCACATCCTCAGCTATGATCCGGGCGTGATCTGCCCCCATGACACCGGCGCCAATAATGCCCACCCGAACGCCCATTACGGCGACAACTTCTCTGCCGGTCCCGGCGCTTGACCGTCGTAACCACCCCAGACTGATTGATCGTAGTGAACGACCGAGCCGGTCATCATTCCTGCATCATCTGACGCAAGGAACAGCACTGCGCGCGCGACCTCTGCCGGGTCAAGAAGGCGGCCAAAGGGAAGACCGGCATTCGCTTTAGCTTCCCAATCCGGGTCGCCGGATTCCGCAAGCTGCAACTGTCTTTCGTGATCGGAAGCCATCCAGCCAATGTCGAGTTGATTGACGTGAATACGGTTGCGCATCAACGCGTAACCCGCATTTCTGGTCAAGGTCGACAAAGCGGCCTTCGACGCGCAATACGGCGCGATGAACGGCTGCCCGGCCCGTGACGACGTCGAGCCAATGTTGACGATCCGCCCGCCTTTTCCGTCCTTTTCAAGCTGTTTGACCGTCTCCTGCATCAGGAAGAACGGGGCGCGCGTATTCACCGCGAACATCTGATCGAAGAGTTCGGGAGAGGTGTTCAAAAGATTGCCCCGGTCTGTCAGGCCCGCAGCGTTCACCAAAATGTCGAGCGTACCGAACCTGGCTACTGCCGCTGGGATGATCCTGAGGACATCTTCAATTCTGCCAAGGTCCGCCGCAATCATTTTGACCGGCACACCGGTAGCGTTTGCGATTTCGGCAGCTTTGGCACCACCTTTTTCTACGTCACGTCCGACAATTCCGATCCCTTCAGCGCCTGCTTCGGCAAAAAGACGGGCAATGGCAGCCCCCAAGCCCTGCGTGCCGCCTGTGACAACCGCGATTTTCCCGTCGATCCGGTTCATGCTGCCATCACTTCATTCCCAGCCGCGTGCATAGTGGGAAAAGTGTCCACCCTAATCGGGCTCCAAATGCAGATGTCAGCGGCGATGCCAATAACATTTTTCGTATCAGGCGTTCACACCCAAGCCATTGCCATTGTTTGTTTGCTGGAACCGTTGCAATCCTGGCCACGTGCGCGAAATCCTTCGGTGTTTTCGCCGAACTGCGCATAAAGGCATCGCTCCATCGGCCGCGTCTCCAAGAGGCGCACGTTTTGACTGCCATGTTGTCCTCCCAAGTACTAGTCGCGGCACTTTGAAGCGATTGTTGACAGTGAAACAGTCATGCAACGATCATTGCAAGAGAATTCTGGGAGGACAAATTGCCGAAAATATCCGTCCTTGGCTGCGGTCGAATTGGACGTATGCATGCCGACAATATCGCTGCTCATACCCGTGCCGATTTGGCGGGCGTGTTCGATGTTCATGGACCGTCTGCGGAAGAGGTCGCTCAAAAACACGGTGTCCAGAACTTTGGGTCCGCCGAAGAATCCATCGTCTCTGACGGGGTTGACGCGGTCTTGATTGCGACACCGACAGCGACACATGTCGATCTGCTGGAAGCTTGCGTGAAGGCCGGGAAGCCCGTCCTTTGCGAGAAGCCAATCGACTTGTCTTTGGCCAGAGTCGACGCGTTGAAAACCCGAATCGCTGGCACAGATATTCCGATCATGTTGGGCTTTGTTCGCCGCTTTGATCCCGGCCACGCGGCAGCCCAAATGGCAGCAGTGAACGGCGAAATCGGAGAGCTTCATCAAGTCATCATCACCTCGCGCGATCCGGGCATGGCACCGGATGGATACATCGAAACCTCCGGTGGCATCTTCCGCGATATGACGATTCATGACCTTGATCTGGCCAGGTTTATGCTGGGCGAGGACGTGACCGAAGTGCAGGCGACAGGTTCTCGACTGGTAAACCCGGCGCTCATGCAGAAATGCGATGACTACGACACGGTTGTCGTCACGTTGAAAACGGCCTCGGGCAAGCAAGCCATCATAACCAATTCTCGTGAAGCTGTTTACGGCTACGACCAGCGGGTCGAGCTATTCGGCTCGAAGGGGATGGTCATCTCGGAAAATCGCCGAGAAAACCTGATGACAAAGCATGTGGCGGACGCAACTGGAATATCCGCACCCCTTCAGCACTTCTTCATCGAACGGTATGGCGAAGCGTTTAACGCCGAGATTGGCTTCTTTGTCGATGCGATTGAAAACGGAACCCCTGTTCCTGTCGGCTTCGAAGACGGACGCCTGGCGCTTTTGTTGGCGGACGCGTGCCTGATGTCGATCGCAGAAGGCCGAACGATCAAAACAAGTGAATTAGACCAATCGCCTCGGTCCGAGCCATGATCGCCGGAAATCTACCTGAGGGGCGCAGGTTTTGGGAATTACAGATCAAAGATATTCACCTGCCGCTGCACGGCGGAACACGGAAAGCGGAAGGAGACCTGGTATGACTGTTCGGTACGCGGTTGTAGGGGCCGGCTGGATATCGCAAATCGCCTTTCTGCCTGGCACCGCTCAGGCCGAGAACTCCGAGGTGACGGCCCTGGTTACAGGAAACCCGGAAGGCGCCAGAAGGCTGGCTGACTTCTATGGAATAAAACACATCTACAGCTATGAGCAATACGACCAAATGCTTTCGGATAATGTTGCCGACGCCGTTTACATTGCGCTGCCAAATTCGATGCATGCCCACTATACCATCCGAGCCGCCCGGGCAGGAAAACACATTCTGGTCGAGAAACCGTTGGCAGTAAGCGTCGCAGAATGTGAAGCCATGGTTTCAGCCGCGCAGGATGCCGGTGTCTTCCTCATGACAGCGTACCGGCTGCACAATGAACCCGGGAACCTGCACGCTCTCAAGCTGATTAAGGACGGTGCCATTGGTGACCCGCGCGCGTTCAGTTCGCTGTTTTCGATCATGGTCGGCCCAGACAATCATCGACTTCTGGCGTCGCATTGGGGCGGCCCTCTTCAAGACATAGGAGTTTACTGCTTGAACGCCGTGCGCCATGTCTTCGAATGTGAACCGACGCAGGTTTCGGCGATCAGAAATGCCGTGGACGATCCCCGGTTTAGCCAGGTCGAAGAAAGCACTGGCGTCACGCTCATGTTTCCAAAGGGTCGCATGGGACAGTTCATTGCCAACTTCGCCTCTGAACCACTCGATATGTTCCGGGTCGCGGGCACTGAAGGTGAGATCGCTGTGGAAAACGCATTCGATTTCCAAACGCCAACCACTGTACGCCTTGCACGCGCGGGTGAAGTGATCGAACACCGGTTTCCTCAGACGGATCAGTTCGCAGGTCAAACCGCATATTTCTCGGACTGTATTCTCGAAAACATGGCGCCGGAGTCAGACGGAGAAGAAGGTTTGGCTGACGTTGCCATATTGCGGGCGATCGAGGCGTCCGCCCAATCCGGCGCTCCGCAACCCATCGACTTGAAACCCAGGCCCCGTCATCCCACGCCCGACATGGCCCGAACGTACAACCCAGCAGCAAGACGCCTTATGCTTTAAGAGCAATCGATGTCCCGAAAAGCCGAAACTTCGCAGTCTTCTACGCACTCCGCGCCCACGGATTTCGAGACGCTTGTCCGATTGATCCACGCACGTTTTGACCGCATGAGCAAGTCGCATCGGCAAATCTAACTTACCCGGAACCCCAATGAAATCGCAGCGCATTCGGTGAACGCGATTGCTGAGCGCTGCGGAATTCACGCATTACGATTCGCAAGGTTTGCGCAATCACTGGAATATGGCGCCGTCAAAGGGCTGTGTCGCGAATTTCTTCGAAGGCTGCGTGGATGGGGTTCTGTTGCGAAGTTTCAGTTTGAAGAAGAGAAAGCGCTGTAGCAGCAGATTTAAGAGGCAAGTTCCGCGAACTGGCGAAACGGACAGAGTCCGGGCGCGAATTGACCTTTGCGGATCGTGCGCGCCACTTCAATTCCGTCCAACGTTGCCGCTGCTGATGCGAAGGCTTTGAACTCCAGAATCGGGCGGGACCGTCTTTTGATGAAACGGTGGTCTTGTACCACAATGTTGTTCAAGTATTTCCGCCTGCCCAATTCAATTGGAACCGGGCAACCAAAGCCTTTCAACATCTTGATTATGCCTTGATACCAGACGCGTTAGCTCCGCTTTTGTCGATGACAATCTATCTCGTAAGGCCGCTGAAAACATGTCGGCGCGCGCGGCAAGACCGTGTTCCGCCTTCAGCGCCTCTGCCAACTCCGGCATCGTGATGTCCGGTTCCGCCTGGATGCGGGACCTGAGCCAACCTGAACCCTGTCGAGCTTGTTGCGTCGAAGGCGCCCATGCGGGGCCGCCATCACCCCGCCAGTTCGTTTCGTACCGTGTACGATCCGCGCCGCGTTCGAAACCGATATCCGCAAGCGCCGCGCGGCTTGATGGCATGACAACCTTTCTTCGACCAGCGCCACAACTCGCTCGTCAATGTCCAGCGACAGTGATTTACTCAGGATCCACCTCCAAAAATGGCGAAGCAATACCGGCTCATCCCTGACTGCTGCCGGATCAATGAAAAAGCGAAGCAATCCGGCACGACCATGGACCGGATAAAGAACGTTTAATCATAGTCCTACAGCAGATTATATACTGGGCTGTTCGGTTGTTGGCGATAATGATGGTTTTTGTGATCCTCATGAGCGTCGTCGATGCCGCCTGGACGCTTTATCGGCGCATGATTGATGAGCCAAGGTCGTAATGTCCATCTCCGACATTCTAGCTACCTTAGGGGCTTTCATGGCAGTTCTGATCGCCATCGAGATTTTTAGAAATGTCACGATCTATGTGCAGGAAGACGTTATCGATGTGGAGATCGTGGTTGCAACGGCACTTATGGCTGTGGCGCGCAAAGTCATCATCCTGATACTGGAACAGATCAATTCACTGGATTTGTTCGGACTGGCTGCGCTCGTCATTGCGGCCAGCGTTGCGTATTGGCTGGTGCTCAAGACGCCTGGTTTCAGCGTGCAACCCGAAAGCCATGGTGATAAAGTGGATGACTGGCGTGATGACGTCGACGACAATGATACCCTTGGCGACAACGCCTCCTTGCCTGAACCGGCGCATTTATCCGACCGACACTTGCCTTTTAACGGGTCCGTGGCGTTTCCGACAACTGAGGCAGAGTTATGCCGCGTCAGCTTTTGGCTGGTCGTCCGGGATACAGCCCGGGGGCCGGGGCCGCGTTCTGCCTGCTATTCGGGTGTGTACCAGATGGGTGAGGTATAGGCCCGTTCCTGATGGCTGCGCGGAATACCCGGCGCTGTCATCTCAAAGCCGAACCGCGCCTCGTCATAGGCTTGCCAGGTCGGGGTCGGGATTTCAAGAACGCGGGCGTAATAAACCGCGGGCAAAGCGGGGTCGAAATCGGGATCAATCCACACGGCCGGCAGTTCCGGCGCGCCGATTGTGTTGGTCCAGGTGGCTCTGTCCTCATCCACCGTATTTCCCACCGGTTCGCGGGCGCGACCATCCGCGCCGATCTCGCGATCATCCGAGACTGCAACGACATATATCCTTTCCTGCCGCTCACCATTGGCATCGACCCAGCCCTTGATGATCTGAATACGGTCCAGATTGCCCGACCACGCGTCTTTCAAGGCACCTACCATAAAGACCCGGGCCTGCGCGCCATCGGGGGTTGCAGGCAGATCACTGCCCATCGGCACGCCTTTCCTGTATCCGATCTCGACCACTTCAGGGCGGAACACGTCATCGGAAGCATAGTCCCAGCCGCCAAAGAAACGCACGGTGATGCGGGTGCCGGTGGTGGCGTAGACCTCTTTGGCCTCCATCGCGTCAAAGATTGCATCCCGCGTGTTTTCCCGCGCCCACACACCAGCAAGGCCCGAGGCGAGGGTTTCATATTCAAATGTCGACAGAGAGTCATCCTCGCCAAAGACCCGAACGGCATAGTGCATCCATCGGTCGAGGCCGGGTTCACCCGCAGCGGTTTTACCAAAATAGTTGTCATCCCGCGCCATCGCGGAAAATAACCACCCGGTGGATGTTGCCGGGATCATCAAACGTGCCGCTTTGGGTCCATTCAAACCCGATCAGGGCGGTGAAGGTGCCCGGATCGTTATACTGCTCGGCATAGGCGATCTGCCGGTCCCATGCGGTGCGGTCGATAGTGGGGTCGCCGATGATATCGACGCCTTCGGCCACCCCATCCTCACCCCACAGCGCATAGGCGTCCAGGGTGCGGCCGTCTTGCAGCAGATCATACAGCCGCCGTCCGTATTCGGTTTCCAGCAAGGCCCGGTTCCCCTCGGCCAGCATGGGGGCAATGCCAAGGTTTTCGGCATGATCGGCCACCACAAGAAAATCCAGCGGCCGGATCGCCCGGACCTGTTGGCCGGTTGACGTGGTCACGACCTCGCCGCGCGCAAAGCGATAAGCGTCATCCGGGCCAATCGTTGTGCCAAACAATCCTGCATCGGCAGACAGGCTGGTGTGCAGGTGCGTATCGCCCCACAGCAGGTTTTCCGCAAACCCGCCGCCGCGCGCGTTTCGCTCCACATAGGGCGAATAGTCAGGAGCCAGCGCGGTCAGATCGTCAGAGGACGGGTTGATGTCAAGTATCTGGGCCTGAACGGAAGACGCTACGGCAAAAACCGATGCTGTGACGCGGAGTGCGGTCAGGATACGCAATGATCTGCCCTCTCAGTTTTGTTCAAAGAAAAGTCGATGATTCAAATATCATGATATGTTATCAAGCGAGCTTCGTATGGAGCAATGAGACACCGCGTCCGAATACCTGTTTCAATGCTGCTTCAGAAAGACCTAGCAACTGGCGCAGGACATACCGTTTCAAAATTCCAGACCCACCTTATTTCGGGGGCCTTCTCTAATCAGACATATTGTTACCGCCAGGTGTGGTTTGCTTAAACCTTAGTGGATTATAATATGTTAATGCATCTGAAAAACTGCCATCCTCTTACGTAAGCCAACCGTCAATTGCGGAGATTGTCATGCGTCCCCTGTATGCCCTGAATACCGCCCTGCTTGTCCTCGCGGCGTCATCCCCCGCAGTGCAATATGCCGTGCAGGTTCCGCCCGAAAGCGCCAGGTACTCGTCCTATCTGGAACAGGACTTTCCCAACCAGGTTCTGTTCGGCGACACCCACCTGCACACCGCCTATTCGGTGGATGCCGGGCCTGTTCTTGCCACCCTGCCACCCGATGACGCCTATCGATTTGCCGAGGGACAGGCCGGGATATCGTCGCTGGGGATACCCGCGCGCCTGCAAAGGCCGCTGGATTGGTTGGTGGTCACCGATCATGCCGAGAATCTGGGCCTGCCGGTGGCGCTGACCTCGGGCAATCCGGTGATGCAAGCCAACGAATGGAGTCGCTCCATCGCCGAAGCCTTCGCGCCCGGTACAATCGATGCGCTGCGCGAAGCCTATGGCATCTGGTTCAACCAAGTGAACGAGCCCGGCGCGTTCACCTCTTTCATCGGTTTTGAATGGACCAGTTCCCCCACCGGCAACAACCTGCACCGCAACGCCATTTTCCGAGACGGCAAGGACAAGGCCGATCAGGTGGTGCCGCTGTCCACCTATGACACCGAAGACCCTGAAAAGTTGTGGGATTGGCTGCAGGCCTATGAGGATATGACCGGCGGGCAGGTTCTGGCGCTGGCGCATAACGGCAACCTGTCCAACGGCCTGATGTTCGACGATGTCACCTCATCAGGCAAACCTCTCAGCGTTGACTATGCCCTACGCCGCCAAAGGTGGGAGCCGATCTACGAAGTCACCCAGATCAAAGGCGATGGCGAAGCACATCCGCTGTTGTCGCCCGACGATGAAATTGCCGATTTCGAAACCTGGGATAAAGGCAGTTTCGGCACCCAGCTCAAGACGCCAGAGATGCTGCCCCGCGAATATGCGCGCGAGGCCCTGAAACGCGGTTTGGGATATGAGCGCGAACTGGGAGAAAACCCGTTCAAATTCGGCATGCTGGGGTCGACCGACAGTCACACCGGCCTGTCTACAGCGTCCGAAGACAACTTCTTCGGCAAGGTCTCGGCGCTGGAGCCCACCAACGACCCGCTGCGCATGGAAAAGGCGATAACCGGGGCGCGCGAGGCGATCTTTGACTTAGCCTGCGCCGGTGATCGCGGCGTAACAACCGTCCATCGCTGCGATGCCGAGATAGGAAATACGGTCGATCCGGACACCGCCACTTATGCCAACTCAATCGGCGCACCGGTTCTGGAGGCGCATTGGACAAACCCGGATTTCGACCCGGACCAAAGCGCGTTCTACTATGTGCGGGTGATCGAAATCCCGACACCGCGCTGGACCACAATTGACGCAAAGGTGTTTGGCGTCGAGGTGCCGCCCGACATTCCGGTTTCTGTACAGGATCGCGCCTATACCTCGCCGATCTGGTACACACCGGGTTAACCCGTCACCGGGCGGATACCTGCATATCCGCCCGCGATTTCACTTATAGCGTGGTCTGGCATGTCCCTTTTCAAAGAACCTCTGTTTCACTTCTTCCTTCTGGGTCTCGCGATATTTGGCTGGTTCAGCTACCTGAACCCGTCGTCAATTGCGCCGGAACGCGACGACCAGATCATTATCGACGCGCAGGATATCGACCGGCTAATCGGCCAGTTCCGCTCGACATGGCAGCGCCCGCCTTCGCAGGAAGAACTGACCGCCCTGCAAGACGCGCTCCTGCGGCAAGAGGTTCTGGTTCGTGAGGCTCGCGCCCTCGGGCTGGATCGCGGCGACAGCATCGTGCGCAACCGGCTGGCCCAGAAAATGGAGTTCCTGACCCTGTCTCTGGCGCAGGCGGCAGAGCCGGATGACGCCATCCTGCGAGGATATCTGAATGAACACAGCGACCGGTTCATGCAACCCGGGCGCGTTGCTTTTCAGCAGATCGGACTGGGCCCCGAACAGGAACCCGCAAAAACCGCCGATATACTTGCGGCTGTAAAAGGCGGCGCAGACCCGGCACAATTCGCCGCCGCCCGCTTGTTGCCGACGGCCCTGCCGCTCAGCACGGAACAACAGGTCGACGCGCAGTTGGGACGTGGGTTTTATGCCCGGTTAGATGATTTGCCCATGGGCGAGTGGCTTGGCCCCATCCCTTCGGGTTTCGGCTTTCACCTTGTCCGGATCGAGGCGCGCGAACCCGCATTGCTGCCCGCGTATGAGGATATCCGCGAAGAGGTTCTGTTCGACTGGCGGCGCAGCCTGACATCCGACCTGTCCGAGGCACAGTTTGACGCGCTGAAGGCCGAATACGACATCATCACACCCTCAGCCGAAGAAATTGCCCAAAGGCTGGAGCAACAATGAAGCGCCTCCTGCTGGTCCTCTTGCTGATCCTACCAGGCAGCCCCGCCCTGACACACGCGCTAGAGCCCGGTTTCGCCGATATCCGCCAGTTGTCGCCGGACACATGGCAGGTGTTCTGGCGCAAGCCCGATGTCGTGGGCCGTCCGATGGCAATCGAGTTGCAACTCAAGTCAAACTGCACGCCCATGACCGGGCCAGAGCCCGCCTTTGACGGGTCCGCCTGGATATCCGCCTGGGTCTCGAACTGTCCCGAAGGTCTGGCGGGTGGGCGGGTGGTCGCGGATGGCCTGTCTGCACAGCGCACGGATGTCCTGTTGCGCATCCAGAGATTGTCGGGGCAGACCGAAACGACCCGGCTGACGCCCGATCAACCCGGGCACCTGGTGCCTGCGCAAGCCAGCACTTTGGGCATCTTCAGCGGCTATCTGGGCTTGGGTTTCGAACATATCCTCGAAGGCTGGGATCACCTGCTTTTTGTGTTCGCGCTGCTGGTACTGATCCGGGATGTCTGGCGTCTGGTCGGCGCGATCACGGCGTTTACGGTGGCGCATTCCATCACGTTGGCGCTTGCGGCTCTGGGGCATATCTCGGTCCCCGGCCCGCCGGTTGAGGCAATCATCGCTCTGTCCATCGTGTTCCTGGCTGTCGAAGCGCTGAAAACGCATGAAGGCACCGAACGCCTGTCTGAACGCTTTCCCTGGCTGATTGCCTTTGCCTTTGGCCTGCTGCACGGGTTGGGCTTTGCCGGTGCCCTGCGCGAGATCGGGTTGCCGGAACAGGACCTGATCACCGCGCTGCTGGCCTTCAATCTGGGTGTCGAAGCCGGGCAGCTTGCCTTTGTCGGCGTGGTTCTGCTGATTGCGCTCTGCCTGCGATTTGCTCTGCCACGTTGGGCTGCGCAATGGCGCACACCCCGAAATATTACCGCCACCGGCATCAGTTACGGTATCGGTTCAGTTGCAACCTTCTGGTTTGTCGAAAGGATCATGTCTTTCTGATACACATGACGCAGAAACCGAACGGGTTTCCGTCTCACCAAACTGCGTTCAGGCCGTGTTATCATAGCCAACAAGCCCGGCATTCGCAGCTCAACCCAGCCGGTATTTTCGGCTGTTCCGACGGCGGGAAAATACGCGTGGAGTCTTTGCGAAAGAGATAAAAGGAGGGATGAAATGATACGCGCTCGAAAAATCTGCATATTGGTCTCCGCAGCCATCGCCTTTTGCCCCGTTCTTGCGAATGCTTGCGGTTTTCACAGGGTCGAGCCTCGCAGCAGTGTGGTATCAGCGCTTGTAGAAAGCAAAGCCGTCGTACTGGCCATTGCCGATCCCGACGACCCATTCCGGTATCGCCCGATTGATACAATTCGAGGGGATGATGGTGGCGTGGCCATTCCCTTTTTGATCGATAGTTCGACGCGCCGGAAACTTGCGCTTAACACCAGCGACAGAGTTTTGTTCGCACTGGAGGAAACGACGGGCCAGTGGTCCAAACTCTCTTATATCGACGACGCAAGAGCCGAGGTTTTTGATGAAATCTTCAAGAATCTGAACCATTGGGAAAACTACAACGCAGATCGGTTCGGGTACTTCGCCTCGCTGCTTGTCCATGATGACATGTGGGTCCGAACCCTTGCCCTGAGCGAACTTGACCAGGCCCCCTATGCCGTTCTGCAATCCCTTGATGTTCAACCTGATACCGCGAAATTGATCGCGGATATCGCCCATCCCAACGCCTATGGGCTTGAGGCCATCAGCGTCCTGCTCCTCGGGCTGAGCGGGGACGAAGAGGCGCGCCGGTATCTTTATCAGAACCTGAAACGCGCGCTCGCCCGACCTCAGGACAAGATAATCGGTGCCTACGTGACTGCGATCCTTGAATGGGACGGCGTGCGCGGATTGGCGGCGCTGGACAGGGCGATTTCAACCGACGCCCGTTTGAGTGAAAAGTCGCGCGACGCAATTGCTCTTGCCCTGGTTATGCAGCGCTTGCACGGCCCCTCCGAGACACGAAGGATAACAGCCAGATATGCAAGGGACCTGATACAACGCGATGCGGGTTTTGAGGCCGCCTTTTCCCGAACACTCAAACCCGTACTGGCGAAGTCTCAGGCGTCAACGCGTCGCGGCATAAACGCTAAATCAAGCATACCAACCCCGAAGGCGGGGCGATATCAGTGACCGGTTTTCAAGACCGTAAGAACCGCGGTCAACCGATTGACCCTTTCAATCAAGTTCCCCTGTAGGAGGACCAGATTTGTTTCGCAAACTAACACTGGGATTTTCGGTTTGTCTGCTCATCTTCGGGGTGCGTGCAGCGCTGGCACAGTCTGACGAAGACCTTGCAAAGCAATTGGCGAATCCGGTAGCAGCCTTGATAAGTGTCCCGTTTCAATTGAATTACGATGAGAATCTCGGATCGGACGACAACGGGTCCCGCTGGATATTGAACATTCAGCCCGTGATCCCGTTTGACCTGACCGATGATCTGAATCTGATCTCTCGCACAATTCTGCCCGTTGTGTCCTCCGATGGCATTCCCTCTGGTGCAAGCCGTGAAACTGGTTTGGGCGATACCGTCCAGAGCTTCTTTATCTCGCCAAAGCAGCCGACCGCAGGGGGATGGATCTGGGGGGCAGGCCCTGTATTCCTGCTGCCGACATCGACAGATGATCGGCTGCGCGCAGGGGAATGGGGCACGGGTCTGACAGCGGTGGCCCTCACTCAGAACGGCCCGTGGACATATGGCGGATTGACCAACCACATCTGGGACATAGGTGGCGATACCGATATCAACCAGACTTTTCTGCAGCCATTCCTGTCCTACACGACTTCGAATGCATGGACCTTCACACTGAACAGTGAATCAACCTACGACTGGGAGGCAGAGCAATGGTCGGTTCCTTTCAACGCCGTTGCGACGAAAGTTACAAATTTTGGCGACCAGCTTGTCAGCGTGGGGGGTGGTGTCCGCTATTGGGCAGACGGGCCTGAAGCTGGTCCCGAAGGCTGGGCAGCACGGATCGTCTTGACGCTTTTATTTCCAAGATAGTTAAAAAGCGTATTTGCGAGGGTTCTATTGATCCACCTACGTAGTGATTAAGATCGGCCCGGTTCCTTTATCTGGACCGTTTGGATGTGCAATGCGCTCCTGTTTCTTTATCGTAATCAGGTTGCGTTTTGGGCCTGCTGAGCGGCGCCTCTGCGTAGCGCAAGCGAGGCAGGCCGGATGGCACGGGTGAGATTGGCGGTAACGGCAGGTGCCGGTCCGCAACGCGTAATACGTCTGCTGCCGCGAGACAGAGGAAACGGAAGAGGACAATGGACGGTATGGCATCAGGATTGTAAGACCGGATCGGGAAAACCAGCTTGCGAAACATTGCTGCGAGCACGTGGTTTTGAATTGGACCGGATCGGCTAAAACCATACGGGCCCGCGGCTTGTACAAAGGCCGCACAACAGGCCAAACACATGTCATCACCCGAACCGATGCAGATACGGTCAAGATTACCTCTTGCGTTTGGGCGTCTACACATGTCGCAAACTTTTAGGTCTGGCTCGGCGATCCTGCCGATTCCGGCGTTTGTTCTCAGCGATTTAGGCCTCCAACACCCTTTATGAGGCCCAAGGCCAGGAGATTTTCGCCATGTCATCGATATTGCCTCGGGTCGCCCCAGCAAATCCGAAGAGCTGGGGTTGGCGATTTTGAATTCGTCCCCGAGCCAGCCGGTGCGGTCATATAGCGGCCGAGCCTGTCACATCGAAGCACACCCTTACGGCATAAGCTGGCCGCCATTCACTTCGATCGTTTGCCCGATGACGTATCCGGCAAGCACATCCGAGGCGAGAAACAGATAGGCCCCGACGCAATCCGAGGCTACGCCAAGCCGACCTTGGGGGATTGTCGCCAGCATGGCATCCAATTGCGCCTGTGTTGAATATCGCTCGTGGAAAGGGGTCGTGATCACGCCGGGTGCAACCGCGTTCACGCGGATTCCGTAACCGATCCATTCCTTCGCCATTCCGCGCGTCACGTTCGACACAAAGGATTTGGACGAGCCATACAGACCTGCGCCGCCGCTCGCCCCGTTTCGCGCGGCGATGGATGTGGTGTTGATGACGAAACCACCACTTTTCCTGAGAAACGGCAGCGCGGCTTTGGACGCAATAAGGATCGAGCGGGCATTCAGATCCATAATCTCGTCATAGTCCTTGTCCGTGACCTCTTCGTAGGGGATACGGCGCACCATTCCGCCTGCGTTGTTGATAAGACCGCGCAGCCCGCCCAACCGCTCGGCCACATCCGTGACTGCGGCACCCAGCGCTTGCGGGTCGCTGGCATCGGCCCGCACCAGCTCCACCGTGCCGCCCGCCGCGCGGATTTCGGCGGCCAGAGCTTCGGCGGCGTCTTTCGAAGAATTGTAGTGCAGCCCGACCTTTGCACCTTGCTGCGCGAATGCTCGCGCCAGCTGGGCACCGATGCCGGTGGACGCGCCCGTAATCAGAATCCCCGCGCCCGTAAATTCGGGGAGTGATATCTTGGAAAGTGACATGATTTTCATCCCATATTGTTCAGATAGACCCGGCCTCGACCATGTAATTGTTGGCTGAGCACATTGCTGCATCATCGGACGCAAGAAACACCACCATGCGCGCCACATAGACCGGATCGATCAGATCGGGCAGGCACTGGCGCGTCCGGTGGCTTTCCAGCGCATCCGGCGTTGCCCATAGCGTCTTTTGCCGTTCGGTCATGATCCAGCCCGGAACCACTGTGTTGACGCGAATGCGGTGCTGACCCAGATCGCGAGCCATTGTTCGGGTCAGACCGTGTACGGCGGCTTTGGCAGTTGCGTAGGCCGGAAAACCTCCGCCAGCTTCCCACCAGGAATTTGACCCCATATTGATAATCGCGCCACCGCCTGCCTCGATCATGCCAGGGGCGACCGCCTGAATGGCGAAAAACATATGGCGCAGGTTGGTGTTCGTGCGGTCATCCCAATAGTCGGGGGTAACATCGGTCCAGTCGTGCCGGTCGTCGCGGGCAGCGTTGTTCACCAGAACCTGCGCGGGGCCGATCTTGCCGGCCAGCTTGACAAAACGGTCACGCAGGGCGTCAATGTCGCGCAGATCGCAGGTTTCATACTGGACCTCGCCGCCAATGGTCCTGACCACATCGACGCTGGCCTGTTCGTCCATATCGACAAAGCCGACCCGGCAGTCTTGTGCCGCGAACCCGGCGACGATCTCGGCGCCGATGCCCGAGGCGCCGCCGGTTACAAAGACGGTTTTGCCGGCAAGGCTGGGATAAGTTGCAAAATTCGGATTTTGGGGGCTGGCCATGGCCAAATTCTCCTTCAAAGCGCTGTTTCGGGGCGGCTTGATGGTCCGCCCGGATGCTCAGATATCCTGCGCATGCGGCAGTACGATCATCTCGCGCACCGAGACATTCGCAGGTTGCCGCAACGAAAATCCGACCAGATTGGCGATGTCCTGCGGTGTCAGCGTTTCGCCTTGGGCCACCTGTTGGGCGATGCGGTCCGGGTCAGGTGTTCCCCACAACTCGGTCGCAACCGTTCCGGGAGATACGGATTGGACGCGAATACCGTCCCCGGCCACTTGCCGCCGGAGCGAGCCCGTAAATGCGCGCAGCCCATGCTTTGTTGCTGAATAGACCGCCTCATCCCGCATGTCGGCCGACCCTGCGATCGAGCCGATCATCAGAATTTCGCCGGTTTTGCGCGCCTGCATATGCGGCAGAACCGAACCGGTCAGTACCATGATCGAACTCAGGTTGACCGTCACCATCCGTGTGATTTCTTCTGCCGACATCTCGACGAAGGGCCGGTTGTCGAATATCCCGGCATTGGCGATCAGGATGTCCAGCTGGCCAAAGGCTTCGGTAGCCCGGGTGCCAAGGGTCTGTACATCCTTCGAATCCTGCAGATCAGCAGTGGCGATCACGGCATCGGTCTGAACCTCGTCCCTGATCGCCTCGAGCCGGGTCAGGTCCCTGCCGGACAAAACCAGCCGGCATCCCAAACTGGCCAGGTGGCGTGCGATTTCGCGACCGATCCCCGAGCTTGCCCCGGTGATAAGGGCAACTTTTCCTGCCAAATCCTGCATTGAACTCTCCGATAAAATTGCGAACCGGGCGGACTTATGACCGCCCGGAAAGGTCTTAATTTAGTAGTTCCTGGCCCAGTAGTCCTGCATGTCAGCCACATTTTCAGGTGTCGCCAGCGTGCCCTTGGCAAGGCAGCCGGATTCACTACAACCGGGATCCTGATCGCGCAGAATAGCCATCATCACGCGCACAGCCTCTTTGGCATGGGCTTCGGCATCCCAGGTGACAGCAGCGTCGATATAGCCTTCTTCCATGGCACCAACCGCAGCCGTCAGCAGGTCATTCGACGCGATCCACATGTGTTTCTCGTGGCCGGTCGGGTACCATTTGTCCACGGCTTCCAAAGCGGCCTGAACCGAGGTGATCGCCCAGTCACTTGCCAGCAGCAGACAGTTCGCTTCGGGATGTGCGGGCAGAGCGTCATTCAAACCCGCAAGTACCTTGTTCGGGTCCCATTCCGACGGGATTTGCGCCACGATTTCCAGCCGGTCGCTGCCAGCCGCTGCGGCTGCGAATTCGTCTCTGCGGTTGATGGCGTTGATATCGGCAAGCGAGCCCAGAACTTCGATGCATTTGCCATGCACGTCTTTTTCTTCGAATATTCTAATCAGCTCGGCTGCCGCAACGCGCGCCTGATACCCGCTGTCGCCGCCCGCATGGGCTGTCGGTTGACGGCCCGAGGATGCGCGGTCAAAGGTGACAAAGGGCGTTCCGGCCGCCTCGGCCCGACGGATTGAACTGCCGATGGCAGCGGCATCCAAGGCGCGCGAGATGATGATGTCGACATCGCGGTTGATGAGGTCCTCGATGTTGGCGGCCTGACGCGAGCTGTCATTGTTGGCCATGTTGACCACCCACTCGAACTCGACACCTTCGGTTTCGCTGATACGGGCCGTTTCGGCCTTCATATAGTCCTCCCACGCCTGGTTCAGCGCGCTTTCGCGGGCATCCCAGGACAAACCGATGGTGTAGGACTCGGCCGCCAGCGGCGCAGCCAGACCAACAGCGGCCAGAACCCCAACCAGTGATGCTAGTTTGAAACGTTTCATTTTTTCCTCCACTTTAGTTTACAGTTGCTGTTTAATTCCTGCAGATCAGTCGTTTCGCTTCAAAGCGTCCACATACATGGCCAAAAAGATGATGACCCCTTCGACCAGGCGGAACGAATAAGGTGAGGCATCGGAATGTTGCAGCCCGCTGCGGATCATCTGAAACGCAAGGGCCCCAAGAAACACGGCGCGCAGGATATGGCCGCGCCCGCCAAACAGGCTGACGCCGCCGATGACGATGATGGCGATGGCAATGAACTCCATCCCTTCACCGATCTTTGCGGTATTGACGCCGACCTTCATCGTAAACACGACGCCCCCAAGCGCACCGAGAAAGCCGGACAGGACAAACGCGGCGAACAGGCGTTTTGCAACCGGAATACCCAAACGGCGCGCGGTTTCATCGCTGTTGCCGATTGCGGTGATCTGCCGCCCGAAATTTGTTCGCTGATGCAGCAGGTGCACCAGAACCAGAACGACGATGGCCAGCAGCGTCGTGAGGTAAATCAGAACCCCATCCGGCGCGCCGGGCACCGGCAGCGAGATGCTGGCCTGACCGACCTCGCGCGTCTGGGCCGTCAGGTTGACCAGTCCGCCATCCGTCATCAGCAGGCCAATGCCGCGGAATGAAATCATGGTGCCCAGAGTGGCCACTAGCGCATTGACCCTCAGCCCTACGACGATCAGCGCATTCACGATGCCAAGACACACACCTGCCCCAAGCGCCAGCAGCACTCCGGCGGTCAGAGACAGCCCGTACTGGCTGGTGGTGATCGCAACGATGGCGGACGCGACATAAGCGGTGGACCCGACCGAGATATCCAGCTGTCCGCCGATCACGACAAAAGCCATGCCAGCGGCAATAATCAGGTTGGGCGCGATGGCGTTCAGGATCCCGGCGAAATTCGACAACCCGAAAAAGCTGGGGGCCATGATCGAAAAGCCACAATAGATTGCGATCAGAACCAGCACGAAGCCCTGATTGCGGACGACCCGGTTCAGCGAAGACTGCGATACGGGATCAGCCATTGACGACATGACGCGCCTCCGCTGGCTCGTGGGTGTCGGACACGGCTTCAAGCAAGGTTGCCCGATCCGTTGTTCCCGGCAATTCATGGGTAATACGGCCCTGTGATATCACAAGGTACCGGTCACAGACGCGCATCAGCTCTTCCAGTTCCGAGCTGACGATCAGAACCGACGTGCCCTTCTCGGACAGTTCGTGGATCAGATGCAGGATTTCGGTCTTCGCGTTGACGTCCAGCCCGCGCGTCGGCTCATCCAGCAGAAAGACCGCAGGGTTTTGCGCCAGCCAGCGGGCAAAGACCACCTTTTGCTGATTGCCCCCGCTCAGCGTCCCGACGCGTTGTGAAATGCCGTTCACCACAATGCTCAGCCGGTCCACCATCATACGGGCCAGCGCATTGCGGCGGGCCCGGCTGACGATGCCCGTTGACGTGCTGATGGAAGGAAGGTTCGGCAAAGCCACGTTGTCCGCCACGTCGCGGGGCAGCAACAGGCCTTCGCCCCGGCGGTCTTCGGTCACAAAGCCGACGCGGCGGCGCAGGCCGACGGGCGTTATGTCATCGGCGCTTCCATCCTCATTATGCCACCGCATGTCTGCCGTGTCGCAACTGTCCAGCCCGGTCATGCCGCGCAGCATCTCGGTCCGGCCCGACCCGAGCAGGCCCCAAAGCCCCAGAATCTCACCGGCTTTCAACTCAAAGCGGATGTCATTCAGGACATGACCCCGTCCGAGCGCCCGAACGGTCAGCCGAGGGGCGGAAAACGCCCGGTCAAACGGGGTGATGCGATCCTCGTTGCCCACCTCGCCCATCATCTGCAGGACGATTTCGGCCTGATTGGTGTCAGCGATGGCGGATTCGTACACGGTACGCCCGTTTCGCAGCACGCAGACCCGGTCGCAGACGCGGAAAATCTCTTCCATGAAATGCGTGATGTAGATCACGGCGACCCCGTCTTTGCGGATCGTCTGAACCACATCGAACAGCCGTTCCCGCTCGCTGCGCGACAGCGAGGACGTGGGTTCATCAAAGATCAACACACGGGGGTTTCGATGCAGGGCGCGGGCGATCTCGACCAATTGCCGATCGCCGGTGCTGAGCTGGGACATCGGCGTGCGCGGATCACCGGCGAAACCCAGAGGTGCCAGCAGTTTTGCCGCTTGCGCCTCGGCCGCCGCGAAATCCACCAGACCGAATGTTTTCAAAGGCATCCCGTCGGCAAAGATGTTCTCGGCCACGCTCATCGTGGGCAGCGAGTTCAACTCTTGCGAGACAAAGGCAATGCCGTGCTGGATTGAGGCCGCAGGCGACGCGAATTGAACCTGCCGGCCGTCCAGCAGGATTTGCCCATCTGTGGGTGCGAATACCCCACCAAGGATGTTCATCAGCGTTGATTTTCCCGCGCCGTTTGCCCCCATCAAGGCGACGCATTCCCCCTGATTGACGTGAAAATCCACATGATCCAGCGCGATGACGCCGGGAAAACGCTTGCCGATGCCGTGCACTGCAAGTGTGGGTGTTGTCCCGGTCATGCCCTGGCCCTCGCCGCCATCTGATCGAATGCGATGAAGGCTACGATGATGCCCCCGCGCGCGATCTGGTTGACAAACAGCGACACCTCCAAGGCGTTCAGAACATTGTTCAGAAGCGTCATGAAAAACGCGCCGAAGACGGCCCCCAGGACACGGCCCTGCCCGCCATAGATACTGATGCCGCCGACGATACAGGCGCTGATGACATCCAGCACCAAGATCGGGCTGGCCAGATTTGCCGAAGCCGAGGCCAGCCGCCCCGTCATCATGATCGCCGCGATCCCCGCCAAGACACCCGCCATCACGTAGCTGAGCATCAGGACACCGCCTACATTGATCCCCGCCACCCGCGCCGCATCGGTATTGATGCCAACCGCATAAAGACGACTGCCAAAGATCGTGCGCCCGATCACAAAGGCGGCGACCAGCGATACGACAATTGCGATATGCACATTCAGCGGCAGCCCCGCATACCGGGTAAAGAACGGGTCAACGAATGCATCCGGAATTTGTGAGATGCTCAGCGAATTGGTCAGCCAGACCGCGACCCCGTTTGTGATGGTCATCATCGCCAAAGTGACCACGAACGGGATCATACCCAGCACGCCGACAGCCAGACCGTTGAAGGCACCAATTCCTATACCGCTGAGAATCATGATCGCCATGCCACCGATCGGATCACCGGTCGCGCGCATATACATCGCCCCAAGCACCGCGCTGAGCGCCGCGTTGAAAGGCAGGGACAGGTCAATCCCGCCGCCGATCAGTACCACGGCCATACCTGCCGCAAGGCAAGACAGGATAGCAGTTTGGCTCAGGATGTTCAGAAGGTTGTTTTTGGACAAGAAGTTCGGAGACAGAAACGTCAACGCGACAAAAACGGCCAGAACTAGCCCGGCAACAATCAGTTGCCGCGTGCTGGGGCGTAGGCTCTCGGGCAGGTGTTGTGTCAGAGCGGTCATTTCTGTGCGTCCGCCTCGATGGCAGGCGTAGATCCTCGTACAATCAGTTTCGGTGGCAAGAGCGTGTTTTCGCCTGCATCCTCTCCGTCGATCATTGACATGAGCTTTTGCCAGGCCTGACCTGCAATCTGTGCCGCAGGCTGACTGACGACCGAAATACCGGGCTGCATCATCGTCAGAGCCTCAAAATCATCCATCGCCAAAAAGCGAAGATCATCCGGTATTGTCCAACTCTTTGTTTGCAGCGTTGGCAGCACACTTTTCGAAGCAAGGTTCGAGGCCGCAAAAATCGCTTGCGGCGGTTGCGCCAGCGTGTTCAACGCGGCCAGCGCCTGCTCTTTTCCTTCGGACACATCCAGCGACAGATTGAACGTTCTGACCGTCACAGTCGCGGACTGATCGGCTAGAGCAGCATGGAATCCTTCCTCGCGCTGGTTCAGGATCCAGAAATCAGGACGCGCATGTCCGAAATAGACAATATCCTGCGCGCCGATATCCAAGAGATGCCGACCGGCAAGATAACCGGCGCCATAGTGGTCAACCGAAACGGACGGGAACGGGTTTTTCTGCGAAATCCGGTCGGCAACGACGATGGGAATGCCATAACGCTCAAGCTCGGTCAGGGCAGGCTGATAGTCGAAGGCCGGTACGATAATCAACCCGTCCACACGCCGCGAAATGATCGCCTGCAGATGCCGCCGTGCGCGCGCTTCGTCTTCGCCGGTGGTCATGAACATGACGCTTTTCTCGCTGTCCAATGCAAGGTTTTCGATTTCCTGCAGCACTTCGGAAAAGAACGCGTTTTCGATGTTGGGCACCACAAAGGCAATAACGCCGGTTCGGCTGCTGCGCAGGCTGGCGGCCAGCGTATTGCGGTTATAGCCAAGTTCGGCTGCAGCGGCTTCGACCCGTTCAACAAGCGTCTGTGAAACCACCGGGCGCCGGTTCAACACGTTCGAGGCTGTGCCAACCGAAACAGAGGCATGGCGCGCAATATCGACAATCGTCGGATTCTTCATCAGTCCCTTCCCTAAGAGAATCGCATTTTAAAACGTTTCAATATTAATTGAAAGGTTTCAATACGAGTTTCTGCGATCCTTCCAGACACAATCAAAGCGCCGGATTAGCAGATCATCTGGCGGAGTCGGCGGTTGAGATCATCGACATGAGGTGCAGTTTGCGAAGCTCGAATACGGTGTCTCTGGCATCGGACAGCGCCTCAAGATGCGGCGAAGCGTTGTGCTTTTCCCACTCCGCGCGGTTTGCCCAGTTTTCATAATACATAAACTCGGCCGGATCCTCGTTGTCCTGATGCAGCCAATATTCAATGCACCCCGGTTCCTGACGGGTCGGTTCTAACAGACCCATCAGGATGGATCTGGTTTCTTCAATCTGACCGTCAATGGCCCGGATATGCGCGACGACCGTTAGCTGTTCCGACATGTTTTTCTCCTGCTCAAAATCACAATCTCCAAACATATAGGAAACTCGGCGACGGGCCTTCAGTCCTTGAGACTGCCTAAAACAATCTCGATCCGGCTTTCGCGTTTATATGTGCGCTTGTTGAATTTGACCGGCGTATTGCGTTGCTTATAGCAGGGTTTGCAGGCGCATATCCCTTTGTCTTTTATCACTTCCCAGAATCATTTGCCGTCATTGGGACGAAAGGTAAGTTTACCAGATCAGGTTTGTGTACCGGACACGCGTCAAATCTTGTGCAGCGGAAACCGAGAAATCGTTTGAGCAACTATCGTAAAATAAAAAAGCACGGAGCATTATCGATCATGGGCAGACCTAAGTCACAATATCCAGCTGTTAAACGTCGATGATTGACTTCCCATTCTCCTATGTCTCGGAAACCGTCGTAGGATCCAGAACGTCGCGCAGCACGTCCCCCAGCATGTTCAACCCCAGAACGGTCAATGCGATGGCCAACCCGGGCACCAAAGCGGTCCAGGGGGCCAGATCCAGATAATCGCGCGAGGCCTGGATCATCAGCCCCCAGGACGGCGTTGGCGGTTGGGTGCCAAGACCCAGAAAAGACAGACCGGCCTCGGCCAGGATCGCAAACGCGATCGAGATCGTGGCCTGCACGATCACCGGCGGCAGGATGTTGGGCAGGACATGCAAGCGGATGATCCGCCAGTTGGTCGCCCCCTGACTGCGCGCCGCCTCAATGAAGGGCAGGCCCGAGACGCGCAGAACCTCTCCGCGCACGATCCGCGCCAGATAGGGGGTAAATGCGATCCCGATGGCCAGAATGGTGTTCTGCAGGTTCGGGCCCAGAACAGCGGCGATGGTCAGGGCCAGCAGAAGGGCAGGAAAACTCAGGAACGTATCGACAATCCGCATCAGGATATTGTCGGTCCAGCCACCATAATAGCCCGAGATGATGCCCAAAGGCAGACCGACCAGAATCGACAACCCGACCGACGTCACGGCGATCAGCAGCGAGGTAGAAGCCCCGAGAAGCACGCGCCACAACAGCTCGCGCCCCAACTGATCAGTGCCCAGCAGGTGCTCGGGTGACGGTGGCTTCAATCGTGCGCGCACGTTGATGCCGGTGGTCAGTTCCTCGGGGATAAAGATCGGCGACAGGATCGCCATCAGCACGAAAATCCCGACAAGGGTCAGCCCGATCATGCCTTTGAGGGTCAGAAACGCGCGCATTCAGCTGAGCTCCACCCTTGGATCGAGGACCTTGTACAGGATATCGACCACAAGATTGGTCAGCATCACAACGGCAGCGATGACAAACACGCTGGACTGGATCAGCGGGATGTCCCGATTGACCAGCGCCTGATAGGTCAGCCACCCCATGCCGGTGAAATTGAACAGTGTCTCGATCACGATGATGGACCCGAACAGATAACCCAATTGCAGGCCCGCGACCGTCAGCACCGGTGCAATTGAATTGCGCAAGGCATGGCGAAAGATCACTGCGCCCTCGGCCAGACCCTTGGCGCGGCAGACACGGATGAAATCCTGACTAAGCACCTCAAGCATCGTCGAGCGTGTCATGCGGGTCAGTTGCGCCATAAGCGACAGGCCGAGCGCGATGGACGGCAAAAGCGCGTGTTGAACGGCCAGCCAGAAATCCTCGGCCGGGGACGCATAACCCGAGGATGGCAACCAGCCCAGCCACTTGGCGAAAACAAGGATCAGCACGATGCCCCAGAAGAAATCGGGCAGCGATATGCCCGCCAGCGCAAGGCCGGACCCGGTCGCGTCCTGCCAGCGGTCGCGGTTGATAGCGCTCCAGACGCCCAGAGGGATCGCGCAGATGATGGCGATAGACAAAGACATCACAACGATCAGCGAACTGGCGACGATCTTTTGTCCGATCAGGGGGCCTATTGGCTCTTTATAGCGCAACGATACGCCCCAATCCCCCTGCAAGATGCCCCCGATCCAGCGCCCATATTGCACGATCAAGGGATCATTCAGCCCCAGCGACTCCCGAAGCCCGGCAAGGGCTTCGGGGTTGGACTGGGTGCCCATAATCATGGTGGCAACATCCCCGGGAAGGATGTTGGTGATGACAAACGTGGCGATCGAGATCAGGAACAGCGTCAGGATCAAAAGCGCCACGCGTCGGACGAGATAGTTCATCTACGGATTGCCGTCACTGGTTTGGGTCTGGCCGGATCACCCTTCCAGCCAGATATTCTTGAACTGCAGGTTCGATCCGTTGGGGTGCACCAACTTGTCCAGCCCACCGACACCCTGACGCGCACCAACCGTGCCGTTGCGGAACCACAGTACAACGTCATGGGTTTCGTCCTGCACGCGTTGCTGGATGTCCTTGTAAATCTGCGCCCGCTCATTCGGATCGACGACGCGGCGCGCGGCGGCTGTCATCTCATCCAGTTTGGGGTCGCTGATCTGGCGATAGTTGAACGCGCCTTCGGAATTCCACAGCGAGTAATAAAGGAAATCAGGCTCCCACAGGGTGAAGAAGTTCATCATCGTCACCTCGTAATCCCGATCCACCCAGCACTGGCTGAGCCAGTCGGACCAGCTGAGCTGTTCAATCGTCGCATTCGCGCCACCCATGCGGAACCATTCCACAAGGATCTGCGTGGCCTCAACGTGCCACGGATAGTTCGTGGTGACCTTGAAGACGAATTCCAGCTCGCCCGGCGCAAACCCGGCCTCGGCCAAAAGCGCCTTGGCTTTCTCAAAGTCCTGCGGGCGCGCCTTGAGGTCAGCGTTATGGGTGGGCGATGACGGGAAACTGGGCGAGCCGGTCACAACCCCCTGCCCCCACAGCGCGCCCTCGACCAGCGTTTCCTTGTCGATCATGTAGTCCAGTGCCTGCCGCACCTTCGGATTGTCGAAAGGCGGTTTGTCATGGTTCATGTTCAGGAACGCCCAGCTGAGCGGGAACCACGTCAGAATCTGCAGGTCAGAGTTGCCTTTCAACACCTCAACACGATCCAGCGGGATGTCGTTGATCAGATGGAATTCGCCTGTTTCCAGGCCGGTCAGGCGCACGGTAGGTTCGGTCACTTCCCGAGACAGGACCCCGTCCAGATAAGGGGCACCGTCCCAATAGTCGTCAAAACGCACCAGTTCGACCTCATTGCCGAACTCGCGACGGACAAACTTGAACGGGCCGCATCCGACGGGTTGCGTGCCCTGCACCTCGCCCGATCCTTCGGGCATCACCACGCCTGCGCCGTTTTCAGCCAGCCGTGACAGGAAGGGCGCGTTCACCTGTTTCATGGTCACAACAACGGTGTAGTCGTCGGGCGTCTCGATGCTTTCAACATCATTGAAGACCTCGAAATTCACCGCACCGGTGTCCGGATTGCGGCAGCGATCGAAGGAATACTTCACATCTGCAGATGTCATGTCGGACCCGTCGTGGAATTTCACGCCTTGCCGCAGATGGAAGGTGTAGATCAGCCCGTCATCCGATTGCTCGAACCGTTCGGCCAGACTGGGGATAACCTGAAAGTTTTCATCTATCGTGACGATGGCGTCATGCACGTTTTGCATCAGCCGTCCGGTTGACGCCGTGCCGGTCTGGTGCATGTCCAGATTCTGAGTCGTTTCCGAGTGGCCCCAGATCAGCGTACCACCCGATTTGGGCTCGGCCCGGGCGGTGCCCGGAAAGACAGAAATACCTGCTCCGAACGCCGATGCACCGGCCAAAACACTTGTTGTTCTTAGAAAATCCCTGCGTTTCATGGTCGACCTCCTGTCAAAGCGACCCTCCCCAAAACCAGCGGCCGCGTGTGCGTGGAACTTCGCATTTGAATGAACTTGCCCCAGCGTAAAGAGCCGATAAGATATGTCAAAGTGATTTCCCCACCCTAGGAACCTGCGGAGCTGTGCCCGGGAAGGAACTGTGCATTTGGCGGAGAAAATACGCAAAGAGAAGACGTTGGACCCCTTGCTCAGCGTGCGCGACCTGCGGGTGCGCTTTCGCACGAATGCCGGGATCGTGCGGGCGGTCAACGGGGTGTCCTTCGACGTTCTGCCGGGCGAGACGCTGGCCATCGTGGGGGAATCCGGCAGCGGCAAATCCGTGACCTCTCTGGCGCTGATGCGGCTGTTGCCCCAGCGCATTGCCGAGATTGAGTCCGGCTCGGCAATGTTTGGCAACCGTGACCTGTTACAGCTACCCGAAGCGCAGATGCGCGACATTCGCGGCGATGACATCGCGATGATATTTCAGGAGCCGATGACCTCGCTTGATCCGGTGATGACCGTGGGCCGTCAGATCGCCGAGGCGATCAGGGTGCATCAGGGGTTGAACCGCAAAGGCGCGATGGCCGCCGCGATTGAGGCGCTCGATCTGGTGCGTGTTCCCGAACCTGCCAAACGCGCACGGCAGTATCCATTTCAGCTCTCAGGCGGTTTGCGTCAACGCGTGATGATCGCGATGGCCATGTCGTGCCATCCGAAAATCCTGATCGCAGATGAACCCACCACGGCGCTGGACGTGACGATTCAGGCGCAGATACTGAACCTCATGGAGGAATTGCAGGATCGTATTGGCGCGGCGATCATCCTGATCACGCATGATCTTGGTGTGGTCGCCGACATGGCCGACCGTGTGGCGGTGATGTATGCCGGATCGGTTGTCGAACGTGCGCCTGTGGGGGTGCTTTTTGATCGGCCGCTGCATCCCTACACGCAGGGTCTGCTAGGATCGGTCCCCCGACTCTATTCTTCGCTTGAACTCGAAACCGCGCCGCGTCTGCAGGAAATCAGCGGCACCGTTCCCTCCATGCGCGAAGAGCTTACCGGATGCCCATTTGCCCCGCGCTGCAGTCAGGCCACCGATATCTGCCTGCGCGACGCTCCCGCTCTGCAAGCGGCCGGAACCGGGCATGAGGTCGCCTGCTGGAACGCTATCGCCCCCGAGGTGGCCCATGCTTGATACTGGACGCACATCCGAACCTGTGCTGGAGGTCGACGGGCTGGTCAAAACCTTCCCGGTCAATCAGGGCTTGCTCGGCGGCGGTGGCGGCGTTGTGCGCGCCGTTGCTGGTGTCAGCCTGTCGGTCCGGGCGGGCGAAACCCTTGGCATTGTTGGCGAAAGCGGCTGCGGAAAGACCACGCTTGGCAAGACGATCATGCGGCTGTTGCGGCCGGATGCGGGGCGGATCACCTTGCAGGGCAACGACATCACCCATCTGGATGAGGCCGGTTTGCGCCCTCAGCGCCGCAACATTCAGATGGTGTTTCAGGATCCGTTTTCCTCGCTGAACCCGCGTCTTAGGAATGGCCGCATCGTGCGGGAGCCGCTTGAGATTCACGGGATCGGCACCGCATCCAACCGCAAAGCGATGGTCCTCGACGCCTTCGCGAAAGTCGGCCTGCGGGCCGAGCAGGCCGACCGTTACCCGCACCAACTGTCCGGTGGACAACGTCAGCGCCTAGGGCTGGCGCGGGCCCTCGTGCTGGAACCGTCGGTGATCGTCGCGGATGAGCCGGTCTCGGCGCTGGATGTCTCGGTTCAGGCGCAGGTTTTGAACCTGATGATGGATTTACAGCGCGATATGGGGCTAGCCTATCTGTTCATCTCGCACGATCTGGCCGTGGTCGAACATATCGCGCATCACGTCGCGGTCATGTATCTGGGCCGGATCGTCGAGATCGCGGACAAGCGCAAGCTGTTCTCGGCCCCGCAGCACCCCTATACCGAGGCGCTGTTGGCCGCCGTGCCGGTTCCGCGCCCGAGCGCGAAAGGCAAGCGCCAGATCCTGAGCGGCGATGTGCCCAGCCCTGTGAACCCACCCGCCGGATGCGCCTTTCACTCCCGCTGCCCACTGGCCCAGCCCATCTGCGCGCAAACGCCTCCGGCGCTGGTGAGGACAGACGACAGCCACAGCGTCGCCTGCCACGTGCGCGCACCCGGCTAGAGGGTTGGACGTTCGGCGGCGACGCCTAGCTTTGCCTCAAGCGCGCGGCCGAGGGTGATCAGCCGCGCCTCATCAAACAGCCCACCCCACAGCGAAATGCCCTGCGGCACGTGATAGGTTTGCGGCGCGGCGCCTTTCTCTTCGACGACAAGCTTGCCATGGGCCAGCGAGGGGTCCGATCTGGTCTCGGTCTGCAGGAAGCCCGCGCGCAGGTGCAGGCAGGGATGACCGGTGAAATTGGTCGCCACCAGCATTGGCCCGGTCATGAACGGCCCGATCATCGCATCGACCTGCCCGAAGACATCGTCAAACACCTGCATCACCTTAAACCGCAGCCGGTCCAGTTGCACATGGTCTACGGCAGACAGAAACCGCGCCTTGCGGAAGGTGTTCGGCCATGCGCCCGCGTCCTGCCAAACAAGCTCATCATCACGGTCGGTCAGGGTCAGTTCCTCAAACGCAGCGGCGGCTTCGGCGAAGAGGACGGACATCAGCGATCCGTAAGGCAGATCCGGCAGGGTCAGAGGGACCACTTCAATACCCAGACTGCGCATCGCCTCAAGGGCGGAATGATCCACCTCGGTCGCGCCTTCATCTTCGAACGCGGCGGGTAAATAGCCGACACGCATGCCGTCGATCGAGGCGGTGGGATCAAAACCGAACGGCATGTCGATGCTGCTGCGGTCCGCCGGGTCGCCACCGTTGAGTGCGGCCAGCACCAGCGCGCAATCCTCGACCGACCGGCAAATCGGCCCGATCTTGTCCAGCGACCAGCACAAAGCCATGCCGCCTGCGCGGCTGACCCGCCCGAAGGTGGGGCGCAGGCCGGTGGTGCCGCAGCGTTGCGAGGGGGATGTGATCGACCCCAGCGTCTCGGTCCCGATGGAAAAGCCGCACAGCCCCGCTGCCGTTGCCGAGGCCGACCCGGCGCTTGATCCGCTGGAGCCCTCTTCGGTGTTGAAAGGGTTGCGGGTTTTGCCGTTAAACCAGATGTCGCCATAGGCCAGCGCCCCCAGCGTTGTCTTGCCCAACAGCACCGCGCCCGCGGCATGCAACATTTGCACGATCCGGGCATCCCTGTCCGGCACCTGATCCTTATAAGGCGTGGCCCCCCAGCTTGTGCGGATGTCTTTGGTATCGAAGAGGTCCTTCAAACCATAGGGAATACCGTGCAACGGCCCGAGCCAGACACCTGCTCCAAGCTGCGCGTCCGCCGCGTCTGCCTCGGCCCGCGCAAGCTCGGGCGTGACGGTGACGAAACATTCCAGTTTCGGGCCCAGCCGTTCGATCCGGTCAAGATAGATGTCGGTCAGCCTGCGGCTAGTCAGATGACCCTGCCTGATCCACTCGGCCTGTTGGGTGACCGGGGCAAAGGCGATATCCTCGTCGCTGTCCGGCAATGGCCCCGCATCGGGCAGCGCCCAAGGCCCGCTGACCGGTTGACGTGGCGGGACAAACCCGGGCAGGCGCGGGTCGAACCGGCTGGCCGTCGGCAGGCTGTTGGGCAAAGGCGTCTTGCGCCGCTCCAGCGCCGAAAGGATCTGGCCTTCGAAATTGTCGAGCATCTGCGCCCGCTCGTCCGAGGTGTATTCGACCCCCAGCAGCGCCTCGGCTGCCGCAATCATGTCAGATGTAATGTCAGTCATAATCCGCCTTTTTCTGATGTTCTGTCGAAACGAATTGCTCTGCCCAACAAAGGCATCGCGGCAAAGGTTTGGAGTTATTTCAGCCGGATCATAGGCGTCAGAACGGCGGGCCTGCAAGTCGGCAGACAGGTGAACGGTTCAGTCGCGAACTTCGCCCCTATCTGTCCGGTCGCGCACATGATCCCCAAATGCCAATTCACGCTCGGACTCTGTCCGTTTCGCCAGTTCGCGAAACTTGCCTCTCGAATCTGCTGCTACAGCGCGTTCTCTTTTCAAATTGAAACTTCGCAACAGAACGTGAAAAACGCCACGTGATTGAAGACTGTTGGCATGCGAAAGTCCCTGCCGCAGAGGTGCGCAGGTCACATTCTATCCCGAAGGTCGAATTATTTTTTCTCTTCCGCGGAGCAGATGAAAAACACACCCTTGTTCTCGCGACAGGTTCACTATCTCTTTGCGGTCCAGACCCAGGCAAAGACCACGCATAACACTTGAAGTTGCGCCATGCGTGATCACTATCGCAGGGCGATCAAGGTCATTCAAAAAGCTTGATACTCTCTGTCGGATCATATCAAATGTCTCGCCATCTGGGCTTCCAAAGCTAAGCGTGTCTTCATCAGATTGGCCACATAATTGCTCGCGTATTTCTTCTTTGGTGCATCCTTCCCAGGATCCGAAACTAGTTTCTTGTAACCGGTCATCCACGATGAGCCTGTCCTCAAATTCAACGACCAGCCCAGCAGTTTGTAATGCACGCCCAAGTGGGCTGACGAAAACGTCTTCCGGCAGGTGACTGAACCCGGTCAGGAGTTTTCTCTGGTTCCTGGCCTGATGCTTCCCCTTTTCGGTTAGCGGGGAATCCTTGCGGCCTTGCAAGCGGCCTTCGCGATTCCACACAGTTTCGCCGTGGCGCAATACGAACAACTCGGGGTGATCTACCATTCATCTTCCTGCGCTAGTGTTAACCCGGCTCAATATTGGCTGAGTTAATTATACGAATCTGAACGGAGACGCGTACTCAGCACAAGACCCGATTTACTACAGTGATCTTCAAGCCCGTACTTTTACAGCAATATTTCAGATTCAAATATACATGTTTGATACGCACAGGCGAATGGGGTTTTCGCCCGAAACTTGTAATATTTGCCGTGCAAAATACAGAAAATGAGCAGTCATCTAACACGTTCGTTCACGTTTTGGAAAAGACTGTACTCAGCGACGTTCAGCCTATGGCATACAGACCTAAATCGAGCGTACGGGCACTCATAACGCGGGGTGTGGGTGCACTGGATGTGACCGGTTGTCATGCCAGTGAATACTGCATCACCCATCGTCGGTCGAATTGAAAATGAACGGCAAAGCTAGCAGACAAGGATAAGTCATGGCTCTAGATCACTCGAAAGGCGCATCGTTTTTCATGAAAGACATCCGTGGTGTCCCGGTTTCATACCCGGATGCTGCGGCTGCAGAGGGTCTGGAAAAGGCAATCGAGTTATCTTTGTCCTTTCGCGGCGATCCGATCAAAACCATTGATGATGTGCTTGCCGAACACCCTAATTTCATAATGGGCTGGCTGTTTAAGGCAGGCTGGCTTACCCAATCGATGGAAACCCGCATCTACCCTCAATTCATCGAAGCCATCACCCGGGCCGAGCGTTTGTCTGGCAAGGCCAATTCCCGCGAAAAGGGTCATTTGTCAGCTGTCAAAGCCTGGGCCGCCGGCGATTTCTTTGGTGCAGTTCAGATTTGGGAGGACGTTCTGACCCAGTATCCCAAAGATCTGTTTGCCCTTGGCCTGATTCACTACACCATGGTTTTGCTGGGCGACGTCCCCGGACAGCGTGATGTGGTTGCGCGGGTCTTTAATCTGTGGACCGACGACATTCCCGGGTACGAGTTTGTTTTAGGGTTCTACTCTTTTGGCCTGGAAGAAAACCGGGATTTTTCCCGGGCCGAAGATATGGCACGGCAGGCATTGGAAATACGCCCTGACAACCCTTACGCGGTTCATGCAGTCAGTCACGTGATGGAAATGCGTGGGCAGCAAGACGCGGGCATCCGCTTTATGAAAGACCGCGCAGGAGTGTGGGGTACGTCAAACTTCGCCAACCATCTTTGGTGGCACACCTCGCTCTACCACCTCGATCTTGAGCAATATGACGCGGTTTATGACATCTTCGACAACCATCTGGATTCGCGACGCAAGGATGGCAACAAATACGAAGAACTCGACGCAGCGGCTCTGCTGTGGAGGATGAATCTTGCAGGTCAGGAATCCGGCGACCGCTGGGTGCATCTGGCAAACAAATGGGAACCGGCAGCGCAGGATACTCTGTACGCGTTCAACGATGTGCATGCAATGATGACCTTTGCGTCGGATGATCGGGTGGACGCGCAAAAACTGCTGATCAACGCGAACAAGCGGTATCTGGAAAGTGCATCCGACGCGAACGCCGCGATGAGCCGCGAGATCGGGATGCCGTTCTGCATGGCGATCCAGGATTTCAAGCGCGAAGACTATGACACATGCGTCGAGCGTCTGCTGCCGGTGCGTTACATGACCCATCGTCTGGGTGGAAGCTTCGCCCAGCGGGACATCATCGGCTGGACTCTGCTTGAGGCCGCGTTACGCTCAAAACGCTATGATCTGGCGTTGGGTCTGGCCAACGAGCGTACCGGATTGAAACCCACTTCGGTCCAGAATTGGCGCGCGGTGGCACGGGCCTTGAAAGGTCTGGGCGATGCCAGCGGGGCTGACCGTGCCGCGGCCAAAGCCGACGCACTGGCATCGGCCTAGCGCGGTTTCCGATAGACAATCGGAAACGTCAAATCACGCCCGGGGTATCCGCTTGAGCAAGGGCGCGCTGCACTGGCGCGACCTTGTGCTGGTTTGACATGGTGCTGAGACTGCGGGCAATGCACTTTTGGTCGCTTGACCGCGTCATTGCCGAGGTCAACGTTCCTGCGTTCCGACCGGATGCGATACAGGTCCACTCGAAAGGATCGACATTCCCGAAATAAGCGATCTCGCGGCTGGCGAGTGGGATATTTGCCGTGACTTCGGGATATTCGTACCGCCTGAACAACTGCGAGAAATTGGCGAAATACAAAAATCTGGCCGCATTGAAGTCGACCGCCGGATTCACCAGATGCCGGTGAGTGCTGATCAGATCACGGTCATCATGGGCGCGCAACTGGCGAAACCGCGACCGCGTATCTTCAAGCTGTGCCTCGCCAAAAGGTTTGGATTGGAACGTCATCGACGTCTTTCCGAACCGTGCGTTGCTGCGCCCCAGAACCGTGGAGAGGGTCGACATCATCCGGGCAGTGGCAACCAGCCCGGAGCCGGCTTTGGAATAGGTGGTTTCGGTAATGAAAAAGGGCGGCTTTAATGCGCATGGATGACAGACAACGGAAATCTCGTCATCCTCGGAAACAGAAATTTCCCTGTTATAGGTCAGGGCTGTATAAATGAAACTGGCGTAGATGCGATGCCCCTGGGCCGAAACCCATTCCGAGGGGCGCTTGGCCGTCAGTGTCGCAATCCAGTTCCAGTGCAGATTTCCCGCATGGGTCAGGCAGAAATGCTCGGACAGGCCAAACATGTCAAGATGCGGCATCCCGGCGGCGAAACTGTCGTGACTTGCAAGCATCCTGACACATCCCCGTCTTGTGTTATCCCGCCTTCGGGACCTTGAGCTTTTCATACAGAGACAGGGCGGAACAGGCGCCGCATTTGGCGCAGCCTGCGGCCATATCTTCGGACCGAATGCCGCTTTCGCGCAGCATGCGACCGATGGGCATCAGAATCTCGTGCATGAATCCGGCGGACGGGGATGGATGACTTTCCATCGGTGTGCCCGAGATCGGAATAAAAGGCACCACAAAGGGATACACGCCGATCTTGATCAGGCGTTCGCTCATGTCGATGATCTGGTCCTGAGTGTCCCCCAGACCGGCCAGAATATAGGTTGAGACTTCGCCCCTTCCAAAGACCTCGACTGCCGCTTCAAAGGCATCAAAATAGCGTTCCAGCGACACTTGCGCCTTGCCCGGCATAACCTCGGCGCGCACCTCTTCGCTGACGGCTTCCAGATGCATCCCCAACGAGTCGATGCCCGCGTCTTTCATGCGCTGGAACCAGGCGTCCGTGTCCGGTGGTTCGCACTGGCCTTGAATCGGCAAGTCGACGCGGGCTTTGATCCCTTCGGCGCTTTCGCACAGAATGCTGGCGCCCCGGTCCTTTGTCGGCGGGGTGCCTGTGGTCAGGATCATCTGGGTCACGCCATCCAGTTCAACAGCGGCTTTTGCCACCTCACCCAGCTGTTCCGGGGTCTTGCGTTCGATGGTCCGGCCTGCGGCAAGCGACTGACCGATCGAGCAGAATTTGCAGGTCTTGGTGCGGCTTTGGTAGCGGATGCAGGTTTGCAGAACAGTGGTGGCCAGAACGTCCCTGCTGTGCAGAGCGGCAATGTGGGAATAGGGAATGCCGTCTTCCGTGCTGAGGTCATAGAATTTCGGGCGGAACGGGAACTGGACCCGGCCCACATCGATCCCGTCGCGGCGCACCCGGCTGTTGCCTTGTGCATCCGGCGCATCGATCACATAGGGGCTGCTGAAGGCCGGAGCGGTGTGAACGGGGATCATGACCGTCTTGTTGTTGATCGTCAGCGCCGTGTGATCCGAGGGCCCTGCCCCGCCCCGGCGGCTTTCACCGCTGTTTTGGGGATCGACAAGGCGCACGCCGTTTGACTGCAGCTCATTGATCAGCTCTTCGCCGGACAATGGCCTTGCTGGCGCTGCCACCTGTGATTGATCATAGCTTGGTGCGACGCTCATTCTTGGTTCCTCCCGCTTCGACACAGGGCAGACCGAGCACGTCGTCAATCCGTCACAGGCGCTCAAAACACCTACTAAGATCAACTGTATCCACCCTTGGCAGCTCGCGGGGTTCTTCGCCCCGCCGCCACATTGATTGCGGCCATTGGCCGCTGCTTGCACGGACGCTAGACCAATCAATTAGACCTGTCAATTGACTATCATCGTTAAATATATTTCGGATAGATATCAGTTTATTTGCTAAATAATTGAGCGATAGTGTGAAATTGTAGCCGAAAACTAAAAAACTTGACCACAGTGCATTGACGTCAAAGCGCGATACAATCTACAGTCAATTTGCAAACAACTGATGGAATGACGCATATATGGAAAACTGGGTCCCGACGCTGAGCGACAATGGAATTCCGCGCTATATGGCTCTGGCGGATGCCATCGCCGAGGATGTGCGTACCGGGCGTCTTTCGATCGGCGAGCGGCTTCCGCCGCAGCGCGAACTTGCCGAGCGGCTGTCATTGCACTTTACGACCGTGGCGCGCGGCTATGTCGAGGCCAACGCCAGAGGTCTGATCGAATCGAAGGTCGGACGGGGGACTTTCGTCAGCAAGCAAACCCGGGGCGAGGATCACATTTTTCCCGACCGGCCCGCCGATCTGTCGATGAACCTGCCGCCTGAGCCGCTGGATCAGGATCTGTCGCGCAAGATGCGTCTGGGCGCGGAACATGTGGTGGCCGATGTTGTATCTTTGCTGCGATATCAGGGCGTCGGCGGGGGCGAGGCCGACAAACAGGCCGCTCTGACATGGCTCAGCCGCAGGTCGATGTCGCCCAAGCAGGATCGTCTTTTGATCGTGCCCGGCGCGCAGGCCGCTCTGGACGGTATCCTGCGGGTGCTGACCAAACCCGGCGAGACTATTTTGTGCGAAGAGATCACCTATCCCGGCATCCGGTCGCTGGCGGCGCAGCATCGCCTGAACCTGACCGGGTTGAAGATGGATCGGGACGGGATCGATCCGCAGGCGTTTCAGGATGCCTGCGAAACCCTTGCGCCAAAAGCCTTGTATCTGAACCCGACGCTGCAGAACCCCACCACACTGACCATCCCACTTGAACGACGCCGCGAGCTGGCCGCCATAGCGCGGCACTATAACGTGCCGATTCTTGAGGATGACGCCTATGGATTCATTCCGGCACGGGGCCAGCAGCCCGCCCCGATTGCCTCGATCGCGCCGGAGATGACCTGGCATATCGCCGGCCTGTCAAAGTGCATTGGTGCCGGGTTGCGGGCAGCTTATGTCCTGGCCCCCGACGTGCGCAAAGCCTGGCCGTTCCTGTCAGCCATCCGCGCCTCGACCGTCATGGCATCGCCGCTGACCGTCGCCATGGCAACCAGATGGATCGAGGACGGAACCGCCACCAGTATGCTGCGCGCCATCCGGAACGAGACCATCGAACGCAACAAGCTGGCCAAAGCGATCCTGCCCGAGGGCACGTTCCGCAGCGACCCGCTGTGTTTCAGCATTTGGCTTGAACTGCCGCAGCCCTGGACGCGGACCGCCTTTGTCGAACATATGCGGTCAAAGAATATCGGGGTCGTGGCCAGTGATGCGTTTGTGGTGGATCGCGCCGCGCCCGAAGCTGTCAGAATGTGTCTGGGAGGCCCCGCAACGCGCGGACAGATAGAGGCCGCACTGGGCTTTGCCGCCCATGCGCTGACGGAATCTCCGGCTTTGACCTCGGCCTTTCTATGAAACCCGACCCGGCCCAGACCCTATTCGCCGCGCAACGCCACCCACACCAGTTCGGCATCGGTGTCGCTGATGTTCTTCCACTTGTGAGGAAGCTCACCGCTAAAATGCAGGGAATCCCCTGCGGACAGACGGTATTCGGTTTTGCCCACCTGAAACTCGACCTCGCCCGACAGCACATGCACAAGCTCTTCGCCCGAGTGGCGCAGAAGCTTGCGGCCGCTGTTGGCCTCGGGTTTCATCACCGCAACCGCTGCAGCCGCGCGAAACTGCTGATAGGGGCCGGTAATCCCCTCAAGATGAAGCCCTTTGTGCGGGGTGAATACGATGCTGCGGTCATCGCCCTTGGTGCACAGAACCGGTTCCGGCAGATCGTCGCTGTCTTCGATAAAGTAATTCACCGAAACGCCCAACGCATTGCTGAGCTTGAGCAACGTGGTGATGGTCGGAACCATGTCGCTGCGCTCGATCTTGTGGATGGCGGGGCCGGACACATCGCTTTTGGCCGAAAGCTGTTGCAGCGACATGCCCTGCTCACTGCGCAGGGCCAGCAGTTTCTGACCCACGCGGCTTACGATCTTTTCTACATCGTTTGTATTCGTGGCTGGGCGCGCCTTGTCGCTCGCCCCGTTCTTTTTGTTTTTCTGCACCCAAATCTCCGAATTCGGTCAACCGTTCTTTTCAGCCGGTCCGGACCGCGGACCGCACGCAATTCCCGTGTTCCAGCCCTGATCGCCGCACCGATCACTATACGTAACATAACCCTCAGTTTCCGAGATACAGCATGACACATGAAACCAAAAGCCCAATCGACCAACTGGACGCCATTGCCGAGACCGTTCGGGCCTATGCGGGGGTCACGGGAAAAAAGGCGATCAACGGGGCCAGTCGCTTTGTCCGGTCGGATGATCCGATTCATGGCCCCGGCGATGACGGGGCCGTGGTCGATATCGACGGTAAGCACGTCATTGGCTGCGGCGAGGCCATCCTGCCCGCCTTTTACCAGATGGACCCCTATGGCGCGGGCGTGGCGGCCGTTCTGGCCAATGTGAACGATGTTGCGGCCATGGGCGGGATACCCAAAGGCATCGTCAATACCGTCGTTGGCCCGAAAGAGACTACGGATATCGCCATGCAGGGCCTTCAGGATGCGGCGGACATGTATGATGTGCCCATCATTGGCGGGCACCTGACGCAGAATGCCGACACCTATGCGCTGTCGGCCTTTGCCATGGGCCATGCTGAAAAGGTCCTGTCCATGGCGCATGTGCAGCCGGGGATGGCGCTGTTGTTTGTGGGTTGCCTGAACGGGCATATGCGCGAGGATTTTCCGTTCTTCACGTCGCTGGACACGCAGGGCCCGACGTTGGCGCGGGATGTGCGCCTGCTGGCGCAGGTTGCAGCATCGGGTGCGGCGCTGGCGGCCAAGGATGTGTCGATGGCCGGGTCGCTGGGATCGCTGGCGATGCTGCTGGAATATTCGCGCTGCGGCGCAGAGCTGGATATGACAAAACATCCGATGCCCGACGGGGTCGACCCGGCGCGGTGGCTGATTTCTTTTCCGACCTATGCGTTCTGGCTGGCGGTCGAGCATGACCGGATCGCGGAATGCGTCGATCTGTTCGAAGCCCATGACCTGGCCTGCGCCCATGTGGGTGACACCACAGCCAGCCCGCAGATCACTCTGAACACGCCCGACAAAAGCCTGACCCTGTTCGATCTGAGCCGTGAAAGCATCACCGGCTTGTGGGATTAACCCCTAGACCGCAGGGCACAGCGGGGTCTGCTGTTGCTGTGCCACCCATTCCATTGCCAGATCCCCCGGCCGCCCCGGCCACTCCAGCGGTGGGGCAGTCGTCAGGTCGAACAGCATGGGCTGATGCGGGATTCCGTATGACAGCGTCTCGGGCCCGTCGCAGGTCCAGCCCAGCCGCAGAAAGAAATTGACGTTGGGCACCTGAACGCTTGCCTCCATCACCAACCCGCCGCGCGCGGCGGCGGTGGCGGTTGCAAAGCGGACGAGATGACCGCCGACCCGCATGCGGTGGCGTTTGCGCACCGCCAGACGATCGCCTTTCCAACGGCCCGCGTCATCCAGCGGATACAGCCGCACCGCCCCCGCGCATTCGCCATGGCGCGCGGCCAGGGCATGGACCACTTGGGGATTGTCGTCGTTTTCATCGACATCGGTCAGGGTCAGAACCCCCTGTTCAACCACAAAAACACGATGACGGATCGCATAATGGGCAGCCAGATCGTCGCCCCGTTGGGCGGCCCATACCGGGATCTGTTCCTCTTGCATGCTGGCCACCTTTCGTTTGACATCCCACAGACACGCGGGATCACCCCATACAAACGTGGCTGCCGGGGTCACGACGGACAGATCCGCCCTGACCCGTGTGGCGACCATATCACAGCGCGGCTGTTCCGTCTACAATAGTAAACAATCGCGGCGTCATTCCCCGTGCTCGCGTATTTGTGTCCGCAAGGCATCCCGCGCTGCAATCAGGTCTTCGACAGTGGAGTAATCCGTCCAGTCCGCGAACCCGGGTTCGGCATCCTCCAACTGGCCGGTGTTGCGATCCAGTCGAACAACGGACAGCGCATACAAGATGCCCGCGCCGGATGGTTCGGGCTGGGTGATTGTCACGATGGCCAGGCCCGAGGCAAGGTCCATCTCGGTGCAGCTATACGGGTCCAGCAACCCGTGCGTCAGATCGCCGGTCTCGCTGAGGGTGGCCCAGCCCTGACCGGCCTTGCGCGCCTCAGTTATCGCGGTTGCAAATTTAGTAACTTGTTTTTCTTCGGTAATTTTTCTTTCCCGCATTGCAAAGGCCGCACCCGATATTTTGCCATGGGGCAGTGAATTCGGATCAAAACCAGCCGCGTGCGCCGCCCTGACATAAAGCGTCTTGGCCTCGGGCCAGGCCGCATGCAATGCCTCGGGCGTTTCGAATTCAACCAGAACATCCGACACGGCCCGGATCGCAGTCACGATTTGTTTGTACTGCTCGGGGTCCATGGCCGACATGGAAAACAGTTGCTGTTCGCATTCGACCCAGAATTGCCTTGGGTGTCCGGTTGCGGAAACGTTCATACGGTTGAACCTCCTGTTCTTGATCCGCCACCCGAGAACAGGACCCGGGCGGCATCACATTTGTCTTGTGTCGGATAGGATACGATGTTAATTATCCGAAAGGCTAATTCACTTTACTACACTCCGAAAACCGACGCCAGTTGTCAGTGCAGTTTCGGCCCGGAAAAGGTGAATAAACGATGGGAGGAACGTCGTGCACAAAACAGCAGTCGTCGCGCTGGGGGGCAATGCCCTGACTCAGGAAGGTCAGGATGGCACCCAGGAGGAACAGTATACCAACGCAATCGCCATGGCCAAATCCGTGCGCTCACTGTTGCGGCAGGGCTGGAAGATTATCATCGTGCATGGCAACGGGCCGCAGGTCGGGAATCTGGCCATCCAGCATGAGGAAGGGGCCAAGCTGGTCCCGGCCCAGCCGCTTTTTGCACTGGGGGCCATGACTCAAGGCGCATTGGGCAGTCTGATTTCACTGGCTCTGCATGAGATCTGCGGCGACGAATGCTCGGGCATCGTTTCGGTCATTACACATGTGGTTGTCGATCCCGATGATCCGGCGTTCGAAAACCCGACCAAGCCCATCGGACCTTTCTTTTCCGAAGCCGACTCCAAGACCTTCGCGGAAAGTCGCGGATGGACGATGGTTCAGGATTCCGGACGCGGTTACCGCCGTGTGGTCCCCTCGCCCGAGCCCCGGGCCACGCTAGAGGCCGCCGCCATCGCCCAACTGACAGAGGCGGGCAATCTTGTTGTCGCTGCGGGCGGCGGCGGTATTCCCGTCATGCAGGAGAACGGCGTGTACAAAGGCGTGGACGCGGTCGTTGACAAGGATTTTGCCGCCGAACGCATTGCCGATGCGGCCAATGCCGACGCTCTGGTGATGGTAACCGGGGTGCCCACGGTGATGCTGGATTTTGGCAAACCGACGCAGCGCGCGGTGGAACATCTGTCGGTGTCCGAGGCCAAACAACACCTTGAAGACGGGCAATTCCCGCCCGGCAGCATGGGCCCCAAGATGGAGGCCGCAATGAAATTCGTAAACGGCGGATCAAACCCTGACCGTCTGGCCGCGATCACCACGCCTGAGCTTGTCTATGGCACACTTTCGGAAACTTCCGGCGGTGTGGTCGATGGCGGAACCGGGACCTGCATCACCGCAGATGCCGTATCGACCGATCGCTCGAACAAGGAAGTCGCCTAATGACCACCAGCCTTATTTCCGTTCACCAAAACGCGTATAAAGACAGCGTCAAGCTTCTGGAGGCAACTCGTGCTCTGCTGAGTGCCGAAGGGTCCCAGTGGGGCTGGGCGTTCATGGCCACCCCCGCAAACATCAAGATTGCGGCTCAGGCCGGAGCATCAGAAGGGTTGGAGAGCGCAGGTGCCAACGATCTAGTTCTGGCCGTGCGGGCAGATGATGAGAGCGCGGCAAAAGCGGCGCTTGAAACCGCGTCGGGCATCCTCTTTGATGCAGCGAGCTCTGCGGATGGCGAAGAAGAAAAGATCGCCCCGGATCTTGCCTCTGCCGTGAAAGAGCAGCCCGAATCCAACTTGGCAATCGTTTCTGTTCCCGGAGCCTATGCTGCGCTCGAAGCTCACAAGGCCCTGACGGCAGGCCTGAACGTTCTTCTGTTCAGCGATAACGTGCCACTCGAAGACGAAGTCGCGCTGAAGAAACGCGCGCAAGAGTTGGGTCTGCTGGTGATGGGCCCTGGCGCGGGTACAGCTATGCTGGGCGGAACCGGTCTGGCCTTTGCAAACCGTGTCAACAAAGGGTCAGTTGGGGTGTTGTCGGCGGCAGGCACCGGCGCGCAAGAGGTCATGAGCCTGCTGGACCGCTGGGGCGTTGGCGTCTCGCATGTGATCGGCCTAGGTGGCCGCGATCTGTCACCAGAAGTCGGCGGGCTGATGGCGCAATCGGCGATCAAAGCCTTGGATGCAGACCCCGAGACCAAAACCATTCTGCTGGTATCCAAGCCGCCATCGAAAGATGTGGCGGAAATGCTGGTCAACCTGCCCAAGAAAGCAATGGTCGCGGCGTATATCGGCCTGCAGGACAAGATTCCGGCAGCCTTACACATCAAGGTGTGTAACACGCTTGAACAGGGGGTACGCGATACCCTGCCTTTCCACGGCGTCAAAGTGCCTGAGATTGTTGGCGACTTGCCTGACCGTTTGGAGAAGATCATTGATGGGCTGGAACCAACGCGTGCCCGCCTGTCTGGCCTCTATAGCGGCGGCACCCTGTGTTACGAAGCCATGACCATCGCGACCCGACGGATCGGGCCAATTCATTCGAACATCCCGCTGGACAAAAGCTGGACCTTGGAAGCGGCACCACCGGATGCTCATATCTTCCTGGATCTTGGCGAAGAAGAATACACCGATGGCCGCCCGCATCCGATGATCGATACCGAAGCCCGAATCGAGTTCATGCGGCAACAAATCGGTGATCCCTCGCTTGCTGCCGTTCTGCTGGATGTGGTGATCGGAGACGGCGCACATGAGGATCCGGCCAGTGTGCTTGCCCCCGTCGCAGGCGAAATCGTCGCCTCTGGTGTGCCGGTCATTACGTATGTTTTGGGTACTGAAAGCGATCCGCAAGGATTTGAAAAACAACGCAAAGCCTTTGAGGATGTCGGTTGTATCGTGACCGAAACCGCCGCACGCGCGGCCTTGGCCGCCTGTGCGTTGGTCAAGCGGGATGCATCGATTGTGGCTGAAGATCTCTCGACGCCATTGCAGACCACAGCAACCGATCATGCCGCCTTTGCCAATCTTGGGGCATCGCACTAAATCATGTTGAAAAACGGTGTGATATGAAACGGTCGTTTCCTCGGGTCGCTCTGACGACCTATTCGATCAAACCTCGTGGCGGGGTTGTCCATACACTGGAACTGGCAGAAGCCCTGCAGCAGGCCGGGGTGGATGTAACGGTCATAGCGATGGGCGAGCCTGACGCAGGCTTCTTTCGCGACCTGTCCGTCCCCTACGAGATTGTCCCGACGCCCGAGTGGCGTGATGCACTGGAAGATCGCGTCTTCAGCTGGATCGACGCGATGGAGGCCGGGCTGGCCGCCATGGGCGACCGGTTCGACATTGTCCACAGTCAGGATTGCATCTCGGCCCGGGCGGCCGCGCGGGTGCGCGATGCGGGGGGCGGGTTCAAGCTGATCCGGACGGTGCATCATGTCGATGACTTCACGACAGAGGCGCTGATCAATTGTCAAATACAGGCGATCCTTGAACCGGACGAAGTTCTGGTGGTTAGCAAGCTGTGGCAGGACATTTTGCGCAAAGACTATGGTGTCGAGGCCAAAATTGTCACCAATGGCGTCCGTGCGGACCGGTTCGCGCAAGAAATCAGCGCGCAGAAACGCTTGGACCTGCGATCGCGTGCCGGTCTGGCGAACGGGTCAGCAGACCGGTTCATGTATCTGACCGTCGGCGGGATCGAGCCGCGCAAAGGCAGCCGCCATCTGATCGACGCGCTGGCCAAACTGAAGGCCGAGCGCGACGACGCACCGGTTCTGGCGGTGATCGGCGGGCATTCTTTCCAGGATTACCGCGCCTACCGCGAGGATGTGCTGGGCTCACTGCCCGATCTGGGGTTGGAACTGGACAAGGATGTGGTCCTGCTGGGCACCATCGATGACGATGAGTTTCCGCAGTGGTTCGCAGCCGCCGATGGCTTTGTGTTCCCGTCGGTCAACGAAGGCTGGGGGCTGGTCATTCTGGAGGCGGCCAGTGCCTCCTTGCCGGTCGTGGCGTCAGATATCGATGTGTTCCACGAATTTCTGAGGCATGATCAGGATGCCATTCTGACCAGAACAGCGGATGTGGACTCGCTGGCATCCGGCATGGCCCGCCTGCTGGATGAACCGCACACCGCCGAACGGCTGGCCACCAACGGCCCTGAATTGGCCGCGCGCTATAGCTGGGCGAATACGGCGCAGCAACATATTTCGGTGTATAGCGGCTAATAACAATTTCACATTTGCCGGATGCTACAACAGAAAATGGCCTGTCGATTTATGCGGCAGGCCATGTGACATTCTAATTTGGTTGAAGAAAAGAACGTCAAACCGCTCTGTGATACAGCCGTTGCGCTACCAGGCCCGATCCGTCCAGTCCGCGCATTGCCTTGGCCGTCGCCAGAACCGCAAGATCAATCAGCGGCTCGATCAGAAGGACCAGCATGTAGCTTGCACCAAAGGCAGTGACAGCAGCAATGTTGGGTGCAGCAAAACCCTGACCAAAGAACGCCCAGAAAGCGACCCAGGCGACAACGCCACCCTGATAAGCCGTCGACAGCGCCAGTGTCTGTTTATAGGTCAGATCAACATAGGCCGTCTCGGGCGCTATGATCCGTTTTGCCATCGCCGACACCGCAAAGAGCGGCACGAGCAACGTGGTCGTGTTCATGAAATACTGCGGCAGGTCGGCCGGGGCGAACAGCGCGCTTTGCGCCAACAAACCCAATGCCAGCCCAACTGCGGCGGGGCCTGCACCCAGTATCAGAAACAAGGTCGATCCAAGTATAAAGTGAACCTCGGACACGCCAACCGGGTATTTCGGAAAGACCTCGAAGAAAACAAAGACCGCAGCAACCGCCAGCACCGATCGGACCACAAAACTGACAGCTCCGTTGTCGCGCATTGTATCTGCGCAGAGTTTCAGTGAATAGGCAGCCGCGCCGGCGGCGGTCGCATAAGACAGCGCCAGTTTCGCACCAACGACGACTCCGGGTTCGATGTGCATGTTCAGTCCTCCGATGTTGGTTGATGGGCCGCCAGGACAGCCGTGCTGTCCCTCGGCCAGGGCGGGGCGGATGGTCATGCCCGCCGCCCCGTCTGACAGATTCAGATGACCGGGATCACAATGTCCAGGTCGAGAAGACCAGCGCACGCTCACGATAGGCCTGAATGTTGGCATCCAGAACGTCCAGCGGGTTAAACGCCTTGACGCCGGGGATCAGGTCATCCTCGCGCATGCCATACAGAGCACCCATCGCAAAGCGGCAGGCATAGACGGTAGCGCCTTCGTCGATCAGGGTCTTGAGCTGGCGGTTATATCCCAGATTGCCCGGGAACGCGTCATTGCCAACAGCCGGATAGCCGCGCGCAGCGGACGCCATCAGAACGCCGGGGCCGTACAGGATGAACGTCAGTTCAAAGCCCTTACGCTGCAGCCGCGTGGCCGTCAGCATGTTCACCAGACCGACCGAGCCTTCAAACGGAACTGTGTGCATGAAGACATAAGCCTTGTCGCCTTCATTTGCCTTGTGATCGGGAAAGATCTTCTCTTCAACGTCAAAGAGAATATCACCTTCCTTCGGCGCGTCGATTTTAACAGTTTGAGGCATTTCAACTCCCTTGTTGCAGTTGTGTTTAGTTTGAATGTCCCGAGAAAGAGCGCCTCTCGTGGAACCTGATCGACCCTACTGCCTGAAACGGAAGTTCTTGCGGGGCCAGTGTTTTTTGTGGCTGCCGGGGATAGCATCCATGAACCATTTCTTCATGCCCCAGGGCATCATATGGTAGATCGGGATGATCAGCTGGCGCCAGAACCTGTCTTTCAGCCCACGCGGTTTGTTGGGCGGGTTCAGGCCCGTGCGGCGGGCCATCTTGTCCTGCGCTTCGCACAGCAGATAATGTTCAGCGTTTTCTCGCAGCCATTGGGAGAACGTCATCGCCTCAGACCTTTCCGTCCAGTTTCATCACCGCATCGGCAGCGGCAATCTGGATGGGTTCGTTCAGCGCCCCGATCGCGGGGGAATACACGTTCTCCATCGTGGCCAGCGCATCAATGGTCAGCCCCGCGCGTGAGGCCACACCCAGAAAATCCGCGCGTTCCTTGACGCCTTCGCCACCCACCATCTGCGCCCCCAAAAGGCCGCGTGTCTTGGGATCGACCAGCAGTTTCACGGTGATCGGACGCACGCCGGGATAATAACGCGCGCGGGTGATACCGGTAGTCTTCCCGCAGACATAGTCCATCCCCACCGCCGTGGCCGAGGTTTCCCCGAAGGAAAAACCGCCGATCATCCATTCGCCCGCCAGCATGCCCCAGGGCACATGGACCGGCTGGTAAATCCGCTCACCTCCGGCGGCGTTCACCCCCGCGACCTTGCCCTGCGCATAGGCATGGCTGCCGGTCAGCCCTTGCAGCGGCAGGTTAGTGACACCGTGCACAATCTCAGCGCAGTCGCCCGCAGCATAGATATTCGGGTCCGAGGTCTGGCCCTTGCTGTCGATCACGATCCCGCCGGTACTGCCGATGTTCAGACCTGCGGCAGTGGCAAGATCGTTGTTGGGAACCTTCGGTGTCCCCAGTATGACGATGTCGGCCTGAACGTCGCCAAAGGTGGTCTCTACATGGGTCACGTTCTTGTCGCCACGGAAGGCGGTCACGCGCTCGCCCCAGCGCATATCGACGCCAGCGTCCTCCCAATCCTTGCGGACCGGTTCGATGATGTCGGGGTCCACCACATCGGCCATCGGCCACGGGTTCGGATCGACCAGCGTGGTCTTGATGCCGCGATGCACCATGGCCGAGACCATTTCAACGGCGATGGGGCCTGCCTCGACCACCACGGCGGTTTTGACATTGTCCAGAAACTTGTCCCAATCCATCGCGCTGCGGATGTTCTTGACCCGGTAGATGCCGCCAAGGTCCTGCCCCGGAATGTCCAGCTCCTTGTAGCGCCAGCCCGAACACAGGATCAGTTTATCGTATGAAATATCGCCCTCACCGGCGACATTGATCTTTTTGTTGGCCCGATCGATCGCGTTCACCGTGGTTTCATAGTGAACGTCGATCCCCTGCTCCATGTACTGTTCCTTGGTTGCAAGGAACAGGCGGTCAAACGAGTCGATCTCTTTGCCGTGAACAAATGGAATGCCGCAGGGGCTATAGGCAACATCTTCGAACTGAGTGTAGACGATGGTCTCTGCCTTGGGGTCCGTTCCCTTGGCCGCTCCGGCCGCACCGAGCCCACCCGGCCCGCCCCCGATCATCACAATTTTCACGGACATCTCCCTTGCCGAACGGTTAACCATCAGAACGTTGTGTGTCGTATCGTAGAAAGCCATAAACTATCCGTCAAGCTTTCTGTTTCCTTTCCGTTTCGCCTGCCCCGCCCGGGGTCGGAAGGCAGAGGATCGCCACTTGCCGCCTTGCCCCGAACGCGTCACCCGCGCGGGACTCGGTGCCATTCTCTGGCAGACAGAGCGTTTGGTCCTTATTTTATTAACAACAACAGCACCACTTCTGATCCAGTGGCGCGCATCAGAGTCGTCCGGAAACGGCCGACCAGCCCCAAGAGGGACGCTCGAACGTCTAAATTTTAGGCCAAAGCCGCAGGGCGCTCACGAAAACGTGGTCAGATTTATATTAACCATCGTTAATGACACGCGCCGCGCGATCCAGCAATGCTGCTTCGGCCTCCGAGAATCGCCCGAGCGCGGCTTCGGCCTGCTGCTTCAACGTCATGGCAGCGTCGATGTTGCGTTCGGCCATGCCAAGCACGACGTCCGGCGCGGCCCCACCCGGAGCGGTTCTGGTCGCCACGATGTTACGTGGGTCCAGCGCCTTTTTGAGTGTCTCTGCATCGGGCTTCAACGGAATTCCGGCAATGGTTTGCGCCGCATCCGCAATGATTTCGGGCGTGATATCAACCCCGCGCAAACCCGCGCGGCTGGCCACCTTCACGGCTTCGCCCACGATCCGATAGGCCATGCGATAATCCAGTTGATGCGTCAGCATGATATGTTCGGCCAGATCGGTCGCCTGACAAAAGCTGTTTTCCAACAGCGTCCACATGCGCTCGCGATTGACGGTCAGGGTGCCGACAACACCGGTCATCAGATCGCTGATCTTGGCCGAGAAATCCAGCGCGCGGGGCACTTCACCATAGGCGAAGATCAGGTTGTCACTGCGGGCCGAGGGGCTTTTGACAACGGCCAAAAACCCGCTGAGCCGCCCGATCAGAACCCCGCCCCCGCCGCGTACGATGGACAGCGAATACGGGTTGCGCTTTTGCGGCATCAGGACCGAGGATCGCGTGTAAGGCCCCGCCAGATCGACATAGTCGAATTCCTGACTGGACCAGATCTCAAGGTCTTCGGCCAGTTTCGACTGGTTCGACAGTGCGCTGACGGCCGACGAGAGCACATCGATAAAGGTATCGGTCTGCCACATCGCATCGCGCGTATGATCGATGACGCCGTCAAACCCCATCAACTCGGCGATATACGTCCGGTCATCCAGCAATTGCGTTCCGTTCACGCACCCGGCCCCACCCGGGCTCTGGTTGATCTGCGAGAGGCAGGTCAGCATCCGTTCGGCATCGCGCAAGGCCGGAGGCGCAAAGGCCAGCAGATAATGCCCGAAGGTCGAGGGTTGGGCCTGTTGCAGATAGGTCTGATCGGCCATCAGAACGTCGCGGTGATCGCGGGCAAATGTGGCCGTGGTTTCCGCAAAGGTACTGACCGAGCGGATCAGTTCCGCCGTCAGACGCCGGACCTCGACCCGAAACGCGACCCGAGCAGCCTCGCGCCGCGGTCGCCCGGCATGTAGCCAGCCCGCAGCGTCCCCGATCAGCGACACGAAATGGCGTTCGCGCGAATTATAGGGCTCGCCATAGGCTGCGTTGTAGGGAAAGTCCTCGACAGGGGTTTCATGCGCCTCAAGCAGCACCCGCAACAGCTGTTTGGCGGCGTCATCAGGGATGATGCGACGGTGCATCAGGTCCAGCACATGCCCCAAATCCGCGATGTTCAGCCCGTGGTGCAGAACCGGCGCATCGGCGATTTCCCAGGCAAAACCCGCGTCAATCAGCTCTTGCGCGGGCCCGGACGAGGATGGCCCCGCCAGACGCTGCGATACCGGTGTTGATTCATCGACGGACATGGGCGATCTCCTGTAGGCATGATTGGGCGTGGCGGATCAATAAGCGGTCGCGCTTTCGCTGCTGCGACGCGCATTGGCACGGGCCAGAACCCGATTGACCATCTGGGCCGACGCACCGGTATCGATGTCGGGGTCCGTGACCATTTCGAACCCTTCGATCAGCTCCGACAGCGCCTCGGGAATGGTGACACCCTGTTCACGCACCTTCCGGTAGGCCTCCTGCAAGGCGGCTTGCGCCTTGTGCTTGCCCAGCTTTTCCGACAGCGCCGACAGCACGCCTTCCGAGGCGGATTCCTGCAGCAGGTTGCGGCGCATGGCATCGGCGTTCACCTCAAGCCCGTCAACCAGATCTCGCGTCATCGCCGCTGCGGCAAGGCTGTATTGGCACAATTCCGGGAATACGGCCCATTCGACCTTCCACGCGCGGGCATCGCGTTCGTTTTCCTGCAGCATGGTCTCGGTCATCACACCAGCATTGGCGCGCACCAGCTTTGACAGCGCCACGATCTGCTCGCTGGATTCAGGATTGCGCTTGTGCGGCATGGTGATGCTGCCGACCGTATTGGGGTTGGTGCGTTCGGCCAGTTCACTGATTTCCTTGCGCTGCAGAGTAAAGGTCTCGTTGGCGATTTTGGCCAGCGTGGCGGTGATCATCGCCAGCAGTTGGGCAAACTCACAATACCGGTCGCGCGCATTGATCCAGCTGATATCAGGCTCTTTCAAGTCCAACTCGGCGCAGAATGTCGCCCGCAGCGGCAACGCCTTGTCGCGAAAAAACCCAAGCGAGCCCACTGCGCCCCCAAGCTGGCCCACAAACAGACGGTCTTGCGCCTGTTGCAACCGCTGCAGGTGGCGCCCCAGTTCATCGGCCCAGACGGCGGCCTTCAACCCGAAGGTGATGGGCGATCCCGGCTGGCCGTGGGTACGCCCAACCATCGGCGTTTCGCGGTGCTGCTCCGCCAGCGCCAGCAGCAGACCTTCGGTCTGCCACAGGTCGCGCCAGATCAGGCGGGCCACCGCCTGCATTTCCAGCACTTGCGACGTATCGGTGATATCCTGCACCGTGGTGCCGTAATAGACGTATTCCTGCGCCGCGTCCGGCAGCAGGTCGCGCAGAACATGGATCATGCCCAGCGTCGAATGTGAGGTCGCACGGGTCTGCTGCGCGATGGCGTCAATCGGCAAATCGGTCTGCGCCAGCCCTTCGATTGCCGGCAGCACCGAGCCGGGGATGATGTCACACGCCGCCTGCGCACGGGCCAGAGCGAGGATCACCTCCAGCCATCTGCCGACACGGGCGGTTTCGTCAAAGATCGCGCGGCCCTCGGCAGTCGTCCACTGATGGCCGAAGACCTGAGAATCTATCATATGTGCGACCATGCGACCCCCGTCTTTTCGATAACCATTTCGATGGCCGCGCGGACCTCGTCCAGTGACGCCCCCCAAGGCACAAAGACCGCATCGCCGCGGTCTTCGATTCCTTCCTGCAACAGGCAGCACCGCGTAAGGATCGGCCCGTCGGATTGGGCAAGCTGAGGCAGAAACTTTCGCGGGCAGGTATCCACAAGATCAGGCGGTTTCTTGTAGAACCAGTTGTGGATCTGGTCCGAGCGTTCGCACCCCAGCAGCACCCAATCCTGCTGGGCAGGACGCTCATCCAGATAAGACACTGAGGTCTCTTCGATGTCGATGCCCGAGCCCCGGCACGGCACCAAGAGCCGTTCGGGCACCGGTGTGCGCTCGGCTGCAAGCACATCGCGGCTGTCGGTCAGCACTGGAACCACAACAATCGGCGGCAGGGTTTCTGCCCCGTCCAGGACTCGCGTGACCTGATCGACCAGCTTTGACGGGAACGGCGGCACGATATCCAGAACCTGCAGGCGGATCGGATCGGGGTTCAGGATGAAACTGACATGGGAATACCGCCCTTCGATCACGACGCATGTTTTCTGCGGATGATCTTCTGCCACGGCGGCCAGATGCGAGGGGACACCGGCATCGGCCCAGTCCGCATGGACATAGACACAATCCGCCGGACCGGCCAGCATCCGAACCGAGGTGATTGGTGAAAACAGGTCGGTATCGTTGTCCCGCGCGACTTCCAGCAAACAGGTTTCGGACCCATGCCGGGCCACGATGAACCGCGTGCGCATATAGGCTTCGCGCCCGGTGAAATGGGCGATCAGCCCGTCGGGATCAAGGCTGGGCAGATCGGTGGCCAGAGCAACTGTTCGGTATCGGTTGGGCACAACATTGCGGGTCGCGGCATCAAAGTCGAACATCCGAGCGGGCCTTTTGCACGTGTTCCGTCTTCATGGTGTCCGCGCGAAGACCAAGCCGCAGAGTCTCAAGCCCCAGCACCTCGTCCAGTTGAATATTCCCCAGATTCACTTCGGATCCGAAATGCTTGATCAGCAAAACTTGCTGATCACGGCGCGGGGCCTCAAAGATCAATTTGCTGGCGTAGTCACTGTTCATCAGCGCCTCGATAAGAGTACAGCGAACGCTGCCATCGGACTGGTACAGGCCGACCGTGCCGCTTTCGCGCCCCTCGGCCACGATCCAGCTTGCCCCGGCCGCCAGATCGCCTTCGATCTCGGCGATCCAGTCCTCGGGCTCTGCTGTCTGGTTCGGGTCCTTGCTGCCGACTTCGGCCAGAACCTCAAACCCGGCATCACGGGCCCGGGCAATCAGCTCCTGTTTTTCCGCGACAGGAATTTCTGACGCGCCGTCCGATATCTCGACACAGTCAAAACCCACCTCGGATGCGAAGTTCAGCATGGGACCCACCTGATCCTGCAGGCGCGAAATCTCCATCAGCGTGCCGCCGGTGCAGGTCTTGATTCCCGCGTCCCTCAATTCAGCGACCTTGGTGCGGACATTGGGATCAATATACGAGATGCCCCAGCCGAATTTCCAGATGTCGATCAGGCCCGCAGCCTGCTGAATGACGTCGCGCGTATGGGATACCGTGCATCCCTTGTCCAATACATGCGTCAGCCCCGCGGCTCTGGGTTTGGGCCTGCGGGGCGCAAGGTCAAGAAAGCGCGGGCGGGGATCGGCAAGCATGTCTTGAAATCCTCTTGAAACGGGCTGACGTACACCCTGCGACAGGGCATTACTGATACGACTTATATTATTTCTTATAATTAATTCGGTCAATCCCCTTGTCGTAATCCGGAGCAACGCACACCGTTTCGCGAATGTAACGAACATTTCTTATAGTTGACACATTCACGGAACTTCCCATACGGTTCCAGACAAACGAAAGGGAGGCGATTCATGGATGGAATACATGACATGGGCGGGACCGAAGGCTGGGGGCGTGTTGAGATCGACCCGGACGAGCCGGTTTTCAAGGAAGATTGGGAAGCGCGCGCCTTTGCCCTGAGCTTGGCCTCGATGGGGGTTTCGGGCACCAATCTGGACGCGTTCCGCCACGCGTTGGAAAGGCTGCACCCGGTCGATTACCTGTCCGAGGGCTATTATGGGCGCTGGATCAGCACGGCCGAGCTTTTGTGCGTTGACAGTGGCGTTCTGGCCCCCGGCGCCGTGGCCGCCCGCGCCCGCGTGATGCAGGGCGAGGACGTCCAGGAACCGGCGGATGTCGAAACCAACAAACCGCAATATGAACGCGGCGGTGCCGGGTCCCTGCGCCAGATCGACGACGAGCCCAAGTTTCAGGCGGGTCAGACTGTCCGCGCATCGTCCGTTCGGAAATCGGGCCATACCCGGTTGCCCGCCTATATCCGCGGCCATGTCGGAACCGTCATCGCACGGCGTCCTGCCGCCGTTCTGCCTGACAGCACCGCACATTTCGTCGGCGAAGACCCGCAGCATGTGTACACGGTCGAATTCGACTCGACCGAGCTGTGGGGCGAAAACGCCGAGAAATCCAAGGTCCGCATCGACCTGTTCGAAAGCTATATGGAGGCCGCATGACCGAACTTCCTCATCCCAAAGATTACCCCTCGCCGCAGCTGCGCGTCGAAGCGCTGGAAGCGTTGCTGGTCGAGCGTGGACTGGTCGATCCCAATGTACTGGACGGGTTCATCAATCGTTACGTCAACGACGTGGGGCCCATGAACGGGGCCAAGGTTGTGGCCAAGGCCTGGGTAGACGACGATTTCCGCCAGCGCCTGCTGGCCGATGGAACCGAAGCCTGCAAGGAAATGGGTTTTGGCGGACCTCAGGGTGAGCATATCGTGGTGGTCGAGAACACGCCCGAGATGCACAACATGGTCGTCTGCACCCTGTGCTCATGCTATCCGTGGCCGCTGTTGGGGCTGCCGCCGGATTGGTACAAGGATCCAGCTTATCGGTCCCGCTCGGTCCGCGAACCGCGCACGCTGCTGAAAGAGATGGGGTTGGACCTGCCCGAAGGTGTGGAGATCACGGTCTGGGATTCCAGCGCCGAGAACCGCTATTTCGTGTTGCCGATGCGCCCCGAAGGCACTGACGGGATGTCCGAGGACGATCTGGCCAAGCTGGTGACGCGCGATGCGATGGTTGGTGTGGCGCAGGTTGCGGCGGGCTGACCCATGAGCATGATGGACAATATGGGACCCGAGTCCCAGACACCTCTGCCCCGTTCGAACGGTGAACTGGTGTTTCAGGAACCCTGGGAAAGCCGTGCTTTTGGCATCGCTGCCGCGCTGGCGGATCAGGGCGTGTTCAACTGGACTGATTTTCAGCACGGTCTGATCGCCGCAATCGCGGAATACGAACAGGATTATGACAGTCTGAAAACGCCTTACCGCTATTACGAGCGGTGGTTCGCAACGCTTGAGGCGCTGGTGGTCGATAATGGCTTGCTGAGCAAGCAGGACATCGATGCGCTGACCCAGGATTTCTGCAAACGCCCCCATGGTCACGATCATCGCCACGACCACGATCATGATCACGGGCACACGCATTGAGCGGGCAGAAGACAGTTGAAAGCGTCTGGCGCGGAGACCTGTGCTGCGACGTCGATATGGGCGGTGGGTTCTCGGTCACGGTTGACGAACCCCCCTCGGTCGGCGGAACGGATCTTGGCCCTGAACCCACATCTGTTCTGCTGGCCTCGGTGGCCTCATGTTTCACGGTTGCTGTGGCCTATTGCGCGCGCAAACGCCAGATCGAACTGAGCGATCTGAGGGTTTCGGTCACCGGGACCTATGACGGACCCAAATACTCGGCGATCACCATCTCCAGTCAGTTGGGGTGTGATGCTGGTGAGGTGGACGCGATCATCAAGGCGGCGGAACGGGTGTGCTACGTCACCAACACGCTCAAGTCCGCGCCTGACATACTGATCAAGTCATCTGTAATCGCGCCTGACGCCGGATGAACGCTGGCGGTCTGCGCAAAGCCGCAAATGGGAATGACGCCTTTTCGAACCTCTTTGCATTCGGGTTCGATTGAAGCGTCAGTCCCGGGTCCGGGGCGTCCACCCGCCCGGACCCGGGGCTTTCCGGACCCCGCGGTCCGAAAACACGCAATAGAGTTTGACATGTTCATTATAGGTAATTAATCATTTCCTATATGTTACATTGCTCGCTGGAAGGGATGACTTCATGACCGCTTCGCCCGTCGTAAAACTGCCGGAAAGTGTTAGCATCGTGAATATCGGCCTGCCGATGTTCGAAACCTCGGCCCGGGATCAGGGTGCATCCGTGGTTGGGGTGGACTGGCGCATTCCCGGAGGCGGCGACCCCGAGGTCGTTGGCGCGCTGAGCCGTTTGCTGGGTCCCAAGGCCGCCATTGTGGACAAGGCCAATGCCGAAGTGATCCACCGCATCAACGAAGGCGTACCGATGCTGAAAGGCATCGACCGCGCCGGGGCCGTCATCCCCGACATGGGCGAGCGGTCGGTCTTGCATTGCGGCCCGGCGATTGCCTGGGCCGACATGCCCAACCCGCTGCAACGCTCGATCAAGGCCACCATTGTGGCCGAGGGTTGGGCAGTGGATGTCGCAGCGGCAGAACAGCTTGTCACCGCAGGCGAGGTTGAACTGAAGCCCGCCAACGAAAGCTCAACAGTTGTGCCCATGGCTACATCCATTGGCCCGTCGGCCCCGGTTTATGTGGTCGAGAATGAATTCGGAGGCACCACCACCTTTTCCAGCGTCAATCAGGGCTCGGGCAAAGTTGCGTGGTTTGGCGTCGACAATGACGAGGCCATCGAACGGTTGCGATTCCTGCGCGACGCGGTCGGGCCGGTTCTGGCCGGGGCATTGAAGGCCAAGGGCGAAATCGACATTCTGTCACTGGCCGCACAAGGCGTTCCGATGGGGGACGATGTGCATATGCGCGTTCAGGCCACCACCAACCTGTTCCTGCGCGATCTTCTGCCCCATCTGGTCGCCAGCGATCATGACCGCGCGGGCGAAGTGGCCACCTTCCTCAGCGCCAATCACCTGATGTTCCTGAACGTGGCGATGGCGGCGGCAAAATCGCTGGTAGATTCAGCAGCGGATGTGGAAAACGCCAGCATCGTCACCACCATGAGCCGCAACGGCGCCACCTATGGCGTCCGCCTGCCCGGCAAGACGGGAAACTGGTTCATCACCGACTCTCCGCCTATTCAGGATGCGCTGTACTATCCCGGTCAGGGACCCGAGACCAGCGCGCCGGATATCGGCGACAGCGCGGTTCTGGAACTGATCGGGCTGGGTGGTCCGGCGGCTGCGAACTCTCCGGCTGTGGCAGGCTTTCTGGGCGGACGCATGTCGGATGCCATTGCCGCAACCCAAAGCATGCAGCGCATTTGCGCCGGCGAAAGCACGCGCTTCCGCCTGCCCATTCTGGACAATGTTGGCACCCCGGTTGGCGTCGATGTGCGCAAGGTGGCCGAATTGTCGATCACGCCTGCAGTGAATACCGGGATCATCCATGTCTCGGACGGCAGCGGGCAGGTCGGGGCCGGGGTGGCCTGGGCCCCTCTCAAGTGTTTCGTGGACGCCCTGATTGACCTTGACCGCCGGATACCCTGAGATAGCGTCGATCTATCTGGCCGATAAATTGGGTGACGGGATACCTGTCGCCCAAACCGGTGCACGGATTGAAGCTGAAGTCATCTCGGAATTCTCAAGCGGGTTCTACCTGAGGGATGAACAAAGGCGGATTTTTGCAGTGGGCGGCCCTCAGATTCCGGCCGGACCCATTCATCTGGTCCTGAAGCACCAGCCGCCGCGGCCTTCGGTTGGAACCCGTGCAGGGATTTGTTCGCACCTCCTGGACATCGGGCCCATTGCCATCTCGCTCAGGTCCGCGACCCGGTACTGCCCCTATCGTCCGACGAACACCGATCTGATACGCATTACCCCTCAGTTGGCAAAGCTTTACCGTCTTGACGATGTTCTTGATGACATGGAGCCCATCCTGCCCTCACTGACCACGATCCTTGAGGCAGGTGAACTGGACAGCGCGCGATCTCTGCTTCAGGGTCGAGGGGGCGGGCTGACGCCAACCGGCGATGACGTGCTGGCCGGGGTCTTGTTGTATCACGCATGGGCCGGTACGACACCTGAGACGCTTCGAACCATTGCAATGAAGGCTCGGACGAACGATCTGAGCCGTGCTTTCCTGAAATGGGCGGCAGAGGGCCAGAGCATTCAACCCATACATGACCTTGTCCACGCAGGAATGAGACTGGCTTTGGAGCCCTGCCCGGATCGTTCGTCTGAAATACAGGTCAAATTTAAACGAGCCGCCAGCAGACTACGCGGGATCGGGCACAGTTCGGGCCTGGCTTTGCTGATGGGGCTTGGCCTGGCCGCCCGCTTAAGCTGAACGCACACTTTTTTTAACGGAGATATTCGGGAATAATGCGGCGCGAAACCAAATTGCTACATTACGGTCGGGGCCCTCTGCCCGGCCCGGCCAACCCGCCAATCGAACGGGCGTCGACCGTTCTGCATGACACGATGTCAACCTTTCGCGACGCAAAACTCAGACGTGAAACCGATGACCGAGTGGTCTCCTATGGACGGCGGGGCACATCGACCTCACATGCTTTGTCCGCCGCGCTATGTGATCTGGAACAGGGCGAGGCCTGTTTTCTTTACCCGTCAGGTGTTGCTGCAATGGCGACTGCGCTATCGGCCTTTGTAAGAACGGGCGATCACGTCCTCATGGTGGATGAGGCGTTTCACGCCACACAGTCATATTGCCGTGATTATCTGACTCAGATGCGGATCGATGTCAGCTACTTCCCTTGGGATACGACCGACCTGTCCCCTTTTATTCGGGACAATACGAAATTGGTTGTCGTGGAATCCCCCACATCCCAGACCTTCAAAGTGATGGACTTGCCCGCTGTATGCCAAAGCGCCCATGCTGCAGATCTGGTTGTTGTGGCCGATAACACCTATGGTTCTGGCTGGTTGTACCAGCCCTTGTTGCTGGGGTGTGACGTTTCGGTAATTTCGGGAACCAAATACCTGAGCGGCCACGCAGATACCATGATCGGAGCAGCCGTCGCACAGAGAGGGGCCGTTACCAATTTGCGCGCGCATACGCTGCGCACGGGTCAGATTGTTGGCCCGGATGATGCTTATGCGTGCCTCCGGGGGCTCCGTACTCTGGCAATCAGGTTGGACCGGCATGCTGAAAACAGCACTCTGGCCGCGCAATGGCTGCTCAAACGCCCCGAGGTACTGCGCGTCTGGCATCCCGGTCTGACGGGCCATCCGGGGCACGAGCACTGGGCGCGGGATGCCAGTGGCGTCAACGGGATGATCAGTTTCAGCCTGAAAGACGGGCTGGATCCCGACGCCTTTGTGGACCGTCTGGCGTTGTTTTCGGTTGGCGCATCCTGGGGCGGTTTTGAAAGTCTGGCGCTGGCGCTGAATCCCAAGGAAGGATTTTCGCCCGACACCTACCCGCAAATACGCCTGCATTGCGGGCTGGAACATATTGATGACCTGATTGACGATCTTGAAGCATCAATGATGCATGTCACGTCAGCATCCTGAGCCTTCATCCCGCCCGGTGTGACTTTCGAAACTGGTTAGGGCTTTCGCCGGTGCGTTGTTCAAATACCCGACTGAAAGCCGTCCGGCTGTTGAACCCCACCTGATGCGCGATGCGTTTGACGGGCATGTCGGTCGATGTCAGCAAATTCGCCGCATGCCGCAACCTGAGATCGCGCAGCAACTCGATCGGGCCGCTTCCATAAGCAGCCGTAAACCGCTGGGCGAACGCGGATCGGCTCATGCCCACACGCTCGGCCAGAGATTCGACGGTGTGTGGATCACCGGGTGAATCGAGCATGACCCGCAGCGCCTCCCACACCATCGGGTCGCGCAAGGCTGCCATCCAGCGCAGATCGCCCTCTTCCGAGTTCAGCCGCTTGCGCAACATTTCGATCATGCACTGGATCAGAACCGCGCGGATCATGGCCCTGCTGCCCGTTCCCGGATGGCTGAGCTCACCCAGAAGAACATCAATGGCCGAACGCAGCGCGCTATCTGGGCCAATCTTTTCAACAATCGGAGACCGGATCAGATCGATCACATCGATCGCCCCGCGCAACCCGACTTTGACCCGGGCGCAGATGGCGGTCATTTGGCCGCCCTCGATAGCGCTGTCCGAGACCGCCAGAATATGCCGCAATTTCAACTCGGCCGGATTGCAGTGCGGTTGCAGGCTGTCGGGCATCCCGGAGCTGCGCAAAGTGTGACTTTCCAATGCGGGTACCAGCACGAGAGTCCCCGGAGAAATGGGAATCTGTGGCCCCGACCGAAACGACACGGCCCCTTGACCGCTGAGAATATAGTGCAGTGTCGCGCTGACATCCTGCGCCATCGACACCTCGCAATTGCCCTTGATTTCACAAACGGCAAAAGGGTCAGTCGAAATATCGAGCTGATCGAAAACATATTCGTACTTCATGGGCTCTATCTACCCGGATTATGGACGTAATGATACGTCCATTGGTCAGAACGCCCGAAAATCGGACGAAATGATACATCCCGTATCTTATGTTGATGTCATCGCAACCCGATGAAGGAGACAGACAATGTGTGATTGTCACGATCATGATCCCAAGAAAAACCACATCTCGCGCCGCGCGGCGTTAAGGGGTGGTCTGGCCGCAACTGCCGCCACCGCTGCGGCGGCTGTGACTGCCGGATCTGCTCAGGCGCAAAACGCCAACCCCTATGCTGATCCAGCCGAACCCGCTCTGCCCCCTTCGGACATGAAGCTGGACCTCAGCCGTGCTGCGCTGGTCGTGACCGATCCGCAGATCGACTTTCTGCACCCCGAAGGCGTAACCTGGGGCGTCATCGGTGCCAGCGTCGAGGAACACAACACTGTCGAGAACATTGAAACCCTGTTCAAGAACGCCAAGGATGCCGAGATCACGGTCGCGGTCTCTCCGCATTACTACTACCCGACGGACCACGGCTGGAAATTCGAAGGCGCGCTGGAAAAGCTGATGCACAAGATCGGCATGTTTGACCGCAAAGGCCCGCTGATCATCGACGGGTTTGAGAACTCGGGCGCGGATTGGATGCCGCAATACAAGCAGTATATCGAGGATGGCAAAACCATCGTGACCTCTCCGCACAAAGTCTATGGCAACGACACCAATGACCTGTCATTGCAACTGCGCAAGGCAGGTGTTGATCAGGTTATTCTTGCCGGAATGTCGGCCAATCTGTGTACCGAAAGCCACCTGCGCGAGTTGCTGGAGGACGGGTTTGAAGTCGCCGTTGTCAAAGACGCGACCGCCGCAGCGATGCTGCCCGAAGGGGATGGGTATCTCGCAGCATTGACCAACTTCCGATACATGGCAAATGCGGTTTGGACAACGCAGGAAGCCGTCGAACAGATCAAAGCGGCATCCTAACAAAATGACCGGAGCAGCGTTCGATGATTCCAGGCACTGCTCCGGTCGACTGATGAAGGCAAACCATCTAATTGAGCTATGATATTTTCTCAGGCCATGCTGGCAGGTTATCGAACATGACCAAGTCGAAGCCGATGTGAACCCTCTTTGTCAACACGGCCTACTTGGCCTAAATTATGGGGAAACCAGCAGGTTAACCTCTTTGCAGCATAAGTTTGTCTTAAACCAAAATCCCGTGCCAACGGCCGCCCTGTTGTGATGACGCCAGTGTAGCGGCGATAAAGTGCATGCCTAGAAGTCCATCCGCGATGCCGGGTAGAAGGCTGCCTTCGTCTGCGCCGTTTCGGATCAGGTCGGCGGCCTCGGTGTAAAGCGTTGCGAAGCCTTCCAAATAGCCTTCGGGATGACCGCCCGGCACGCGGGTCACCGCGTTGGCTGCATCATTTGCACCGGCCCCGCCACGTGTCAGGGTCTGCGTGGGCTGCCCCAACCGGGTGAACTGCATGTGGTTTGGGTGTTCCTGCGCCCATTCCAGCCCGCCGGTTTCTCCATAGACCCGCAATCGCAGGCCGTTTTCGTTGCCCACGGCAACCTGACTGGCCCACAGCATCCCACGCGCACCACTGGCATAGCGCAGCAGGATATGGGCATTGTCGTCGACCAAACGGCCCGGCACCATACTGGACAGGTCCGCAGCCAGATGCGAGGGGACCTGACCCGTCACAAAATGCGCCAGATTGAAGGCATGGGTCCCGATATCGCCGATGGCGCCCGCCCCCGACCGGGCCGGATCGGTGCGCCAGTCGGCCTGTTTGTTGTCGGGCGCGGCGGGCTCGGCCAGCCAGTCCTGCGCGTATTCCACCTGCACCAGCCGCAGCTTGCCCAACTCGCCCGCCTGCACCATCTCACGTGCCTGCCGGATCATCGGATAGCCGGTGTAGTTATGCGTCAGGATGAAATGCGCCGATGAGGCCTCGGCCGCGGCCCTGATCCGCGCGGCATCCTCGGGTGTGGCGGCCAGCGGTTTGTCGCAAATGACGTGAATCCCCGCCTCAAGAAACGCGATGGCCGGGTCGGCATGCATGTGGTTCGGCGTCACGATGGCCACGGCGTCGATCCCGTCGTCACGGGCGGCCTCGGCCTGCGCCATCTGACGGAAATCGGAATAAGACCGTTCGATCCCCAGTTCCTGCGCCGAGGCTTCGGCCCGCTGCGGGTCAGATGACAGCGCCCCGGCCACCAGTTGCCATTGACCATCCAGCCGGGCGGCGATGCGATGCACCGCCCCGATGAACGCGCCCTGCCCGCCGCCGACCATGCCCAGTTTCAAAGGTGTCATCGGCCCAGCCCCAGCATGGATCGGATCATGGCCTGATCAACCTCGCCGCCTGCGAAATCGTCAAAGGCCTTGTCCGTCGTTTCAATGATATGGCGCGCGATGAAGGGCGCACCTTCAGCCGCCCCCTGTTCCGGCGATTTCAGGCAACATTCCCATTCCAGCACCGCCCAGCTGTCATAGCCATACTGCGTCAGCTTCGAGAAGATCGCGCCGAAATCCACCTGACCGTCGCCGAGGCTGCGGAAGCGCCCGGCCCGGTTGGTCCAGCCCTGATAACCGGAATAGACCCCCTGCCGCCCGGTCGGGTTGAACTCGGCATCCTTGACGTGGAAGGCGCAGATACGCTCGTGGTAGAGGTCGATGAATTCCAGATAATCCATCTGTTGGAGCAGGAAATGTGAGGGGTCGTAGTTGATCCGGCAGGCCTCATGCCCGTCCACGGCATCAAGGAACATTTCGAAGGTCGCGCCGTCGAACACATCCTCTCCGGGGTGGATTTCGAACCCGATCGCTACGCCTTGGTCGGCATAGGCATCAAAGATCGGACGCCAGCGGCGGGCGAGTTCGGCGAAAGCCTCCTCGATCAGGCCCTGCGGGCGCTGCGGCCACGGGTAGAGATAGGGAAAAGCCAGCGAGCCGGTAAAGCTGATCGTGGTATCCAGCCCCATGCGCCGCGCGGCGATGGCGGCTTTCTTGACCTGATCCACGGCCCAGTCCTGCCGCGCCTGCGGGTTGCCGTGCACTTTCTCGGGCGCGAAGGCATCAAAAGCCAGATCGTAAGCGGGATGAACAGCAACCAGCTGGCCCTGCAAATGGGTCGACAGCTCGCTGACTTCAACGCCCGCCTCGCGGCAGATGCCGGTGATCTCGTCGCAATAGGTCTGGCTGTCTGCGGCTTTGTCCAGATCGAACAGCCGCGCGTCAAACGTGGGGATCTGCACCGCCTTATACCCCAGACCCGCGGCCCATTCCGCAATCGAGCCCAGCGAATTGAACGGAGCCGCATCATCCGCAAACTGCGCCAAAAACAGCCCCGGCCCCTTGATCGCACCCGGCATATCAACCTCCTTCGTGAATGCAGGCCCTGAGGTGGGCCCGACGGATATAGACGACTATTTGCCAGTTCGACCCGACAAAAACCCAGCACTTGAAGTCATTCAGCTTAACTGCCTGGACGTCCTAACACTTGCTCAAATTACACGATCGTTTCCACCATCCAGCGGGATTTGCGCGCCGGTTGTACGACGAAAGTTCTCGCCGACAAGTGCGAGCGCTGCTTTGGCGACATGCTCTGACGTGATCTCGGATTTCATCAAGTTGCGTGTTTTGTATTCTTCAACTGTCAGGCCGTAGCGCCTAGCGGATCGCTCCAGCGCCTCGTCTGTCCAAAGGTCTGTGTCGAAAGCAGCATCAGGATGCAGGGCGTTGACAGTCACCCCGGCTTCGGCCAACTCCAGTGCCAGAACGCGCATCAGTTGGGTCAACCCGGCCTTGGCCACCGAATAAGCCGAGGCCCCCGCCCCCGGAGCCGGCACATTGCGCGACGCCATAAACAGGATCGACGGGTCAAAGCCCTGCCGCAGATAGGGCACGGCGGCGCGCGACAGGATCATGTGGGCGTCCAGATTGACGCGCATGGATTTGGCCCAGCTTTCGTCGTCCATATCCTCGACCTGCGCACCCGCGGTGAAAATACCCGCGTTCGACACCAGAATATCCAGCCCACCATAGGCTTGCACGACAGCGTCCAATTCAGCCTCGACCGCAGCTCGGTCAGTGGCGTCAACCACCGCTCCCGAAAGCCCGAAACCGGACAAGTTTTCGACGACCGCAGGGTTGATATCGAACCCGACCACCACGGCCCCCTGCGCGTGCAGCTTTTGCGCAATCGCCCGTCCGATGCCGGTGGCCGCCCCGGTCACCACCGCGATCTTGCCGGTCAATTCGGGGCCTTTGGGCTGTTTCTTCAGCTTGGCCTGTTCCAATTCCCAATATTCCAGCCCGCGCAGATCGTCCTCGCTCAACCCCTGCCAGCCGCCGGTTTCCTGCGCATAAAGCAGCGCCTTCGCCGTCGTGCGCGCCACATCGGCCGAGATATCGGCGCGTTTCAGGTTGGGGCCAAAGCTGCGGATACTGCCCGTGCGCGACACCGCCCAATGTGGGTTCAGGGGCAGTCGCTGCAAATTTTGATCGCCAGCGCGGTTGAAATAGGCCTGATAGTCGGCGGCAAACCGCGCCAGATCGGCGGTGGCATCCGGCCCGATCAGTGCGGGAAACGGTTTGTTGTGAATAACATGCTCGGGCGTGACGGTTCCGGTCTTGGTCAGTTCGGCCAGCCGCCCGGCAAAGCCCTCCGGTACACTGCACGAGGGACGCGACAGAACGGGGAACCCCGCCAGATCGCCCACCGCCCGACGCAACCCTGCCAAAGCCAGCGGATCTTCCGTCAGTGCGGGCGTAGGCGTCAACGCGCCGTAGTTTTCCTCAAGAAACTCCTGCGCGATGGCGATCAGTTCGATATGGCGGCCATAGCTGGCCTTGGCGTTGTCATCGAAGGTAAACAGCCCGTGGTTTTCCAGCACCAGCCCATCACAGCGGTCGAACCCGCCCTCGCGCGCAAAAGCCGCGATCTGCTTGGCCAGATCGAAACCGGGTTTGACATAGGGCAGCACCGCCACGCTGTCGCCGAAAATCTTGTGCCAGGTCTCGGGCGGCAGCATTGAATTTGAGATCGTCAGGATCGCATCCGCATGGGAATGATCGACAAATTTATGCGGGATCACCGCATGAACAATCGCTTCGATCGACGCGTTCGCCGCTTGCGGATCAAACTGAGCGCGCTTGACCTCGCGCACCATATCCGGGTCGGACAGGGCGGGCAGTTCGGACAGGGCCAGAAGCTTGTTCCGCTCTAGCCCGGTAAAGCCTTCGGTCCACATCTGCGCCAGATCGAACCCCGAGGCTTTCACGTAGATCGCTTCAATGCTGTGTCCGAAAATATCCGTCTGCGTGGTTTTGACCGAGGTATTGCCGCCCCCGTGAAGCACCAGTTCTGGGTCAACCCCAATCAGGCGCGAGCTATAGGCGCGCAGTTCAAGGTCCGAGGTCAGCGCTGCGGCCTCCGTGTCGTTCCAACGATTTTCCATCTGATTTTCCGAGCTTATTGCGCCTGCAGATAAAGGACGTACCCCCAGGCAGACAGGATTGCGAAACCGACCAGACACAAGAACACGATCAGGATCGTCAGTGCAGGCGAGCGAAGAGATTTCACGGGCTGACCCGCGTTGAGAAACGGCATCATGTTGAACAGGATCGCCGACAGAAAGGCGGTGACACATCCGATCTGGAACAGGATGTGCGACACAGGCTGAAACACCGCGATCAACGATCCGATGGACAGCGCAAGAATAAGGCCCCTGGCCCGCGTCGCGCCGGTTCTGCTAAGCGTTGCCATCACGCGGCCTCCTTGTCCGATTTGCGGGTGATGCGGATGCCGTCGGCCCCGAACAGGGTCAGATCGGCAGGGTCAATTTGCACGTCATGCTCCTGCCCCTCGGGGCGCCCCGGTCCGTGCGCCAACACCCGCAGGTTCTGACCGTTCCAATCGGAATGGACCAATGTTTCGGCCCCCATGTTTTCCGACAGGAACACCCGCGCGGCCCGCAGGGACATTCCATTTGCCCCGGCGCGGGCCGCAGCGCGGGGGCGAAAGCCCAGCGTCACGTCCGACCCCTCGGATGGCAGCGTCCTGAACGGGTCCGAGGCCAGCCGGATCGTATGACCCGACAGATCAAGCTCCAGCGCGGTGTCATTGGCTGCAACGCAGCGCCCCTTGAGCAGGTTCATCTGTGGCGTGCCGATGAAGCCCGCAACAAAGGTGTTTGCGGGCCGCTCAAACACATCCAGCGGGCGGCCCACCTGTTCGACCTTGCCATCGCGCATGACTGCAATCCGGTCGCCCATGGTCATCGCCTCAAGCTGGTCATGGGTCACGATCACGGTGGGGCGGTCCAGCGTCGCCAGAACCTTGCGGATTGATCCGCGCATCTCATCGCGCAGCTTGGCGTCCAGACGGCTGAGCGGTTCGTCGAACAAAAACGCATTGGGCGCGCGGATCACGCAGCGGCCTACGGCGACGCGCTGCTTTTCCCCCTCGGACAGCTGATGCGGATAGCGATCCAGCACCTCGGCTAATTGCAGGATATCGGCAATGCGGGCCAGTCGGTCGTCGGTTTCCGCAGCGCTCGCGCCCTCGGCCTGCAGCGGATAGACAAGGTTCTGGCCAACGGTCAGGTCGGGATAGAGCGCATAGAACTGGAACGCCATCGCCACATCCCGATCCCGCGCGGGCAAATGGGTCACGTCCCGCGCACCAAACTGCACTGTGCCCTGGGTCGCGGATTCTAACCCCGCAATCATCCGCAAGGTGGTGGTCTTGCCACAGCCGGACGGGCCCAGCAGGCACAGAACCTCGTCCGGTTGGACGGTCAGGTCCACATCCTGAACGGCGGCGAAATCGCCGAAATATTTGGTCAGGCCAGTGAGTTTCAACACGTTCATTGCGGCCTCCTTTACTTGCGGACAGTGCCAAAGGTGACACCGCGCAGCAGTTGGTTTTGCAGCGCAAAGGTCACGATGAAGACGGGGATCAGGAACAGCGACACCATGGCCGACAGCTTGCCCCAATCCACACCGATCTCGCCGCCGATAGTGCTGGCAATGGCGACCGGCACGGTGCGGGTTTCAGGGCCGGTCAGCAGCAGGGCAAAGATAAATTCATTCCATGTCAGGATCAGCGCAAACACCGCCGTCGCCGCCAGCCCCGCCTTGACCTGCGGCAGCGCGATACGACCAAAGACGGACCAGTCGCCCGAGCCATCCATGCGGGCGCTATCCTCGACCTCAGAGTTGAGATCATCAAAGAAACTTTTCATCATCCAGATCGAAAACGGCAGGTTGAACCCGGTATAAAGCAGGATAATCCCGATATAGGACCCCGACAGCCCGGTCAGACGGAACACCAGAAAGATCGGGATGATTACCACAATCGGCGGCAACATCCGGGTCGACAGGATCACGAACAGATAGGTGTCATTACCCTTGAGCGGATAGCGCGAGAAGGCGTAAGCGGCGAGCGTCCCAATGATCAGCGCCAGCAGCACCGATGAGCCCGCGATAAAGGCCGAGTTCGCGAAATAGAGCCAGACGCCCGACCCCGTCACCTCTCCGGTAGCTGACGTCTGGAAAAAGACGGCGCGGAAATTTTCCAGCGTCGGGGAAAAAAACAGCTTGGGCGGGATCGCCAATGCGTCAGCGCGGGTTTTGAAAGCTGTCAGGATGATCCAGAAGACCGGGGCAAAGTAGACGATGCCCACCAGCCAAGCGCATGCGGTGCGGACCGGGCCTGCCTGATCATGGGTGCGAAACGACGATGCCATATCACGCGCCCTCCGTTTCGTTGCGTTGTTTCACCACGTAGAGATAGATCGAGGTCAGCACGATCACGACGAACAGGATCATATAGGCCAGCGCCGAAGCCTCGCTGGTTCGGAAGAACTGGAAGCCCAGCCGATAGGCATAGATGGCGATGGTTTCCGTGGTTGACCCCGGCCCGCCTTCGGTGATCAGGAAGACCAGATCGAAGGTCTTGAATGTCTCGATCGTGCGGAACAGCAGCGCCAGCAGCAGCAGGCTTTTCACATAGGGAAAGGTGATCGTGCGGAACCGTTTCCAGCTTGAGGCACGGTCAATCTCGGCGGCCTCGTACAGGTATCCCGGAACCGAGACCAGTCCGGCCAGCACCAGCAGCATCACAAAGGGCGACCACATCCAGGCATCGGCGATAACGATACCCGCAATGGCCCCGGCCGGGGTGGCCAGCAGCGCAAAGCTTTCGCCCGTAAACAGGCTGATGAACCACGACAACATGCCCAGTGTAGGGTCGTAGAACAGTTTGAAGAAAATCGCGACCGACACGAACGACAGCATCATCGGCGTCAGCACGAACATCAGCGCCAGCCGTCGCATCGGGAACTTCTTGGCAAACAGCAACGCCAGCCCGAACCCGACCAGCAATTGCAGCGCGACCGAAGAACTGACAATCAGACCGGTAGTCACGAATCTCTCCCACACACGATCATCGCCCAGCAGGTCGGTGTAATTCTCAAGCCCCTGAAACTTGGGCGGTTTTTGCCGGTTGGCACGGTAGTTGAAAAAGCTCAACCCGAAGGACCACAACAGCGGCAGGATGTTGATCAGAAACAGGGTGGCCAGAGCGGGCGTCACCAGTAGTGCCCCGCGCCGCTCTGGCGCGTTGATCCATTGGAGAAAGCCGCGCGTTTCCGCCTTTTGATCAAAAGCGGGCGGCAGTTTGGGAGGTCGTACAGCCTGATTCACAGCTTTCTCCATCGGTTTACTGCAGGCGATCCGCGTCGCGCAGCAGCTCGTCCTGGAATTCGGCCACAGCATCCAGCGCCTCGCGGGCCGAGACCTGACCGGTGATCGCACGGTCGAATTCCTCCTGCTGCTGGGTCAGCATCTCGAACATCTCGGGCACGTGCCACAGGTCCTTCTGCCAGGGCAGAGACTTGCGATAGGTCGCATTCCAAGGCGCCCAGCTGTCATAATCGGGGTTTTCCAGAACCGAGGTCAGGCCCGATTGCCCACCCGCTTTGACAGCGGCGACCTGCGTGTCCTCAGAGAGCCACCATTTGACCAGATCCAGCGCCTCGGCGACGACCAGATCATCGTTCCATGTGGTCAGAACAAAAGGCTGGCCGCCCAGATTGGCGCTGCGGTCCAGCGCGCCATTCAGCATGTTTCCGGGCATCATGCCAAAGCTGGTGACATCGGCGACCTGACTGGTGGCCGGATCAACCACTGGTGCTGCCAGTGCGGCCCAGTCGATGATGGCGGCAATCTTGCCCTGCATATACAGGTCCTGGATCTCGAAAATGCCCATCTGACCGGTCTTGGCGATCGGCGGCGCATAGTTCAGCAGTTCCAGATAGCGTTCGAACCCGGCGACGTTTTCGTCGGAATTCACCACGCCCAGAACCGGCGCGTTGGGCTCATTGGCCTCATCCCAGATTCCGCCGCCCCACTGCCAGAAAAACGCGTTGATCTGCATGGTCGAGAAATCAAGCGGTTTGCCCGCCTGATAGGCGATGCCATAGAAATCGCTGTCAAGCGTTTTACCTGCCAGCGTTTCCCCGGCCTTGCGGGTGAAGAACGCACCATAGTTGCCCCAGTCATCCCAGGTCACGCTGTCCCAGGCTTCGGGGGCGCAAGGCAGTTCTGATCCGTATTTCTCCTGAAACGCCGCGTTCTCGCCCTCGTCGCAGAACAGGTCGTTGCGATAATAGGTGAAGTAGTTGTCGGGGAATTGTGGAAAGCCGTAATAGTTGACGTCCGGCGAGTAGTTACCCATCTCGGCGATCTTGTCTGCGGGCACGTTGGGATAGGTCGAATAGCCCGAGACCAGCGCCGGATGCAGGTCCTTGATGATGGCCTGAAGTTCCGGGTCTTCGGCGATATAGTCATTCAGCTTCATGAAATGACCGGCCTCGATAAAGGTGCCCAGCCATTGGCTGTCGGACACCAGCATCTGATATTTCTGCTCACCCGAGTTCAGCGAGGCATTCACCCGGTCAAAGAAATTCGGCCACGGGATAAAGTCGATCTCAAGCTTGACGTTGTTGCCCGACGGGGCGGTGTAGGTTTCATTGGCATAATCCTGCATGAAGCGCGTGGGCCCCCAATCGGGTGCCGCCATGCGGATGGTGATGTCTTCTGCGGCGACGGCCGATCCGGCCAGTATCGTCGCCGATAGAAGCGCCCCCGTTTTGCTGAATCTGGTCATTCTCTCCTCCGTTGGTTGTTCCGTTCTTGTCGTCAGACCTGCACGCCCTCCGCTGCGGGCAGGTACATGGCGTGATTGATCTTGAGCGGTAGTTGATCGCCGATCCGAACCCGCGCCGCGTCTGCCCCGTAAAGAACAGTGCGCAGTTGCGCGTCACCGGCCTGAACCGTGACGACGCTGACATCGCCCAGGGCTTCGGTCAGCACGACCGCGCCTTGGAAATCGGCCTCGTCCGGGGCAACGGTCAGATCATGCGGGCGAATGGCGCAGACCGTGCCGTCAGGCGCCGCGATCGAAAGCTGCGCAAAGCCCAGCCACGTGCCCGCGTTCGAGCGTGCACGGATGGGCACAATATTGACCGGCGGTGAGCCGACCAGCTGCGCCACCCGCGCATCCGGCGGCGCGTGATACAGGTCCTGCGGCGTGCCGGTTGCGATGATCCGCCCTTCGTCGATCACCGCGATCTGATCGGCCATCGTCGTGGCCTCTAGCTGATCGGGAGTGGCATACAGCATCGTGATCCCCAACTCGCGATGCAGGCGCTTGAATTCGACCCGCATGGCGTCGCGCAGCTTGGCATCCAGATTGGTAAGCGGTTCATCCAGCAGCAGAACCTGCGGCTCGCGGATCAGGGCGCGACCAATGGCGACGCGCTGTTGTTCTCCGCCCGAAAGCTGATCGGTGCGGTTGCCCAGCCGGTGCTGGATGTTCAGCGTCTCGGCCACGCGCCCAATCTTTTTGTCGATCTCTTGTGATGGCAGCCCGCTGCGACGCAGGGGATAGGCCAGATTCTCGCGCACATTCAGATGCGGATAGAGCGCAAAGCTTTGAAAGATCATCGCCAGCCCGCGGCCCTGAATGGGCGCATCATTGGCGCGCTGGCCAAACAGGGTCACGGTCCCCTCATCGGGGGTTTCCAACCCGCAAATCACCCGCAACGCCGTGGTTTTGCCGGCCGAGGACGGCCCCAGCAGTGCATAGAATGCGCCCTCGGGCACATTCAGATGCACGCCTTTCAGCGCATGCAGCCCGCCATAGCGTTTGTGGATATTGCTCAGCGACAGAGTCATTTGCCCGCCGCCTCGATATTGGCGATCAGCGTGTCGACAGCCCGTTCGATAAAGACGGCGTCTTCGGCGGCGGCATCGACCTCGATCACCGGTCCAATGCCGGACAGGGCGTCATGGGCCGCCGCAAACAGGGCCTTGTCGGCCTCTTTGTCGCACAGCGGCCCGCCCTCGACCGAATAGGCACTGCCCCCCTTCATCGGCAGCAGAAAGCTGGTGTGCTTTGCATTTGCTGCCCGGCGGCCAAGCTCGGTCATCATTTGCTGGCCTTCCTCAGCGGTGGTGCGGGGCACGAAGATCACCGGGTTGTGGAAGGCATAGGGCCGGTCGGCATATTGATCCGGCACGGTGTTGGGTTCATCCAGCAGGATACCCAGATGGTCGATCCCGCCCGGCACGATCACCTGCGGCAGGCCCAGTTCCGCCGCAACAGTCAGGCGCGTGTCATCACAGGCGCGGATGCCACCGAACATCTGATCTGCCAGCTCACCCAGCCCATAGTCGAATACGGCCGAGATTACGCCCTCGCGCATCATGGCTTCCATCGCCGCCCCGCCCGAGCCGACCGCGTGGAACACGATCACCTCATACCCCCGATCGTTCAGCAGCTCGATGGCGCGCATGGTGCCTTGCGTCAGCACACCCAGATTGGTCATGCCGATCACCGTACGGTCGGATTGAAAATTCAGATCGGCCCCCGCCTTGGCCATCCCGGCGATGGCGCCCGCGGCATTGGTCAGCATGGCGCGGGAAAACGGGTTGAGCCCCAGAATATCGCTGACCGAGAACATCATGGTCACGTCGCGAATGCCCACGTAACCGGACGTATCGCCCGACGCCATGGTCGAGAACATCACCTTGGGCACCCCATAGGGCAGCGACTGCATCACGGTTGCAATGGCAGCGGTCCCCTGCGTGCCGCCCAGCCCGATCACACCCTGCAACTGACCCTGTGCCAGACGGTCCAGCAACAGCTTGGTCATGCCTGCGGACATGGTGGCGCTGGCCTCTTCGCGTTTGCCATCCTGCCGCAGGGTGGCCAGATCCGAGCCACCAGCCTGCGCGATCTGATTGGCGCTGATATCGACCGCGATCTGCGGGTCACCCATCACGCCGAAATCGAACACAAGGGCCGTGACGCCCTGTGCGGTGATCTGGTCGCGCAGAAAGGCAATCTCGTGTCCTTTGGTGTCGGCTGTGGCCAGAATGGCAACGCTGGGGGTCATGTCACACCTGTCGATTACTGAAATGAAAGCTTGCGAAAATCCGAGGCCGCCTGCGTCACCGCACGCTCAATCGGCAACCGCTCGGTCGAGGACCCGGTCCAGAAGCCGTGGCCGGACGTGTTGTTCAGCATGAACTGTGCGTCTTCGGGGGTTTCCATCGCGGCCCCGTGGCCGACCAGAATGGTGTCGGGTGCGATCTCAAGCGCACGCTGGTACACGGCCTCGGTATCGCGCGCGGTGTCGGCGATGGTCGAGCCATTGTCATACCCGGTGCGCCCGCCCTTGGTTGTACCCGCGTGATAGCAAAAGATATGCGGCTGCGCCTCGGCCACGATCCGCTCGGAGTCTTCGGGCGTGAAGGCCAGACCGACCGCGACCATGCCCATCTCTTTGGCCAGCCGCAGCATCTCGATCTCATTGTCCAGAGTGACACCCGCACTGGTCAGGACCTTCTTGATCTCGCTGCCTTCATCCACATACGACACCGACGGCCCGATATTCGAAACCGCGTTGGCACCCATGCGCTGGCAATCCTCAAGTACCATGCGCATGTCGCGCAGGGGGTCGTTGGCGTTGAGGCAGGCGCAGATCATCGCCTTGCCGGATAGCGCAGGCATGATGTCTTCGCGGGTGTAGTTCAACGTCTGCGCGTTGCTGTCCAGAATGGGCCACATCATCGACATCGTACCCATCCCGTTGGCCCGCAGCCGCGCGCCCGAGAAGGTGTTGATGATATCGACCCCCTGCTCTTCCAGCAGCTTGGCGACCAGCCCGCTACCGGCACTGGCGATCATGATCGGATCGCGGTTTTGCACCTTCTGACGCATCCGGGTCAGAAAATCCTGGGGATCAACTCGCTTTGTAATCATCTTGTTCTCCGTCAGACAGGGTCACCACATCCGCGATCAGTTGCTTCAGGGCACGCGCATGTGCCTCTGGCTCCAGATACCGGGGGGGCAGAATTTCAAGGCGCGCATTCGGCAGCGCATTGGCCGTCTGATGCGCTAGCTCAACCGGGTGCAGCGCATCGGCGTTCGTACCGACAACACAGACCGGGCAGCGGATCTCGCGCAGCTCTGCCAGACGGCGGAATGGGGCGTCTGCAACCATCGCAGCCAGAACCGGCGCGTGCCGTTTCGCATTTGGGCGCGTGATGGCCGACAACACCGACTGCGCGGCTTGCGGCACATCCTGCATCATGTCGCAATAATTGGTGTCGGCCTCGATCTTTGCCTGCACCGCTGCACTGTCGAAATCGCGGAACAGCTCGCCGATCTGTCCGATCAGTCCCAGATTCTCGGGGCAGCTCTCGGTCAGCCATGCGGGCCGAACAGCCATCACATAGCGGCATAGGTCTGGGCGCTGCGCGGCGACCATCAAGGAAAGGGCAGACCCCATGGAAATCCCGCAGAACACTGCATTCCGGATACCAAGTTCGTCGCAGAACCCGATCAGAAGATCGCGGAACGCGGAAAACCCAATGTCGTCGGATTGCGGATCGCAGAAATTGCCGTCGTGCCCCGGCAAGTTAACACAAATCAGCCTTACCCCTGAAGAGGCGAGATCAACAAACCCGTCAAACTGCTGTGCCGAGGCCCCAAGCCCATGCACCAGAACCACAGTCACCCGAGATCTATCCGAGCCATAGGACTCGAATTCTATCTTGTTGATTAAAGACAATATTCTTATTCATTCAGGCCAACAACCTGAATGCCTCCTCCCATGTTTTGTGGCCGTTCAGACCATCAACTGGGAAAAGTCTTTCACGTTCAGCGCTCGATATCTTGCACGAACTTCGTCGTATTTTTGAACTATTCGATCATTTTGACTTAGGTACTGCGCCATCTCAGCCGGTATTTCTTGGGGGATTGCCCAAAGAACCGGGCAAACTGGCGGGTGAAATAGCTTTGATCCGAGAACCCGCACCGCAGCGAAATGACCGAGAACGGTTCGGCGCTGTTGGCAATCATGCGCGACGCAGCCAGCAGGCGGGTGCGCAATATGAACTCTTGCGCCGAGATACCAAAGGCCGATTTGAACCGGCGACGAAAGTGGCTTTCCGACATCCTCGCCATCGCGGCCAGATCCGGGACCCGGACGGGTTGGGCGATATTGTTCTCGATATGGGCGACGACCTCGCGAAACCGCTCCAGCGGACCGGGCAGCGCACCGCTTTCCGGCAAGATACGCGTCACGCCAGCCAGACCCAGCGCCGCACCGGACATGTTCAGAATGGGCAGCTTGTTCGTCACCACCCAGATGAGTTGCCCACGCTCATCGGCGATCAGTTCGAACTTGTTGATGATCCGGACCTTATTCCGAATGACATTCAAATCATCCTGTTTGATGGCCTCTGCGATCAAAGGCGGAAAAAAGCTTTCCTCCCGCGCGCCGAAGATTTCATGCCGTTTGGTCAGAGACAACAGGCGCAGACTGGCAATGTTGCAGGTGACCCACCGGCCGGTCGTGCCTTTGATGTAGAAATAGATGTCGGGGATCAGGTCGAACAGCAATTCGAATTGCCGCACGTCCGACCGGGTCAGCGGGCCCTCGACCGGCAGGATGAACTGTTGCGCCAGAAGCTCTGGGTCAATCGGGGCCGGATGGATATCTGAATCGCGCACGATGGGCCTGTGGTCTGCCTGAGGTGCCGGCACTATAGCGACCTTTTCCGGAACGGCATCCGGTTTGTCCGGATCTCAGCGCTAGGAACACGGGGTCAGCCCGTCAGGCACGGTCATCAGACGTTTCGGATTCCCTCTCGGGAAACACGTGCCGGATAGGGCCTTGTCCAGTTCCGCTGACCATAGCTGTGCTCGTCCGCGGAGATGGCCTCAACCACGGATTTGTCGTTGTGTCCCTGCGACAGAGCCTCTGTCATGAACCGCGTTAATTCCACGTCATACTCCGCCACTCGGGGATCGGAATGCGGCGCCGACAAAAGATCATGCTGTTCGCCGGGGTCGGATGCCAGGTCATAGGCCTCTGCCTCACCGCTGACCCGGCGGCAGAATTTGAACCCTGGCCCCACCAGCATCGCACCGCGGGGGCTGAGGCCGAAAATCCGCCGTTCGGGTCAAGGTCGCTCAGCAGGGACGGGAACCGGTCTTGCGCGGCAGGCCGGTCAACCCCGGCGAGGTCCAGAAGGGTCGGGAAGACATCCGACAGGGCCACTGGCGCGGTTACGCTGCGCCCCTCCGGTGAGCGCCGGAAGTCGCGCATCTAAAGGAACTTGTAGATCTACATGCCGAAAGCAGCTCGAGGCCTTTCATGAGACGTGTATCAGGATGACCTGTTTCAAGTTCCTTTGCGTTGTGATCACGCCTTGACCAAGACCCTTTGGTTCGATTGAAAAAAGCACTGGCATGTCTGCGGGGCCCGAAAATCTGGGCCGCGCAGGCTGCGTCGTTATCAGTGTGCTAAGGGTGAAATCTGCCTTATCACGCAATCAGAAATCCTCGGGGCCTTCCACAATACCAAATCACTAGGCTCGCCGTCCTCGATAACCATTGCGACAGCTTTCTTGTCGACTTTGGTGGCAAGGATGATCGGTGTTTTGATCGCCTGCCTGCTGTTTCCCAATGCATAGTCCCAGGCTGCTTGAAAACTGGTTGTCCACGACAATCCGACTTCTTTCCCGAGGCTTTGTCCGCGATACACCGAAATTTCCCTGGGCAGAAGTTGCCATTCAGTTGTGGGCGTCCAGCAAGATATCCGGTTTTTAACATCCATGGCATGAACAAACATCGTGTGGTCTATCTTTTGGAACCCGCCCCATAACCCATGCAACAACGGCCAGAAATCAGAACTGGATATCGCGTTGTCCAAAAGCATCTCGACCATCGCATCCGCGCGCTGATCGGCTTCGTAGTGTCTGTTCAAATGCATACTGATGATTTCGACTGCACTGACTGCTTCGGTTCTCATGATTGCTCCTCCACTCTTGCGCCGGCAACTGGTACCGCTACTCAATATTGGAGTGGAAAGGACTGCACCCTTTTGAGTCTCTGCCAAAAGTTTGTTTGAATTGGCCAAGTTAAGGGAAAAACACCTCGGATTTGAGGCCCGGACTGCCAATTGAAACAGAGCCGGGCCAAACCCGGTCATGCCTCAGCAAAGACGCCACTGGACATGGCCCGTTTGCCCCGTCTGGCTAAGGGCTTAATGGTCAATGACCTCATGCAACACGTCCCCCGTCGCACCCGAAGGGGGGCGGGTTTCGGCAATTTGTGACAGGGTAAGCGCAACATCTATTGTCTGCACAGGTCGAGTTACGGTCTTGGCCCCGATGTTCAACCCGGCAAATATTATGGGAACATAAGTGTCATATCGCCATGGCGATCCATGGGTCACAGTTACAGAGAGCCCATCCATATCGTTTATGAACCACTCGGGTTGGAAAACGACGTGGATATCGCCAGAACGATCCGGGTTGTAGTTATTGAGGATGGCTTGTGTCAGCGCATTCTGCGGCAGGGATGCGTCACGCAAGCGGGATGTCGGCACGGCGTAGGCGACCCCTTCAAATGCCACCAGTTCACGCGAAATGGCGGTTTCCAACTCGGACTGGTCGATATCCGGGTTGTTACGGACTGCCTCTGAAAGGGTCAGATAGGGATGGTCGTATCCTTCGAACAAATCGCCCGTTATTCCAAAGCGATCCCGTATACGCGCCAGGACTGGTGCGGTGTCCCATTCGTCAGGCGACACGTTCCCCCCGGGTATTCCAAGCGATGCTAGATAACCGGGGGCCTCGGGTGCACCGTGATCGGATGACAGCACGATCAGTGTGTTTTCAAGCCCTACCTCTTCGGCGACATAGGCAAAAAGGTCGGCCAGAGTGCGATCCAGATGCAGCAGGTTGTCCTCGTATTCCAAACTGGACGGCCCGAAGAAATGCCCGACATAGTCGGCCACGGAAAAGCTGACGCTGAGATAGTCGGTAACCGCGTCATCCCCCAGATTTTCAGCGTCAATAACCGTTTTGGCGAAGTCGGCCGTGATGTGATCTCCGAACGGGCTGAGCGTCAGAAGTGTTGTAAAGAACTTGTCGTCCACGGTTCCCAGCGGATGCGGAAATATACGTCCAAAACCTGCAAAATCAGGTTCCCATTCCTGATCATCCTTCGCGCCAAATAAATAGGTTTCGGCGGGCTGCAGCAATTGCCAAGTGTCACCGCTAAAACTCTGCGGCAATTGCTTTGCGTTCCAATCCTCGACCCAATTCGGATAGGCGTCGTAATAGTAGCTGCTGGTTACAAACTGGCCGACGGCCTTGGAAAACCAAAAGGCTTTGCCCCCGTGCCCTGCCATGGCAACAGCAGCCCGGTCTTTGATCGAGACGCCGAACACCTTGCTCTGCCCGGCCGTGCTGATGATCAATTCATCACCAAAGGTCGAGGTCAGGATCGCGCGCGGTGAGCGGCCGTCGCTGTTTGCGGCGCGTTGTGTGGGGTCGATTTCGGTCGCGTCATCAACATCCGCACCGCTGGTCAAAATGGAATAATCGGGGTCCTCGATGTTATAGACCGTGCGTCCAGCGGCACGGTCGTACCAAAGGTTGCCAACCATGCCATGCGCGGCCGGGTTTGCACCCGTTGCCAGCGTTGTGTGGCCGACAATGGTTTCCGTATTCGCATGGGTATGATGTGCGTTTCTATAGAATGTGCCTTGTTCCATCAGATAGCGGAAGCCACCTTCGCCGAACTGATCCTGATGGCGCAGGATCAGATCTCCGCGCAACTGGTCCACGGTTATCTGAAGGATGAGCCTGGGCCTTTCTTCTGCCCCGACCGCGAGTGCCGAGACGGCGAGTGTTGCGCAGGCCAAAACGGTGGATAGGACATTTTGTTTCATGGTCTTCCTTCTGCGTTTTCTCATTGTGACCGGACGGCATCGCGTAATTCGTTCAATGCCGGGCTTTCTGGCAGCTTCTCAAGTGCGTCATCAAGCACCTGCAAGGTGGCGTCGCGACCCTCACTCGCCGCGGTGATGCGGGCCAACATAACCCAGGCTTCCTCTCGCTGTGGGTCCATGCGGACAACCTCGCTAAATGCGCTCTGGGCGGCTGGGAAGTTTCGCAAGCTCAGGGCCATGCCACCCAAAACCATGTGGGTTTCAGGGAAATCAATCCTGGACTGCAATGATTGCCGCCATTCAGACATCGCAAGCTGCATCTGAGCCTCGATCTGCTGAGGAAGCCGTGCGATCGGGGCTGTTAACATGGACTTTGCGGCCTCGATCCGGACCATCTTTCTCGGGTCATCCAGCAGGCCAATCAGGCGCTGTACCTGCGTTTGCGGCGGCGCGGCCCTTTGAACCGTTATCGCGGCAGAGCGCACCAATGGGCTGTCGTCTTCCAATAGCGGGGCCAGGGTTTCTGCCGCCTGTTCATCGGCACCCTGGGACAACAACCATAAAGCCGTTGCGCGGATAAGATCAGGTTGGTCTTCGTCTATCGCCAGCGATTGCAAATCGTCCAGTGCAATCGACGGGTTGATACGCCCTGCAGCAAGAACCTCTCCGAAGTGAGGTCTCGATGCAGCGTCTGGATGGTGTTTCGCGATTTCCGCTGCCGCCCACTCCGCTGATTGGTCAGCGTGACAATCGGTGCAGGCGTTGGGGGCACCGGTCTCTGCTGCCAGATCGGGTCTGGGGATACGGAAACTGTGATCCCGACGCCCGTCTATGACCATGAAGTTGCGCTCGATCATATGACAGCTTTTGCATTGGGCACCTTCAGACCCTTCGCTATGAAAGTGATGAGACGGATCATCGTACACTTTCAGCGGTAAGCTTGGAAAATCCGGATTTCCCGCGGGCGAATGGCACTGCGTACAAACCGTGTTTCCCTCGCCTTTCAAACCGGCGCTATGGGCATCGTGGCAATCAAGGCAACCCACACCTTTGCTGTACATCTTGGATTGCAGGAACGAGCCGTAGACGTAGACCTCGTCAAGTATCTGACCGTCCGCATGGTAAAGACCCGGTCGCAAGAGAGATAGCGTGTAGGCGTCGTGGAAATTTGTTCCGGGAACCGGGTTCCCGTCACCCAAGGGTTCCCGGCGCGCGTGACATGTTGCGCATTGCTGGATTGTTGCTTCGGTGCCCGCCGCGGCAAAATCGAGCGCAAAGCCATACCCTGCCGGGGGCGTTGTCAAAGAACGTGCAGAACTTTCTGCCCATTCCAAGTGGCGCGACGCCGGCCCATGGCACGCTTCGCATCCCACCCCGATTTCGATCTGAGTGGATTGGTAGAGTTGAAGGCGTTCATCAAACTGCTTTTCGAACCCTGTCGCGTGGCATTCGGCGCACCGACCGTTCCAGTTCTTGTAGGGCCCAGTCCAATGCAGCCCGTCATCCGGGGGCAAGACCTGATCGGGATAAAGATGATACCATTGCTCTCGGGATACATCCCAGACCACATCAAAGCTTTGCAGGCGTCCGGGTTCGGTTTCGATCAGGTATTGCTGCAAGGGTGCGACCCCCGCAACAGAATGAACGGTGTAGTCTTTCGTCGTTCCATCTGCCTCAAGCAGACGAACACGATAAAATTCGCCATCATAGGAAAAGGAGTATCGGACACCGTCATGTTCGAACTCTGTCCCGTTGAAATCTGCAAGAACCGTTTCGGGCGAGGGTTCAGTCCAGGCCAACGCGTGATGCGACCCGCTCCAGGCGTCTGAAACGTCCTGATGGCACTCCGTGCATTGCTGCGAGCCGACATAGTATGGCTCAGCTTCCTGTTCGGGCTGCTGTTGGGCCATACCGGATGTCGCAAGACAAAGCCCGACAAATGTTGGAAGCCAAGGGAAACGGATCATCAAATTCTCCTGCCGGAATAGCTTGCGGGATTGAGGGGTGGAAGTGCGCGCACAGTACCTGCACGAGGTGCCTTGCGACGATAGTGTCGAAGCGCGGCCTCCAACTGGGGCCAGGACACGGCGTTGGTGTCAATTTTCGACGGGCCGAACAGCTCGGCCCCAATGCGGTCCAAAGCGGTGCGGATTGCGGTATCTTGCAGCGGATCGTCACCCTGCAACCGTTCACGCCAAGCATCCATGGCTTTGATAACGGCATCATAATCCCTGACGCTTATTGCTTTGGACACGGCCGTTCTTGCATAAGCTTCAGAGGCCAGTATACGGTCATGGCGTTCGGCCCTGCTGTTTGCCCAGAATGACAAAAGCCGTTTTCGGAAAATCAAGAGGGCGGAAAGAAACGCCAAAACCACCGCAGCGGTCAAAATGAACAGCCGCGCTGTCGTCTCAGAGATCTCGCGTTTGACGGGCGCATCCACGACCAGCGGAATAGCGTCCACCGACGCGGTTTCTACTTTTCCAGAGTCCAGATTGAACCATTCCACGGTGATGGGGTCCGCTTGGCCGTTCCCTCCGGTCTGGGCGAGATACGTGACCTGTTCAACGCGCGTTCCGCTCAAAGATCCTCGCGTTGCGGTTTCCGTCAGAACGGGCTCGGAGGGATAGGTGGCGATTCCTTCGATCGGCGGCGTGGGAATCAGTGACGGCAAGAACATAGGCGACGTCCCTTCGACCGTGACTGTAACCGTCCGCGTAACACTGTCGCCCGGCTCAAGCGGCTCTTGTTCCCTCGAAACGTCTTGGGTCAGCGTCAAACTGGTGGCACCGATAAAAGGGTCCAGCCCTTCGGCACCTTCCGGCAGCACGCCCGATATCACGACCGGGTCGATGCCAATACGGTCTTCACGAGGGGTGTTTGTTTCGGGATCGGCCCAAGTTACGATCAAATCCTGCGCGGGTATCTCAAATCGACCGGGCACCATGGGAATGATCCGATATCGGCGGCTGACGCCGGACCATGTTTCTCCCTCCACTGACGCACTAATGGGGTTGGTGGCTCTCTCGGGAAGCCGAACGCTTAGGTTCGGGGCCTCGAAACTGGGAAACAGCACCGGCTTGGTCATCCATGTCGGCACCAGAACCGTGATCCGAAGGTCGGTGGCCTGTCCCGGTATGACCTGTTCAGAGTCCAGCGCAACAGTCACCTGAGGTTCAATGGTGGTCTGCGCCGCAGCTTGCTGGCCAATTGTCAGAACAAAGACGCATATGATCAGTTCACGTATCAATTGGTGTTCACCTCGAACTGGAACCGCAGGCGAAGGAAATCACCAGTGCTTGTGTCGACGGTATTCATCCATTGCTCGGTGCTCAGGATTGCAGCTTCTCCTTTTGGTTGCTGGTCGGTTTGCGTGTCTGTCCCGCGCCCCTCCTCGTTGTCGAAGACAACATCATCCGCCCCGATTCCGGTGTCTTCACCCGTGTCTGAGGCTTCTCTTGCGTCTTCGACATAGGCCACGATCTCTTTCGCGGTTTGCAGGTTCTGCGCAGCACCGGGAAAGTTCGGATCCCGCTCAAGCGTCGTCTCAAATGCGCGCACGCCGTCCCGGTATTGGCGGTTCTTGATATGGGCCAACCCTTGCGTGAAAGAGGCCTCGGGCGTGTCGAGCTGCTGCAAAGTATTGACGGCATCTTCATACCGGCCCGCACGATACTGTGCATGTCCTTTCCAAAGCGGGTCAGAAAACGCATCCGCCGCCTTTGGAAATGCGTTGTTCTGAAAGGCACGGTACCCTTGTTGATCGGGCGTCAGAAACCAGTCCACCACACCATCTGCGCGCACCTGCGCGGGCAGATGTACGGTGACCAGAAAAACCAGTGCCCGCGCAGACCACCGCATCGTCCAACCCTTTCGGAACCAGATGAGCGCCAGAAAAACGGCAGGAAAAGCCAGCCACCAACCGCGATCTTCCCAAGGCTGCTCACTATTTTGCAATGTGGCCCTGCGGTAATCCGTATTCAAAATTCGGTCCAAACGGGTGATATCCGATGCATCCGGTGTTGTCCGAATGACGGGTAGGCTGAGTGCATCCAGACCTCGGTCACCGATCGCTGCGGGCAACATTGCCAGTACGGCAACCGCAGCGCGCTCGGTGGTATTGAGCTGATCTGCCTCTGCCGGACTTACGCCGTCGGTAACAAACAAGACGCCCCCCGATTGTTCCGAGGCCAGCAGATCAAGCGACAACTCCAATGCCGCTTTGGTATCGGTGCCATCTTTCGGCATGACTTCCGGTGCCAACCCCTCGAGATAGGGTAGCATGACTTGCGGATCCTCGGTGAACGGCAAGACGCGGTGCGCCGTGCCCGAATACGCGACCAGCGCCGTCCGACCACCGGCCCGGAGGTCCAACAAGTCCCGGATTTTGAACTTCGCACGCTCCAGGCGGTCGGGTGACAGGTCTGTTGTGGTCATCGATGGCGTGACTTCCAGCGCAATGACAAGCGGCCCCGTTTGCGCCAGAAACGGATCCACCTGTCGCGTCCAGGTCGGGCCTGCCGCGCCCGTGATCATCAGCATCAAAAGCAGCGCGGTGTGATCGATCGGCAAGTGTTTTCTGCGCGCCGTCGCCCCCACCGTCAACGCCTGCCGAAGGTGGGGTGCTATTTCGTCCGAAACCGGGTCCGTTCGCGTAAAAGCGCGACGGTTCAGCCACCAAAGGACGACCAACGGCAAGAGCAATATCAACAACAGCGGTCGAATAAAGTGAAAAGCTTCGACAAAGAGGGCGAGTTCTGTCGCGACCTGCCCCATCACGCCATGCTCCGCTTGCCGTGTCGGACTGTCAGCCACGTCAGGGTCAGCACACCCAGCACGGACGCCAATCCCAACAGGTAGGACGCAAGTTGTGTTCGGGGCCGGTAGGAAATCTGATCGACCAGTCGGGGGGCCAATTCGTCGATACGGTCGTAAACAGCCGTCAGCGCTTCGGTATCCGATGCAAAAAACGCGCTGCCCCCCGTTCGTGCAGCGATATCCGACAAAGCCTGCGCATCAACGCGGTTTTCGCCTGACGCGTTGGGGTCCCCCACGGCGATGGTATGGATCTCAACGCCTCGCTCGCGAGCAATTTCGGATGCGTTGAGCGGGCTCATACGACTGCCTGTGTCACCGCCGTCAGACAGCAGGATCATGAGGCGCTGTTCCACCTCGCTGATCTCGAAGGTTCTGATCCCCAGCCCGATTGCATCACCAATGACGGTGTTCGGCCCGGCCATGCCAACTTCGGTCTGGCCGACCAACTCGCTGATCGTTTCCAGGTCTTCGGTCAAAGGGGCCTGAAGAAATGCGCGGGTTCCAAAAACGATCAGCGCAATCCTGTCGCCGTCGCGTTGGACAACGAAATCCTGAACAACCTGTTTCACGGCAGCCAGTCTTTGCGCGCGGGTTCCATCCGGCATTTCGAAATCCACAGTGTCCATAGAGCCCGAGATATCCAGAGCCAGGACAACATCCCTGGCAGACCGGGTGATTTCGATCGGCGCGTCCAGATGTTCGGGCCGCGCCAATGCCAGCACAAGCAGGATCCAGATGGCGATGGCCGAGGTCATCTGTAACCGGGTTCTGCGCAAAACCACGGCTCCGACCGCAGGTGTGGTTTCTGCTGCGGCGACGATCATTCGAAAGAATGGAAACCGAAGCGCCGACACTTTTTCCTTATGCGCTGGAAGGTACCGCCAAATGAACCACGGTAGGGGCAACATAAGCAATGCATAGGGGAAACCCAACCCGATCACCTCAGCCCTCCCGCTTGTGGTTTCGAACCCAGTTTCTTGCGGCTTCCAGCAAATCGGCATCTCTGGGCGGCACATTTGTATAAGGCGCGTATGACAAAGCCTTTCCACGCCCTTCGGTGAAAGCGGTGTTTCCCCCGGTATGGTCGAGAAACCCAAGCCATTCCTGCCCGCTGAGGCCGGCGACGTCTTTACGCGGGAATGCCGCCAACGCACACCGCCTGAGAATTTCGGCGACGGTCGCCGGGTCGGATTGCGCAGCATCAAGCGCGGCCAGGGCGTCGCGACGGTAGGCGTTGGCCCGATAGTGCGCGCGCCACCGCAGGAAAAAATAGATCGCCAACCCCAAAACCACGACCGTCAAAACACCCCAACCCCATGTCTGGGGCACCATCGACACAGCAGGCGGTTCTTGAGGCGGGACGAGTTGCTCGATCAAATCGAGCAGCGTTACAGGTGCGATATCGGCAGTTTCGTTCATCTGACTGAAATGCCCATCAATCGGCGCATTTGTTGTAGGCTGTCTTGCGCGGACGACAACGGTAGAACAGGCACGCCCAAGGTGCGGCTCGAATCCAGAACACGGGCAATTCTACCGCGCGCCATCTCGGCAAGATTGCGATGCACAGTCTTTTCACCCGTATCGATTTCGGCCTGCAACTCTCCGTTTGAAATGGTCAACTTCAAGCCCCGGGGAAGTTCGTCGGCAATCGGATCCGTTACCAATCCCAGAACAAGATCATTGTGGCGTGCCAGCCCCCGGACCAGTTTACGGGTCGTGTCATCGACAATATCGAAGTCCGACAAAACGATGATCAGGTGGTCACGCGGGGCGATCCGATTGACCGAAGCGAGTACGCGATTCAAGCCAACAGGCGTAACATCCGGGGCATCCGCGCGCAGCAAGGCGTTTGCCGATGCTATGGCCTGCAGGAACCGGTTCAGGGCAGACTGGCTGCGCTGAGGCCGGATTTCCGCAATGATCTCGTCTCCGAATACGATCCCGCCGACCCGATCCCCTTGGTCGAGTATGCGAAAGGCCGCCAATGCCGCACATTCGGCGGCCGTGACGGATTTCATGTTCAGGGAGGAGCCGAAGAACATCGACATCCGCTGATCAACCACGATCAAGGCCGGGCGATCCCTTTCTTCGGTAAACACACGCACATAAGGTTTCCCCATGCGCGCCGTCACCTTCCAGTCGATCGAGCGAACGTCATCCGCCGGCAAGTATCCACGCAGCTCTTCAAACGCGAGCCCGCGGCCCCGCATGAGAGAGGCATGGCGACCATTCAGCACACTGTTCGATGGCTGGCGCGGCAAGAAGTTGAGGGACCGTGCCTGCCCCTGAAGCCCGCGCAGATGCGCCAGATCGACCGACACCCGCGTGTCCTTTTCCGAGGGCGTCACCTGTTTGGGAGCGAGTCCAGCTCTGATGCGTGCGGCCCGGTCAATCATCACGCGCCATCATGTCAGGGCTACCTGCGCCAGCAGTTCCTCAATAACCTGATCTGGCGTTACCCCCTCGCCCTGAGCTTCATAGCTCAGACCCAATCGGTGGCGAAATACATTGGCCGCCACGGCGCGGATATCCTGAGGGTCCACGTAATCGCGGCCTTTCAGCCAGGCATGGGTACGTCCACATTTGTCAAGCGCCAGAGAGGCGCGCGGGCTTGCCCCCAGTTCGATCCAGCGCGACAGACTGTCACCATAGTCAGTCGGTGTGCGGGTCGCGGCAACCAGATCGACCATGTAGCGTTCCATCGCGTCTGAAACGTGGATATCGGAAATCTCGCTGCGCGCTGCAAAGACCATGTCCTGCGTCATCGTTTGTTTGGCAGCCTTTGCCGCGGGCTTGGACTGCGTCACCCCGGCCTCTTCGTTGCGCACAAGGCGGATCACCTGAACTTCGTCTTCCGGCGGCGGATAGTCCACGAGAACATGCATCAGAAATCGGTCCATCTGCGCCTCGGGCAGAGGGTATGTTCCTTCTTGCTCGACCGGGTTCTGGGTTGCCATCACCATAAATAACGGGGGCATCTTGTGGGTTGTACCAGCAACGGTAACCTGCCGTTCTTCCATTGCTTCCAGCAACGCGGCCTGCACCTTGGCCGGTGCACGGTTTATTTCATCAGCCAAAACAATATTGGCAAAAATCGGCCCGGGCTCAAACCTGAATTCAGATCCTTCGCTGGTCTGATAGTAAACCTCGGTGCCGGTGACGTCGGATGGCAGCAGGTCAGGGGTAAACTGAATACGGCTGAAATCACTTTCCAGATTCTTGGCCAGTGACTTGACGGCCCGCGTCTTTGCCAGGCCCGGCATCCCTTCGATCAACAGATTGCCGTTCGCCAGCAGACCAATCACCAGTCTTTCGATCACATCCCTTTGCCCGATAATCGATTCACCCATAAGGGACATCAGGTCTTCTACCGCCGTTCGTGCATCCGTCACCGTATTCTTCCAAATCAAGCTGTTACATTCTTCACCGACATCCGAAGATGCCGGTGAATTTTTCTTTTAGCTTAGATACGATAACAGGACCGCGTCAATTCGAGCTCGTGTTTTCGCGCAGCTTCTGCAACACGTCACCCAGATTGAAGCTACCTGGCTCCTGCCGTGGCGGGAATTCGGTATACGTCTCAAGATGGCGCGAGACATAAGCAACCGCAGGCAGGATCAGGAACGCTCTGTCAAAGCGCCACATGTCGTAGTTTGCGGATTCGTGATCTGCACGTTCGAACGGGTCACCAAGCAAGTCGAACAGTTTGGGAAGACGCAGTTCAAAGAACGGCTCCTGCCAGACATCAAAGCCTTCGCCGCGCTGCTCGAGGAAGACCATCTTCCAGCGACCATAACGCAGGTTTGCCAGATCACCGTCATCGGTCCAATAAAAGAACTCTTTGCGGGGGCCTTCGTCGACTTCACCCGAGAAGTAGGGCAACATGTTGTAGCCATCCAAATGGACTTTGTAGTCGCGGCCAATAGCCGAATAGCCCTCGGTCAGCTTCTCTTTGATCTGCGGCTCGCCTGCACCGGCAAGAATGGTTGGCAGCATATCCTCGTGCGACATGACATCGTTGAAGACAGTCCCGGGTTCAATGACGCCGGGCCACTTGATCATCGTCGGCACACGGTAACCACCCTCCCAGTTCGAGTTCTTCTCGTTACGGAATGGAGTTGTTCCGCCATCCGGCCAACTGAAGACCTCAGCTCCGTTATCGGACGAGTACATGATAACGGTATTGTCCGCGATACCCAGCTCATCGACTTTATCCAGCAACTGACCGACGTGGCCGTCATGTTCGACCATGCCGTCAGCGTAGACGCCAAGGCCTGTTACCCCCTGGGATTCAGGTTTCAGATGCGTGTTCACATGCATACGGGTCGCGGCGAACCACAGGAAGAACGGCTTGTCCGCCGCGACTGCGCGCTCCATGAAATCGATCGCACCAACAAGAAACTCTTCGTCGACCGTTTCCATACGCTTGCGCGTCAAAGGTCCTGTATCTTCGATTTGACCATCGGATGACGTGCGCAGAACACCACGGGGACCGAACTGTTCGCGGAACGCAGCATCCTTGGGATAGTCGGGATGTTCGGGTTCTTCCTCGGCGTTCAGATGATAGAGATTGCCAAAGAACTCATCGAATCCGTGATTGGTCGGAAGATGGTGGTCCAGATCACCCAGATGGTTCTTGCCGTACTGCGCCGTCATGTACCCCTGCTCTTTCAACAGGCCTGCAATCGTCGGATCCAGTTCGGACAACCCTTCTGGTGCCCCAGGCAAACCAACTTTCAACAGACCAGTGCGAAACGGGCTTTGACCTGTAATGAAGGCGGCGCGCCCGGCGGTACAGCTTTGCTGACCATACCAATCCGTGAACATCGCGCCCTCGTTGGCAATCCGGTCGATATTGGGCGTTCTAAAGCCCATCATGCCGCGGTTGTAGGCCGACGTGTTGTTCCATCCAACATCATCGCCCCAGATAATCAGAAAATTGGGCTTAGCGTCCTGGGCCGTTGCAGCAGCGGAAAGCGCAAGAAGCGCTGTAACCGCCACGGCCTTAAGTCGTAACATTTTGCGAAGTTGCAAACTCTTAACTCCCTTGGTGATTGTTTTGAAAGCGGGCATTCTTGTGCGCGCCTCTTGCCCAGAATTATTTTGGAAGGGTTTCAAAGCAAATCACAATTGCCAGCTTTGCCGCATCTTCTGAAATTGTGAAGACGGTTGGGGACGCGATAGCCCGGGATATGATGCATCAGGATGCACCAACAAGACGACCGGCTTCCTGATCACTCGCATAGGAGCTGAGGATGAGCCACTGGTTGATCGTGTTGGCCAGCGCCGCGTCCCCAAGCAGGGTTATGCGCTCTGCCGAGATTTGGTGCATCAGCTTGGAATACCCAAAATACGCCGAAACCAGCGCGTCGAACTCTGCTGTGATGAACAAGTCCACATCGAAGCCCGGATCAAGGAAACACACATCAACGTCAAAGCCGGGGCGGCACATGATCCAGAAGTTGCGCTGATCAGCCGCCTGTTCCGGGAATGTCAGTTTCATCACCACCCGCCGGTTCGGCATTGCCCCGCTGTCAATGCTCAATCGCAGGTTCCACACGAAAGCTGACGGCTGCGTCTTGCAGCTGAGATCCTGAACCGAGGTATTGCGATAGGCCCATTTGCCCAACTCTGTAATGATGGGGTCAAGCTCAACCGCCGCATTTGTACGGATATAGTCGATGGCCCCATTGGCAGGATTTTCCACCCGTCGAACCAGACCCTGCGATTGAAGGGTTTTCAACCTTTTGGCCAGCAGCGTGGGAGAAATCCCGGGGATACCCCGCCGGATATCATTGAACCGCGTCGAGCCCCAGCGCAGTTCTGTCAGGATGTGGATGGTCCATCGCGGCTGCAGAACCTCGCAGGCCATGTTGATCGGACAGAAAAGCATGTTGTTTTGCTTTGGCATAGCGCGCCTCCCGAGCGCTCAGTTTATTCAGGCGCACTCCACCGATCCAGTCCATTTTCTGTACCGGGTTCACTCCATTTTGTACTCTGGCCGGAAATTCAAGGACGCCGGAAGATGAACTGCATCCATAGGGGAACCTGACATGGCAGCTTCATCCGTCATCACAACCGCGCTTGAGCGCAACCGGCGTGCCTTTGTCCAAAGGCCAAAAGCTGCGCGGCAAAGCACACAAACACGCGCGACCTCGGAAACCGGCTTTCTGACAACCTGTTGTGAAGGCGATTCAGTGCTGGCATGTGACATGCCGGCCATTATGGGTGGAACGGGTCAAGCGCCCACACCCGGTGTATTTGGCCGCGCCTGTCTAAGCGCATGCATCGTCATGGGCCTGCGCATCGCGGCAGAGCGGAACGGCGTCCCGGTATCCGACATAGCTGTGGACCTGACTATGGATTGGGACAATCGAGGTATGTTCGGAATGGACGGCGTTTCGGCTGGCCCGGAAAACATACAACTCAGGATCATGCTGACCAGCACCGCGACCAAAGCGGAACTTGGCGAAATTGTCGCTGAAGGGCTTGGAAATGACCCGTGGCTGATCGCATTGCAGGATCCGCATTCCGTTCAGGTTGATGTGCAGATCGCGCAGGAGGGTTAAGGGATGGACGCCAAACTACAACTTCGAATTCAGCGCTATGGCTGGGACGCGGCAGCCGCATATTATCACCATGACTGGTCGGATCAATTGCGACCGGCGCAAGATACGCTGCTTCGGATGGCCGATCTGCAACCCGGTCAGACCGTTCTGGAAACCGCGTGCGGGACCGGAATGGTCACACTCCGCGCTGCCCGTGCGGTGGGCCGGACCGGTCGTGTTTTTGCGACGGACCTTTCTGAAGAGATGACGCGTCAGGTCACACAGCACTGCGAGGCAGAGAATATCCCGAACGTGTCGGTTGCCAGAATGGGAGCAGAAGATCTGCCTGTCGAGGATAACAGCTTTGATACGGCCATCTGCGCATTGGGGCTGATGTATATGCCTGACCCCCGAAAAGCCCTGACCGAAATGGCACGCGCTGTTCGCCCCGGCGGGAAAGTGGCTGCGACGATCTGGGGAGAACGCAAGAATTGTCGCTGGGCCGAGATTTTCCCGATTGTAGACGCGCGGGTTGCATCGGAAGTGTGTCCCATGTTTTTCGCTTCGGGGGCTCCTGGGGCACTGCAGATGGATTTCAAAGCCGCTGGCCTGACGGATATCCACGAAATTCGCCAAACGGAAACTTTGGACTTCGTCAATGCTGTGAACCTCAGCCGTGCGATGATGTTGGGTGGACCTGTCGCGATGGCCGTCAAACGCTTTGACGACGTGACGATGGCCGATGTCAGGCGCGAATTCCTGAACTCGGTCGCTTGCTTCCGAGACCAAACAGGTGGCTACGCCATTCCGGGGGAATTCGTCACGGTCTGTGCAACCGTCCCTGAATAGATTACAACGCTCATGCAGGTGGCGATGCTTTATGATATTCCGCCACATTTGTCATTTCGCGCCATATGCAGACCTCATGCGAAAAAATGATTTTACATCCACCCGGTTTCTCCGCAGCATGGCAGAAACGCGATCCGAAAGACGCACTGGCCGCACGTGACTTATCCGCGACTTTGGCCAAATAAAACTATAAGAGGGACATCATGGCTATCAAATCGGCAATCAAAACACTTTGCCTGAGTTCCACCGCATTTTTAGCAACATCCGCTGTTGCACAAGCGAACGATTGGACCGCTGAGGCTACAATCTATCTGTTCACGCCGGAAACCGACATCTCTCTGCAAACACCTCAGGGAACTCTGGAAGGGAGTCTGAGCTTCTCAGACGCCCTGAGCAATCTGGATGTCGCTTTTTTTGGCGCGTTTTCGGTATCCAATGGCCAGTGGAGCATTCTCGGAGACTATAACTTTACGGATCTGTCTTTCAGCAACAGCACACCGGGGCCCGCTTTTTCGGGTCTTGAGACTTCAGACAGAACACAGTTCTTCAGCGGCTATCTCGCATATCAGGTATATGAGAGCGACAAGGTCAAAATTGACGCAGCCGGGGGCTTCCGATGGTTCCGGACAGAGACGGACCTGACACTGACCGCAGGGACCGCGCCCAGTGTCTCTTTCAGCGCCGATGACAACTGGATTGATCCCCTCATCGCTGCGCGCCTGCGCTACACGCTGTCGGACAAATGGGCCGCGACAGGATTTGTGGATTACGGCGGGTTCAGAAGCGGAAGCGAAACATGGCAGATATTGGCAACGGCCGACTATGCCATCAATGAAAAATGGGTGCTGCGCGGCGGTTATCGCTATATCGCATTCGAGCACGAGATCAACGGGAACGACTTTGAGTTCGACCAGTCAGGACCTGTCTTCGGAGCAACATACAGGTTTTGATCTCAGCCCGGCCGCAGGCCGAGATGCCATGGCTTCACTCGGGGATAAGTCCTGTGCCGTTGCGTGAGTTTTGTGAGATCACTCAGGACACGCGCCGTGCCGGTTCTAGAGTGTGACGAGCCTGCGCCAAGCGTTTCATACTCTCTTCTGACCAGACCTGTCTGAGATCGTAGAAAGCTCCGAAAGACGGCACTCCGTTATTAAGGATCGCATGGGGCTGTTTGCTGTCGGTATGAATATAGACATCGGGCGGAAGGTGGTGTGGTTGGTCCAAAGTCCCTGCGCGGATGAACAGGATGAGGGACGGCACGCGTTTGGCGAACCGCAGGTACTCGCTCCAGACCGCGACATGGCAGTTTGTACAGCGGGTTATCTTCTGTCCGCTACCGGACGGTGTTTCAGCCATATCCTCGATGATATTGCCAGACAGCAGCAGGACATTGCTGCCTTCGATCAATGCGTTGACCGCATGCGTGCTGCCCGTTTGCCGCTGGCACCTTCGGCAATGGCACCCATGCACGATCAAGGGTGAAGCCAAAAGCCGATACCGAACCTCACCGCAATCGCAGCCGCCTTCCGGCTTTTCGTTGGGCATGATCAATCCTCCTGCATTCGGGTTTAAGATGCCGAGCGGTTTCGACTATGTAGCCAAAACGCACCACTGTTTGCCGCTGCTGGTCGAGCCGTGAAGGGCCGGAAAAACGGGAAGATCCTGTTTCATCGCTCAAACTCCACGGC